>NZ_JBICYZ010000019.1:0-126796 GCF_043201465.1 Kitasatospora sp. NPDC048298
TCTCCGAAGTGAAACGGTCACCGGTCAGCTGCATGCCGTCACCGGAATCACCGGCGAAACGAATGATCACCCGATCGAGTCTGCGGATCGGCTTGGGCCCGCTCGAAGCAGCGGCCGAGGCCTGCTGCACGGTGCCAGTCATGCTGTTCTCCAGACGTAGCGGATGGGGGTCGGACGGATCCGACGGGTGCCCCGGCCCGGTGGTCGGTCCTCGAAGCGGGTTCGACGACCGGCCCTGGGACCGGTCGGGAGGCGCCCCGGGGGTGTAGGCGCCTCCCGACCGGGTCGGGGGCCGCGGGCCGCTCCGGAAGCGGCCGCGGGGTCAGTTGGCCTTCGCCGGCTCGGCCTTGCGGCCGCTCAGCAGCAGCGCGATGAGCACGAGCAGCACCAGGCAGATGCCACCGAGCACCCACAGGACGGTGTGGAAGGCGCCGTCGTAGGCGTTGACCAGGAGGTCGGTGAAGCTGCCGCGCTGCGCCTCGGCCACGTCGCCGGCCGGGCCGGAGATGTTGCCGCTCGCGACGGTCCCGGCGACGGTGGTCGCGTCACCGGCGCCGGCGTAGCTGGCGATGCTGTCCTGGGTCTTGCCACTGATGACGGTGGCGAGCAGCGAGCCGTAGATCGCCACGGCGATGGCCTCGCTGCCGAGGCGCATGGTGTTGAGGAAACCGGCGGCCATACCGGCGCGCTCCGGGGCGACGAGCTCCAGGGCCTTGCCGTCGACGAGGCCGGCGGCGAGGGCGTAGCCGGCGCCGACGATCAGCATCGGCAGGGCGACCAGGCCGAGGTTGACGTCGGGCTTGTAGAGCTCCAGGCCGGCGGCGCCGACCACCAGGAAGACCAGGCTCAGGTAGATGATGCCCATCGCGGAGACGCCCTTGGCGACGAGCTTCGCGGCCACCAGCGGGAGGACCAGCATCGGGACGGTGAGCATCAGCATGATCGCACCGGCCGTGCCGCTGGAGTAGCCACCGGCGGCGGTGAGGTAGCTGGGCAGGTAGGTCAGCATGGTGACGAAGCCGAAGGAGCCGGCCACCGGCACCAGGCAGAGCGCCATGAAGCGGCGGTTGGTGACGATGCTCAGGTCGAGCATCGGGTGCGACTTGCGCTTCTCCACCGCGGCGAAGACCACGAGGGCGACGATCGTGCCGGCGAACAGGCCGAGCACGCCCGGGCTGGCCCAGCCCCACTGCGAACCCTGCGCGATGCCGGTGGTGAGCAGCAGCATGGCGAGGATGAACAGGGCGGAGCCGACGACGTCGATGCGCGCACCCTCGGTGCGGGTCTCCTGGACGGCGCGGCTCATGGTCGGGACGGCGAGCAGGACCAGGGCCAGCACGATCACGTGCACGGCGAACACCCAGCGCCAGCCGGCGTTCTCGATCAGCGCGCCGGAGAGCGACGGGCCGAAGGAGACGCCGATGCCGGCGACGGTGCCGAAGAGCGCGAACGCCCGGCCGCGGGCGGGGCCCTCGAAGACGGTGGAGAGCATCGCCGCACCGCAGGAGAAGATCGCGGCGCCGCCGATGCCGGCCAGGGCGCGGGCGGCGTCCAGCAGGATCACGTTGCCGGCGAAGACGCTGACCAGCGAGGCGACCGCGTAGATCGTGGCGCCGAGGGCGAAGGCGCGGACGCGGCCGATGATGTCGGCGATGGAACCCCAGGCGAGGGTGAAGCAGGCGAACGCCACGTTGAAGGCGTTGACGACCCACTGGAGGGGCACCAGGTTGGCGTCCAGGTCGGAGCCGATGTACGGCAGCGCCACACCGGTGCCGGAGATGGACGTGGGGACGACGAAGACGGCCAGAAGGACGGCGACCAGGATCAGCGTCTGCCGCTGGCGCCCTGACGCCTGGGATCCGGCGTCTTCCCCGACGAGGGGGGATTCGGTCTGTGCAGCCATGGTTGGGGAAGCTCCCGTTCCGGAGGGCTCCGAACCTTAGGTTCGGTTCTTATAGAACCTAAGGTTTGCACGGAGCGGAGGTATGATGCAAGTCAAACCTGGCCTACGAGTTGAGGCCACGAGCGACAGGGAGGCGGAGGAGAATGGTCGACGCGGAGGGTCACCCGAGCCGGGACGAGATGGAGCTTCCGACAATCCTGAACGCTCTGTCAGATCCCTTGCGGTACAAGGTCGTCCAGGAGTTCGTGGGGTTGCCGGACGGCACCGAGCGCACCTGCCTGTCCTTCGACCTCGGGGTCTCGAAGTCCACGCTCAGTCACCACTTCCGAATCCTGCGCGAGTCCGGGCTGGTCCTGCAGATCAACCGGGGCAACAGCAGGAAGGCGCACCTGCGACGGGAGGACCTGGAGTCGCGTTTCCCCGGGCTGCTGGACCTGATCAGCCAAAACCCGCCACCCGGGCCAGATCCGGAGCACGACGCCGCCGACGACTCGGACGCCGCAGCACCATCGCGGTCACGATCAGGCCGTCGCGGGCGAGCCAGCGGCCCGCCAGCTGCGTCGAGCGGGAGTCCCGCCCGGCCGGCCCCGGAAGCCTGACCCGGGCCCGGAAGGTGCCGCCCCGGGGGTCGACCGTGATCAGCACGTCGTCGAAGCCCAACGGCCCGACCAGCGGGAAGCACGCCTTGTAGACGGACTCCTTGGCGCTGAACAGCAGCCGGTCCCAGCTGACTTCGGGCCGCCGCTCGAACAGGGTGCCGACCCAGGCCCGCTCCGCGGCGAGCGACAGCAGCGGCAGCGCGTCGCTGTTGCTCAGCCGCTGGTTCGGCTCCGCGTCGACGCCGATCGCCAGGATGTCCAGGGAGGGGGCGACGGCCGCGGCGTGGTAGCCGCGGGTGTGGGTCATGCTGCCGGTGAGCCCGCTCGGCCAGAGCGGCTCGCCCGAGCGGCCGCGCAGGATCGGGGCCGGCGGCAGCCCGAGCCGGACCATCGCCTGCCGGGCGCAGTCGCGGCTCGTGGTGAACCTGGCCCGCCGGGCGGTGGCCATCGGGGCGGCCCACCTCTCCTCCTCGGGGAAGAGGGCCGCCTCCTGCGCGGTGTCGAACGATTCGGCGCCGACGACCGGCCCCGGCAGCAGTTCCTCGATCACGGGATGTCACGTCCTTCCTGGCCGGGTCTCATGCGACGCCTCGGAGGATCTCGGTGCGCAGCCGCTGGACGTCCCCGGAGGGCTCGACGCCCAGCTCGCGGTTGAGCAGGGTGCGCAGCGACTGGTAGGCCCCGAGCGCCTCGACCCGGCGGCCGGAGGCGTGCAGGGCGCGGATGAGCTGGGCGTGCCGCCACTCGTTGAACGGCTGGGCCGCGACCAGCAGCCGCAGCTCCTCGACGACGTCCCGGTGGCGCCCGCGGTCGAGGTCCGCCTCCAGCCGCTGCTCGATCGCCCGCTCGCGCAACCCGCCCAGTTCCGAGGCGAGTTGCTCGATCACGGCGCCGTGCCGCACGTCGGTGAGCACCGGGCCGCGCCACAGTGCCAGCGCCTGGCCGAAGGTCTCGGCGGCCGCGTCCACCCGGCCGGCGTCCAGCAGCTTGGACCCGTAGGCGCAGCGGAGCCGGAACTCCGTGGCGTCGACGTGCTCCTCGGATATCTCCAGCCGGTAGCCGTACGGCTGGCTGGCGATCTGCGGCTTGCATTCCTCTGCGACCGGGACGGCCGCGAACCACTTCCGCAGGTGGTAAATGTGGGTGCGGACGGTCATGACGGCGGTGGCGGGCTGATTCTCCCCCCACAGTTCATGCGCCATCACGTCGATGTTCACGTCCTCGTTCGCCCGCAGTGCGAGTAGGGCCAGTACTTTTCGCAGTTTGGGTCCCCGAAGTGCGAAGACCCGGTCGGTGAAACGGAATTCCAGTGTGCCCAGCACATCGACACGCATCACGTCCGACATGTATCCCCCGTGGTTCCCGCGCGATGGCGGGATCTCGTCCGGCCCCCCGGCCGACGCTTCAGAAAATATCGGTCCCGCACCGGGGGACTCAATGGATCTGCTCCTCAGGTGCCACCCCGGGTACGTCCAAAGGAACATGCCGGGTGACACACGCGACGCACCCGGGCCCCGCCTGCCAGCAGACGGGGCCCGGGTGCGTCCTCGCGGGAGGGCTTCCCCCGCGGGCACCGTGCGGCTACCAGCGCACCGGCAGCCCGATCGGACGGCGCAGCAGCGCGCCCTCGTCCCAGACCAGGTCGGCCGGGTCGCCGTCCAGCGTCATGGTCGGGAACTCGCGCACCACACGGCCGAGGATCTCGGCGATCTCCAGGCGGGCCAGCGCCGCGCCGAGGCAGTGGTGCATGCCGTAGCCGAACTGCAGGTGGCGCTTGCCCTTCCGGTCCGGGTCGATGACCAGCGGGTTCTCGAACACCTCGGGGTCGCGGTTGCCGAGGAAGGCGTCCGCGTAGACGAGGTCACCGGTGTGGATGGTTCCCTCGGAGGTCACCACCTCCCGGTGGGCGACCCGCGGGAAGGTGGACATCCGGCCCAGCGGGACCAGTCGGATGATCTCCTCGACCAGCTGCGGCATGACCTCGGGATCGGCGACGGCCCGCTGCCACAGGCTCGGCGCGCTGAGCAGCACGTGGGCGGCCTTGGCCAGGACCGAGAGCACGTTCTGGTCCACCGACACCACGGCGGTGAAGATGATGCCGACGAGCTCCTTGTCCTCCAGCGGCGGCTCGGTCTCGTCGCGGCCCTGGATGAACTTCTCGATCAGGCCGCCCGGGACGTAGGGGCGCTTGCCGGCGACCATGTCGGCGACGTAGTTGTACGCGGTGAAGAAGTCCTCCACCAGCTGCGGCACGTCGTCGTGCAGCGCCATCTGGATGGTGCGGGAGTGCGGGCGGAAGTACGCCACGTCCTCCACCGGGATGCCGAGGAAGTGGCAGGTCAGCTCGATCGGCACCCGGTCCAGGACGGCGGTGTACAGGTCGGGCCGCTCCTGGGCGCGCAGCTCGGCGAAGCTGCGGGTGATCGCCTCGTCCAGGTACGGGCGCAGCTTGGCGACCGCGTTGGCGCTGTAGTCCGCGGTGACGAACCGGCGCAGCCGGGAGTGGTCCTGGCCGTCCAGGTTGATCAGCATCTCGGGCGGCAGGGTGGTGGGGAAGAAGGTCGGGCCGCCCTCGACGTTGGTCTCGGTCCGGCCGTAGGTCGGGTCGGTCAGCGCCTTGTGCACGTCCGTGTAGCGGGTGAGGTGCACGGCCTTGTGGCCGCTGGGCAGCGCGATCTGCGGCAGGCCGCCGGCCGAGCGCTCGGGCACCGGCGTGTACAGCGGCGTCGGGTCCAGGCCCGGGATGTCCGTGACCGAGACGGACGCGTCGAGTGAGGTGGTCATGATGGTGGCTCCTCCGGGGTGTCCGGCCGGGCGGGCTCAGAGCAGGTCGGTCAGACCGGCGAGGCCGGTCGCGGCGTGCAGGTCGGCGAGGGTCTGCTCGTCGTTCTGGTAGAGCACCGTCTTCCAGCCCTGGGCGCGGGCGGCGGCGAGGTTCTCCTCGACGTCGTCGATGAGCAGGCACTCGGCGGGCGAGACGTCGGCGGTCTTGGCGGCGATCTCGAAGATCTCCGGGTCGGGCTTGCGGTGGCCGACCTCGGAGGAGTCGATCAGGACGTCGACCTCGCCGACCGGGGCGATGATCGCCTTCCAGTACGGGCCCCACTCGGTGACGTTGTTGGACAGGACGCCGACGCGCACGCCGTTGTCCTGGATGTACCGGTACGCCCGGACCATGACCGGGTTGGCCTTGATGCCGTCGAACCACTGCCGGCCGAAGGTCTCCAGCTCGGCCCGGGACAGGTCGATGCCGGGGTTCTGCTCGGCCAGCACCCGGGCCAGCCGGCGGCCCCACTCGGGCTCGCTGATCACGCCGACCTCGACGGGCGCCATGGTGGGCAGGCCCATCTCGTCGGCGACGCCCTTGATCGCGGCCTTGAGCTGGCGGGGGCTGATGCCGGTCTTGACCTCGTACGCCTCGTAGATGCGCTCCAGCGGCGGGGACAGGACGCCGCCGAAGTCGAACCAGACCATGGACAGGTGGGACATGGTGATGCCTTCCGAAAAGAGGTGGTGTGAACGGGTCAGGCGAGCGTGACGGAGACGGATGCCACGGCCTGCTCGCCCTGCACCGCCCGCAACAGGTAGGAGGTGGCGCCGCGGTCCGGATCCGGCGCGGCGGTGAGCCGAACGGTCTGGTCCAGTTCGGCGAAGCGGTCGAACGAGCCGTCCAGTCGCAGCACCCGGCCGGCGCCCTCCGCGCCGTCGGCCAGGAGCAGCGCGCACTGGCGGGCGGCCTCGCTGAAGACCATCGCCGGGACGTGGTCGTACGGGTGGTCGTACATGCTGCGGTTGCGGAAGGTGCGCGGGCTGAGCACCGCGGCCAGAGTGCCGTCCTCGCGGCGGACGTCGTCGAGGACGGCGTTCACCGGGTCGAGGCGGCGCACCGCGGCCGGGTCGACCGGCTCGCCGATCGGGTCGGCGGGCAGGCCGAAGGCGGTCGGCACCTCGCTGCCGCGCTGCATGTAGCGCAGGTTGTGGTACTGGTCGGTCGCGGTCGAGCGGACGTCCATGGTGAGGTGCCCGAGCGGCTTGCCGTCCAGGCTGAGGTCCATCGCGAACTCCAGCCGGCGCAGCCGTCCGCCGCGCTCGTGCCGGCCGGTGACGTCGCCGTCGATGGCCAGCTCGCCCGGGCGGGTTCCGCACGCCAGCGCGTCCCCGTCGGTGATCTCCAGGGTCCAGGCGGTCACCATGAAGGTGGTGGCGGCCGGGACGCCCTGGTGGAGGTGGGCCGCGGCGGTGACGGACTGCCGGCACGCCTCCAGCACGAGCAGCACGTCGTGGTGGTCGAGACGGCCCGGGTGGTCCCTGAAGTACCCGTGGGACAGCGGCAGTTGGGCGGCGGCCTGGAACCGCCGCTCGTCCACCGCACGCGATCCGGTCAGGAACACCTCGGAGAGCGACCAGCGGTGCACCAGGCTGCGGGGGACGGTCTGCTCGTACGCCAGCGGGGCCGGGGCCTCCTCGGTCCGGTCCGAGGGGTCGAGCAGAGACGTGCTTTCCATGAGAGTTCTCCAGATCGGTGCGGTGGACATGCGCGGACGGGAGTTCAGCGCGGGTCGGGCCTGGCGATCACCGCGGCGCCGACGGACCCGTCGGGGCCGACCGCGGTGAGCACGGCCGCCCGCTCCCCCGGTGCGGCCTGCCCCGCCTGCCAGCGGCCCAGGACGGCCGCCAGCTGCAGGGCGACGGAGGCCCCGTACGTCTCGCCGAGCGCGGTGTCGGTGCGGACGATCCGCTCCGCCGGGACGGCGCCGAGGGCCTCGCGCAGGGCGCGCCGCTCGACCGCGGACCAGCCGCGCCGGGCCGCCGCGCCCGGGGCCACGGCCACCGGCTCGTCGGCCGGCAGTCCGCTGCGCCGCAGCGCGCGGCGCACCACGGCGGCGAGCCGGGCGGCCACGCCGAGCGGGCCGTCGACGACCGGGTCGGCGTGGCCGCTCTCGCAGGCCAGCAGCTGCCCGAGGACGCTGCGGCCCTCGCCCCGCGCCCCCTCGCGCTCCAGCACGAAGACGCCGCAGCCCTCGCCGAGGGCCGACTCCGGGCGCAGCGCGCCGCTCTGCCGCCAGGACCAGGCGGCGGCGGCGGACAGCTCCTCCACGCCGCCCGCGAGCAGCCGGTCCGCGTGGCCGTTGACCAGCGCGGTCCGGGCGTAGCGCAGGGCGTGCAGGGCGGCCAGCGGGCCGCCGGAGACGGTCGCGTTGATCCCGGTGAACCCGAGCCGGATCGCGGTCTTGCCGGCCGCCGAGTTCATCAGCGTGCCGGGGAAGGCCGACGGGTTGACCAGGTACGGACGCTCCTGCACGAAGGTGTCGCGGAAGAACACCTCCTGGGCGCCGGAGCTGCCCACGGTGGTGCCGAGCACGATGCCGGTACGGGCCGTCGACCCGGCGACGGTCCCGTCCGTGGCGAGCACGCAGGCCGCCATGACCAGCTGGTCGGTGCGGGACAGCCGGGACAGCCCCTTGCGGCCGAGGACGGCCTGCGGGTCGAAGTCCGCCACCGGCCGCACGGCCAGCTCCGGCCAGTCCTCGCCGGGCGCGCCGGCCGGCGGCTCCGGCCGGGCCAGCGCGGCCGCGATCGGGGCCGTCCCGTGGCCGGCGGCGCTGAACACGGCGTGGCCGAGGATGTCGATCGGCAGGACGGACGGCTCGGTGTGCTCCCGCTCGTCGGCCGGGCGGGCGGACGGCGCCGCGTCGAGCAGAGTGGTTCCGGTCATGCCTCGACCTTCCCTAGCAGGAGGACCGCGTTGTTGCCGCCGAAGGCGAAGCCGTGGTTCTGCACGACGCGGGGGGCGGCGGCCCGGGCGGTGCCGGGAACGACGTCCACCTCGCCGAGTTCGGGGTCCACCGTGCGCAGCGTCGCGCTCGGCGGCAGGAACCCCTCGTGCAGGGCGGCGCAGGACACCAGCGCGCCGAAGGCCGCGGCCGCGCCCATGGTGTGCCCGAGCATCGACTTGACGGAGCTGATCGGGGGCAGGGTCTCCCCGAACACCTCGCGCACGGCGCTCACCTCGGTGACGTCGTTGGCCCGGGTTCCGGTGCCGTGCGCGCAGATGTAGTCGACGTCCCCCGGCTCGACCCCGGCGTTGGCGTGCGCGATCCGCACGCACTCGGCGATGGTCGCGGCGTTGGGGTTGGTCATGTGCTTGGCGTCGCAGGTCATGCCGTAGCCGAGCACCTCGGCGTAGATCCGCGCGCCGCGGCGCAGCGCCTCGTCGAGGGGCTCCAGGACGAGCGCCGCGCCGCCCTCGGCGGTGACGATGCCGTCGCGGTGCTCGTCGAAGGGGCGCGGCACGGTCTCGGCGAGGGCGCCGAGCGCGTGGAAGCCCGCGTGGGTGGCCCGGTTGGAGGCGTCCGCGCCGCCGCAGACGGCGAAGTCGGCCTCGCCGGAGCGGATCAGGTCGTAGGCGTAGCCGATGGCGTAGTTGCCGGCGGCGCACGCCGTGCCGAAGGTGAGCGACTCGCCGGTGAGGCCCAGCTCGGCGGAGACCGCGCCGGCGATGTTGCCCGGCTCGGTGCGGGCGATCTGCTCCGGCCGCAGGGCGGCGGGCCCGTCGGCGACCCAGCGGGCCACCGCGTGCTCGACCGCCTGGGACTCGCCGTTGGTGGTGCCGAAGCAGCTGACGCCCCCGTCCGGGAGCCCGGCCGCGGTGTCCAGGCCGGCGTCCTCGACGGCCATCCTCCCTGCGGCGGCGGCGAGTTGGCCACTGCGCCCCCAGCGCTCGGGGGTGGTGCGGTGCAGGTGCTCCGACGGGTCGAAGCCGCGGACCTCACCGGCCAGGGTGTGCTCGAAGCCGGTCGGGTCGAACTGCTCGATCGGACCGATGCCGCTGCGGCCGTGCCGGATGCCCTCGATCAGTTCCCCGACCCCGAGCCCGAGGCCGCTGACGGCCCCGAGCCCGGTGACGACGACCCGCCGGGACGTCCTGCTACGCACCTACGGCCTCGGCCACGTAGTGCTTGGCGACGAGCTCGTAGGCCTCGGGCAGGGTGTCCAGCTCGGACAGGTCGTCCTTGGGGATCTTGATGTGCAGGTCACGCTCGAAGCGCGAGATGATCTCGATCACCAGGAGCGAGTCGGCCTCGAGGTCGTCGACGAAGCTCTGCTCGTCGGTGAGGTCGGCAATGTCCGCTTCGAGCACCTCGGCGACGATTTCGCGGATCTTCTCCCGAATTTCGCCCGGAAGCTGGCTGTTGCCCATATTCCTCTTCCCCTCAATTGGTCACGTCCGACCCTCCGGAGATCTTTCCCGGCAGGTCGGCGAGTTCCCCGCAATTCGAATGCAGCGACCGGGGGGGCGGCAACCCGTCGATAGTTGCAGGCGGCCATGTGTCTAAGGTGGCATGACCCAAATCGACACATTCGGGCCGTTCGACCGGACGTCGGTGCCGTTTTTTTAACCCGTTTCTATCTGCCCGCCGCAGACTCGGCCGGGAAGTACCCGCAGAGCGAATTCCGGAAGGAGGTCGGGGATGAGGCTGGCGGAACCGGTGAGCATCACGGCCGCGGCACTGTGGCTCCCCGAGGAACGCGACCGCGTCGAGTGCGCGGTCCAGGAGGGCCGGCTGACGCCCCGGCACGCCCGGGACCTCGGTCACGAGGACGTCCCCGCCGCCGTCGAGGAGACGGCACCCGACATGGCGGTCGCCGCCGCCCGCAAGGCCATGGACGCGGTCGGCATCGCGCCCAAGGAACTCGACCTGACCTTCCACGCGAGCATGTACTACCAGGGGCACGACCTGTGGTCGCCCGCCCACTACATCGCGCACCGGATCGGCGCCGACCGGGCCCTGCCCATCGGCATCCAGCAGGTGTGCAACGGTGGAAGCACCGCCATCCAGCTCGCCTCGACCTACCTGACCTCGGCCGGCGCCGGGGACACTCCCCGACGCGCCCTGGTCACCACCGCCGACCGCTTCACCGCGCCCGGCTTCGACCGCTGGGCCAGCGACTACGGCGTGGCCTACGGTGACGGCGGCACCGCGGTCGTGCTGAGCGGCCCCGGCGCGGAGACCGACGACGGGCTGCTGCTGCGCTCGACGGCGAGCACCGCCGCCGCCGAGCTGGAGGCGATGCACCGGGGCGTCGACCCCTTCGCCCCCGTCTCGCGCGGCGTGCGCGACCGGGTCGACATGCGGATCACCAAGCGCGCCTACCTGCGCGAACACGGCAACGAGCGGTTCGTCGAGGTCAACCGGCGCAGCATCCGCATGATCATCACCGACGCCCTGGACGGCGCCGGCATGCACCCGGGCGACCCCCGGCTGCGCTACGCGGTCCTGCCCCGCTTCGGCCGCAAGACCCTCCAGGACTCCTGGCTCACCATCCTCGCCGAGGAGACCTCCGCCGAGCCGCTGGACTTCGGCCGCGCCACCGGCCACCTGGGCGCGGGCGACGCGGTGGCCGGCCTCGCGGACCTGCTGGAGGCGGACGTGCTCGCCCCCGGCGAGGCCGCCCTGGTGTTCAGCGCGGGCGCCGGTTTCACCTGGTCCTGCCTGCTGGTCCAGGCCCCGGAGCGCTGACCGCGCCAGTGCGCCGCACGCCCGCCGCCGGTTCGGCGGGCCGCACCGAACGACCACCTCACGAAAGGCGACCCACGAACCATGTCTCGATCAGTCTTCATCACCGGGGCCAACCGCGGCATCGGTCTGGCGGTGGCCCGTGCGATGGCGGCGGACGGCGACCGGGTCGCGGTCGGCCACCGGGGCGGTGACGTCCCGGAGGGCTTCCTCGGGGTGCGCTGCGAGGTCACCGACCAGGCCTCGGTGGAGGAGGCGCTGGAGACCGTCGCCCGCGAGCAGGGCCCGGTCGAGGTGCTGGTCGCCAACGCCGGCATCACCCGGGACACCCTGCTGCTGCGGATGGACGACAAGGCCTTCGACGAGGTGTTGGACGTCAACCTGCGGGGCGTGTTCCGCACGGTGCGCGCCGCGGCCTCGACCATGCTCGCCGAGCGGCGCGGCCGGATCGTGCTGCTCTCCTCCGCGCTCGGCTTCCTCGGCTCCCCCGGCCAGACCAACTACGCGGCCACCAAGACCGCGTTGCTGGGCTTCGCCCGGTCGCTGGCCTGGGAGTTGGGCTCGCGGGGCATCACCGTCAACCTGGTCGCCCCGGGCATCATCGAGACCGACATGACCAAGTCGCTGTCCGACCGGCGGATGCGCGACACCATGAAGATGACCCCGCTCGGCCGCCCCGGCACCGACCGCGAGGTGGCCGCCGCCGTGCGCTTCCTCGCCAGCGAGGAGGCCAGCTACATCACCGGCGCGGTCCTCCCGGTCGGCGGCGGCATCGGCATGGGCATCTGACGCCACCGCGTCGGCCCACCCTCTCGGACTCCCGGTCCGGGCACCGACCGGGTCAGGCACCCGCCTGCCCCGGTGTCGATGCCCCCGCTCCGCCCGGACCGGGCAATTCTTCGTGCGACCAGCCCCACCGGTCGGCTCCCTGGAACCGGCCGTCCCCACACGGCACAAGGGAGTCGGAACCGATGGACCAGCCGCCCGCCGCCGGACCAGCCCTCGACGAGGAGCCGGACGTCCCCGTCGCGGTGATCGGCCTGGCCTGCCGGTTCCCCGGGGCGTCCTCCCCCGAGGCGTACTGGCGGCTGCTGAGCGAGGGCCGCAGCGCCGTCGGCCCGACCCCGCCCGAGCGCTGGGACGCCGAGGCCTGGTACGGCGACGGCGACCTCGACGCCCCCGGGCGGGCGGACCTGCGGCACGGCGGCTTCCTGGACTGGCCCACCGTCACCGGCTTCGACGCCGAGTTCTTCGGCATCGGCCCGCGCGAGGCCGCCGCGACGGACCCGCAACAGCGCCTGATGCTGGAACTCGGCTGGGAGGCGCTGGAGAACGCCCGCCTGCTGCCCGAGCGGCTGGCCGGCAGCGCGACCGGCGTCTTCGTCGGCGCGATCTGGGACGACTACGCGGCCCTGCTGCACCGCGACGGCGCCGGCGCCACCACCCGGCACTGGGCGGCGGGCCTGCAGCGCGGGGTGATCGCCAACCGGCTCTCCCACGCCCTGGGGCTGGCCGGGCCGAGCCTGGTGGTGGACACCGCCCAGTCCTCCTCCCTGGTCGCCCTGCACCTGGCCTGCGAGAGCCTGCGCCGCGGCGAGAGCACCCTCGCCCTGGCCGGCGGGGTGAACCTGGACCTCGCGGTGGAGAACGCGGTCACCGCCGCCAAGCTCGGCGGCCTCTCCCCGGACGGCCGCTGCTACACCTTCGACGCCCGCGCCAACGGCTACGTCCGCGGCGAGGGCGGCGGCCTGGTGGTGCTCCAGCGGCTCGACGACGCGCTCGCCCAGGGCTCGCCCGTCCTGTGCGTGATCCGGGGCAGCGCGGTGAACAACGACGGCGGCGGCTCCGGCAGCCTGACCGCGCCCGACGCGCGGGCCCAGGAGGCCGTGATCCGGCGGGCCTACCGCCGCTCCGGCATCGACCCGGCCGAGGTCCAGTACGTGGAGCTGCACGGCACCGGCACCCGGGCGGGCGACCCGGTGGAGGCGGCCGCCCTGGGCGCCGTCGTGGGCCGCGCGCGCCGGGCGGCGCACGACGAAGGGGCCCGCGGCCCGCTGCGAGTGGGGTCGGTCAAGACCAACCTCGGCCACCTCGAGGGCGCGGCCGGCATCGCCGGCTTCCTCAAGGTCGCCCTGAGCATCCGGCACGGGCTCGTCCCGCCGAGCCTCAACTACCGGACGCCCAACCCGGACATCCCGCTGGACGAGCTGAACCTCGCGGTCCACACCGAGCTGTCGCCCTGGCCGCGGCAGGGCCGCCGACTCGTCGCCGGGGTCAGCTCGTTCGGGCTCGGCGGCACCAACTGCCACGTGGTGGTGACCGGCCCGCCGGACACCCCGACGGGAGGGGCCGACCAGCCGCCGGCCGAACCCGCCGCCGTACCGTGGCCGCTGTCCGCCCGCAGCGGCGCCGCGCTGCGCGCCCAGGCCGCCCGCCTCGCCGACTTCCTGACGGAACACCAGGACGCCGGGCCGGCCGAGGTCGGGCTCGCCCTGGCCACCACCCGCTCGGTGTTCGAGCACCGCGCGGTGGTGGTCGGCGCCGACCGCGCGGAGCTGCTCGCCGGCCTCACCGCCCTGGCCGAGGACCGGCCCGCCCGCAACGCCGTGGCGCCCACCACCCCGGCCGTGCACGGCCGCACCGTGCTGGTCTTCCCCGGCCAGGGGTCCCAGTGGGCGGCCATGGGAAGGGAGTTGCTCGCGGACAGCGAGGTCTTCGCCGAGCGGATCGCCGCCTGCGAGGAGGCGCTCGCCGAGTTCGTCGACTGGTCGCTCACCGCGGTGCTGCGCGGCGAGCCCGGGGCGCCGTCACTGGAGCGGGTGGACGTCGTGCAGCCCGCCCTGTGGGCGGTCATGGTCTCGCTCGCCGCGGTGTGGCGGGCCCACGGCGTGACGCCGGACGCCGTGGTCGGCCACTCGCAGGGCGAGATCGCCGCCGCCCACGTCGCCGGGGTGCTGTCGCTGCGGGACGCGGCCAAGGTCGTCGCCCTGCGGGCGCAGGCGCTCACCCGGCTCGCCGGGACCGGCGCGATGGCCTCCGTGCCGCTGCCCGTCGCCGAGGTCGCCGAGCGGATCGCGCCCTGGCGCGACCGGGTCTCGGTGGCCGCCGTCAACGGCCCCTCCGCCACCGTGCTCGCCGGCGACGGCGCCGTCCTCGACCAACTGCTCGCCGCCTACCAGGCGGAGGACGTCCGGGCCCGGCGGATCGACGTCGACTACGCCTCGCACTCCCCCGGCGTCGAGGCCGTCCGGGACGAACTGCTCGCCGCGCTCGCCGACATCACCCCGCTCCCGGCCGCCGCGGACGTCGCCTTCTACTCGACCGTCACCGCCGGCCCGGTCGCCGACACCACCGCGCTGGACGCCGACTACTGGTACCGGAACCTGCGCGGCACCGTCTGGTTCGAGGAGACCGTCCGCGCCCTGCTCGCCGACGGGCACCGGCTGTTCGTGGAGTCCAGCCCGCACCCCGTCCTCGCCGTCGGCGTCCAGGAGGCCGCCGAGGCGTGGACCACCCCGCAGGACCCGGCCGCCGTCGTCGGCACGCTCCGGCGTGAGGACGGCGGCCGCACCAGGCTGCTCGGCTCGCTCGCCCAGGCCCAGGTCGCGGGCGCCGCCGTGGACTGGACGCCGTTCTTCGGCGCCGCCCGGCCGGTCGGGCTGCCCACCTACGCCTTCCAGCGCACGCCGTACTGGCTTCCCGGGACCGCCGCTCCCGCCCCGTCGGCGCCCGCCGCCGAGGCCCCGCGGCCCGGCGGCACCCCGGCCGACCGGTCCGGGACGGCACGGCCGCTGGCCGACCGGCTGGCCGCACTGCCGGAGTCCGAGCGGGAGGCCCCGCTGCTCGACCTGGTACGGGAGCAGACCGCGGCCGTCCTCGGCCACGAGTCCGGCGGCTCGGTCGACCCGGGCCGGGCCTTCAAGGAGTCGGGCTTCGACTCGATCGCCGCCGTCGAACTGCGCAACCGGCTGAACGCGGCGACCGGGCTGCGACTGCCGACCACCGCCGTCTTCGCCCACCCCACCCCCCGGGCGCTGGCCGCCCACCTGCTGACCGGGCTGCTCGGCACGCCCGCCGCCGGGCCGTCGGAGCCCGTCGCCCCGCCCGCCGCCGACACCGACGACCCGGTGGTGATCGTCGGCATGGCCTGCCGCTTCCCCGGCGGGGCGAACGGCCCGGAGGAACTGTGGCGGCTGGTCGCCGACGGACGGGACGCCGTCAGCGGCTTCCCCGACAACCGGGGCTGGGACCTCGACGCGCTCCACCATCCCGACCCGGGGCACTCCGGCACCTCCTACACCCGGCACGGCGGCTTCCTGTACGACGCCGACCGCTTCGACGCCGGGTTCTTCGGCCTGTCCCCGCGCGAGGCCCTGGCCACCGACCCGCAGCAGCGGCTGCTGCTGGAGGTCGCCTGGGAGGCCTTCGAGCGGGCCGGGATCGACCCCGCGCCGCTGCGCGGCAGCCGGACCGGCGTCTTCACCGGACTGATGGCCTCCGACTACGGGCCGCGCCTCCACGAGGGCGAGGACGGCACCGACGGCTACCTGCTCACCGGCAGCGCGGGCAGCGTGGCCTCCGGCCGGCTCGCCTACGTGCTCGGGCTGGAGGGCCCGGCCGTCAGCGTCGACACCGCCTGCTCGTCCTCGCTGGTGGCGCTGCACCTGGCCGCCCAGTCACTGCGCTCGGGCGAGAGCGACCTCGCCCTGGCCGGCGGCGTGACGGTGATGTCCACACCGGGCACCTTCGTCGAGTTCAGCCGCCAGCGCGGGCTGTCCGAGGACGGGCGCTGCAAGCCCTTCGCCGCCGCGGCGGACGGCACCGGCTGGGGCGAGGGCGTCGGCGTCCTGCTGCTGGAACGCCTCTCCGACGCACGCCGCAACGGGCACCGGGTGTTGGCCGTGGTGCGCGGCAGCGCGGTCAACCAGGACGGCGCCAGCAACGGCCTCACCGCCCCCAACGGCCCCGCCCAGGAACGCGTCCTGCGCCAGGCCCTCACCAACGCCGGACTCACCACCACCGACATCGACGCCATCGAGGCCCACGGCACCGGCACCACCCTCGGCGACCCCATCGAAGCCGAGGCGATCCTCGCCGTCTACTGCCCCCACCGCACCTCGCAACAACCGCTCCACCTCGGCTCCGTCAAGTCCAACCTCGGCCACACCCAGGCCGCCGCCGGCGTCGCCGGCGTCATCAAGATGGTCATGGCCATGCGCCACGGCACCCTGCCCCGCACCCTCCACATCGACGAACCCACCCCCCACGTCGACTGGTCCACCGGCACCGTGACCCTCCTCACCGAGAACACCCCCTGGCCCGCCGCCGGCCGCCCCCGCCGAGCCGGCGTCTCCTCCTTCGGCATCAGCGGCACCAACGCCCACGTCATCCTCGAGGAGCCGGACGAGGCGCCGTCCGCCGCACCGGCGACCGCCGACGGCCCGCTGCCGCTGGTGCTGTCCGCGAAGACCCCCGAGGCGCTGCGCGAGCAGGCCCTACGGCTCACCCGGCACCTGAACGCCGACCCAGAGGCCCATCCGGCCGACGTGGCGTACACCCTGGCCACCACCCGCTCCGCCTTCGAGCACCGCGCGGTGGTCCTCGGCGCCGACCGGGCGGAGCTGCTCGCCGGGCTCGCCGCCGTGGCCGCCGGCCGCACCGGCGTGACGGCCCCCGCCGAGGGCGCCGCCGGCCTCGCGGCGGCCGCCGCCGAGGACTTCGTCCAGGGGCTGGCCGTGGACTGGGCGGTGCTGTTCACGGACAGCGGCGCCCGGGTGGTCGAGCTGCCCACCTACCCGTTCCGCCGGGACCGGTACTGGTGGCAGCCCGCCGCACGCCCCGACTCCGCCGGCGCCGCCCCCGACGAGGCCGAGCAGCGGTTCTGGGCCGCGGTGGAGCAGGGCGACGCCGAGGCCGTCGCCACCGAGCTCGACCTCGGCTCCGCGCCGGACGCCCCCGCCGCCGAGGCGCTGTCCGCGGCGCTGCCGGTGCTGTCCCGCTGGCACGGGCGCCGACGCGCGCGGGCCGCGCAGGACGCCCTGCGCTACCGGGTCCGCTGGCACCGGGTCGGCCCGGCCACGGACGCCACCCCCGGCGGACGCTGGCTGCTGGCCGTCCCGGCGGAAGCCGGACGGAGCGGTCCGTGGACGGAGGCGGCCGTACGGGCGCTGACCGTCCGGGGCGCCGAGGTCCGGCAGGTCGCCGTCGACCCGGCCGCGGACCGGACCCGCGTCGCCGAGCGGCTGCGCGCCGCACTGGACGGCTTCCGCCCGACCGGAGTGCTGTCCCTGCTCGCCCTGGCCGAAGGACCACTGGCCGACCACCCGTCCGTACCCGCCGGCCTGGCCGCCTCGCTCGCGCTGACCCAGGCCCTCGGCGAGCTGGAGCCGGCTGCCCCGGTCTGGTACGCCACCAGCGACGCCGTGGGCACCGGGGCCGGGGACCGGGTGCGCGACCCGGAGCAGGCCCAACTGTGGGGCCTGGGACGGATCGTCGCCCTGGAGCACCCCGAGCGCTGGGGCGGGCTGGTCGACCTGCCCGCCGAGGCCGACGACGCGTCCACGGACCACCTGGCCGAGGTGCTGACCGGCGACGGCGCGGAGGACCAGCTCGCGATCCGGCCGCTCGGGGTGTTCGCCCGCCGCCTCGAACGCTCCCCCGCCCCGCCGCACGCCCACCGCGCGTGGCGCACCCGGGGCACCGCCCTGGTCACCGGCGGCACCGGCGCGCTCGGCGCACTGGTCGCCCGGCGGCTGGCGCGGGCCGGCGCCGAACACCTGCTACTGGTCAGCCGCCGCGGCGAACAGGCGCCCGGCGCCGAGGAGTTGCGGGCCGAACTGGCCGCGCTCGGCGCCCGCGTCACGTTCGCCGCCTGCGACGCGGCCGACCGGGACGCGCTCGCCGCCGTCCTCGCCGCCCTGCCGGACGACCTCCCGCTGACCACCGTGGTGCACGCCGCCGGGCAGCTCGACGACGCCCTGCTCGACGCCCTCACCCCCGACCGGCTGGACCGGGCGCTGCGCGCCAAGGCCACCGCCGCGCGGAACCTGGACGAGCTGACCCGGGGCGCCGACCTGTCCGCCTTCGTGCTCTTCTCCTCCGTGGCCGCCACCTGGGGCCTGCCCGGGCAGGGCGGCTACGCCCCCGGCAACGCCTTCCTCGACGCCCTCGCGGAGCACCGCCGCGCCGAGGGCCTGCCGGCCACCTCCATCGCCTGGGGGCCGTGGGCCGGTGCCGGGATGGCGACCGGCACCGCCGTCGCGGACCAGCTCCACCGCCTCGGCCTGCCCGGTCTCGCCCCCGAGCAGGGCCTCGCCGCGCTGGAGGGGGCGCTCGCCGCCGGCGACGACTGCGTGACCGTGGCCCGGGTCGACTGGGACGCCCTCGTCCCCGCCGTCACGCTCGGCCGCCCGCGCCCGCTGTTCGACACCGTCCCCGAGGCCCGTGAGGCGGCCGCCGGTTCGGCCGCCCCCGGCCCGGACGGCGAGGGGCCGGCCCGACGGCTGGCCGGACTCGATCCGCTGCGGCGCGCGGAGGCGGTGTCGGAGGTCGTGCGCGGGGCCGTCGCGACCGTCCTCGGCTACGCCTCCGCCGAGCAGGTCCGGGAGCACCGGATCTTCTCCGAGCTGGGGCTCACCTCGCTGACGGCCGTGGAACTGCGCAACCGGCTGAGCGCCGCGACCGGGCTGCGGCTGTCCCCCACGCTGGTCTACGACCACCCCACCCCGCGCGCGGTGGCCGAGGTCGTCCTCGCCGGGCTCACCGGCGACGACGCCCGGCCGGCCCCCGCCGTCGCGGCGCGGGCCGCCGACGACGACGAGCCGATCGCGATCGTCGGCATGGCCTGCCGCTACCCCGGCGGCGTGACCTCCCCCGACGGCCTGTGGGACCTCGTCCTCTCCGGCACCGACGCGATCGGCGACCTGCCCGACGACCGCGGCTGGGACATCGGGCGGCTGTTCCACCCGGAGCCGGGACGGCCCGGCACCTCGTACAGCCGGCACGGCGGATTCCTCTACGACGCGGGCGAGTTCGACGCCGCGTTCTTCGGGATCAGCCCGCGTGAGGCGCTCGCCATGGACCCGCAGCAGCGGCTGCTGCTGGAGACCGGCTGGGAGGCCGTCGAACGGGCCGGCATCGACCCGGCCACCCTGCGCGGCAGCGACACCGGGGTCTACGTCGGCGCGTCCAACGGCGAGTACGGGCCGCGCCTGGCGGAGCCGGCCGGCACCGCCGACGGCTACGTGCTGACCGGCAGCGCCGCGAGCGTGGTCTCCGGTCGGCTCGCCTACGCGCTGGGGCTGGAGGGCCCGGCCGTCAGCATCGACACCGCCTGCTCCACCTCCCTGGTGGCACTGCACCTGGCCGCCCGGTCGCTGCGCTCCGGCGAGTGCTCGCTGGCACTGGCGGGCGGGGTGACGGTGATGTCCAGCCCCGGCGTCTTCGTCGAGTTCTCCCGCCAGCGCGGGCTCGCCCCCGACGGGCGCTGCAAGCCGTTCGCCGCGGCGGCGGACGGCACCGGCTGGGGCGAGGGCGTCGGCGTCCTGGTCCTGGAGCGGCTCTCCGACGCCCGCGCCAACGGCCACCCCGTCCTCGCCCTGGTCCGCGGCAGCGCCGTCAACCAGGACGGCGCCAGCAACGGCCTCACCGCCCCCAACGGCCCCGCCCAGGAACGGGTGATCCGCCAGGCCCTCGCCAACGCCGGACTCACCCCCGCCGACGTCGACGCCATCGAGGCGCACGGCACCGGCACCACCCTCGGCGACCCGATCGAGGCCCGGGCCCTGCTGGCGACCTACGGGCAGCACCGCCCGGCGGACCGCCCGGTCCGGCTCGGTTCGGTGAAGTCCAACCTCGGCCACCCGCAGGCCGCCGCCGGCGTCGCCGGGGTGATCAAGATGGTCATGGCGATGCGCCACGGCGTCCTGCCCCGGACCCTGCACGTGGACGAGCCGACCCCGCACGTCGACTGGTCCTCGGGCACGGTGGCGCTGCTCACCGAGAACACCCCCTGGAGCACCGGCGACGACCCGCGCCGGGCCGCCGTCTCCTCCTTCGGCATCAGCGGCACCAACGCCCACGTCATCCTGGAACAGCCCCGGCCCGAGCCCGGGCCCGTCTCGGCACCCGCCGGCCCCGAGGCCGTGCCGTGGGTGCTCTCCGGGCGGACGCCCGGCGCGCTGCGGGCCCGCGCCGAGCAGCTGCTCGCCCTGGCCGCCGGGCAGCCCGGCCCCGACCCGGCGGCCGTGGCCCGCGCCCTGGCCACCACCCGGTCGGCCTTCGAGCACCGCGCCGTCGTGGTCGGCCGGGACCGCGCGGAACTGCTCGCCGGGCTCGCCGCCGTCGCGGCCGGCGGCGAGGGCGTGGTGGCCCCCGGCGGGCAGGTCCCGGCCGCCGCCGAGGACTTCGCCCAGGGGCTCGAGGTGGACTGGACGGCCGTCCTCGGCGCCGCCGACCGCCCCGCGGTCGAGCTGCCCACCTACCCCTTCCAGCGCACCCGGTACTGGCTGGAGACCCCCGCCGCCCCGGCCGGGGGCGCGCCGCACGCGACCGGTCAGCGGCCGGTGGACCATCCGCTGCTGTCCTCGGTGCTGCACCTCGCGGGAACCGACGAGTACGTCCTCACCGGCCGGCTGGCCGAGCGGACGCAGCCCTGGCTCGGGGACCACCGGGTCGCCGGCGCCGTCCTGCTGCCCGGCACCGCCTTCGTCGAACTCGCGCTCCGCGCCGGCGAGCAGGTCGGCTGCGCGTCGGTCGACGAACTCGGCCTCACCGCACCGCTGCTGCCCCCGCCGGCCGGCGGCGTCGCCCTCCAGGTGGCGGTGGGCGCGGCCGACGAAGCGGGCCGCCGGAGCATCCGGATCTTCTCCCGCGCCGAACACGCCGGCGCGGGCCTGCCGTGGACGCAGCACGCCACCGGGCTGCTCGCGCCCGTTCCCGAGCGGCCCGCCGACCCGGCCGAGGAGTGGCCGCCGCCAGGCGCCACGGCGATCGACACCGCCGACCTGTACGAGCGGCTGGCCCGCCGGGGCTACGGCTACGGCCCGGCGTTCCGGAACCTGGTCCGGGCCTGGCGCAGTGGCGAGGACGTCCTCGCCGAGGTGGCCCTGACCGGCGCCGAGCAGGCCGAGGCCGAGCGGTACGCGGTGCACCCGGCCCTGTTCGACGCGGCCCTGCACACCATCGGCCTGGTCGCGGACGGCGAGGCTCCGGCCGTACTGCCGTTCGCCTGGCAGCGGGTGTCGGCGCCGGTCCGGGGCGCGGCCGCCCTGCGGGTCCGGCTCGGCCTCGCCGGGCCGGGCGAGGCCACGCTCACCGCCCACGACGCGGACGGGCACCCGGTGGCCTCCGTCGGGGCCGTCGTGCTGCGCCCGGCACCGGCGGACCTGACGGCCGGGCGGCCGGAGGCCGGCGAGAGCGGGCTCTACCGGCTCGACTGGCCCGCCGCCCCCGCCCCGGTGGCGGCGGCACCGACCGGACGGCGGGCGGTGCTCGGCGCGGACGACCTGCTGCCGGGTGAGCCGGCCCCGCGCTGGGCCGACCTCACCGCGCTGCGCGCCGCGCTCGACGCCGGTGAGCCGGTGCCGGACCTGGTGTTCGCCGCCGTACGCCCGGCGGACGCCCCGGACCCCGGCTCCGCCGCCGACCGGGCCCTGGCGACGACGGCTCGGGCGCTGGCCCTGGTCCAGGCGTGGCTGGCCGAGGAGCGGTTGGCCCCGGCGCGGCTGGTCCTGGTGACCCGCTCCGCCGTGGCCGTGGCCGTGGCCGACGGCGAGACGCCCGACCCCGCCGAGGCCGCCGTCTGGGGGCTGCTGCGCTCCGCGCAGACCGAGCACCCCGGTCGCCTGGTCCTCGCCGACCTCGACGACGCCCCCGCCTCCGCCCGCGCGCTGGCGCCCGCGGCGGCCGGCGAGGAACCCCAACTGGCCCTGCGCGCGGGCACCGTACGGGTGCCCCGGCTGGCCCGGGCGGGCGTCCCCGAGCTGCGGTCGCCGCGTCCGCTCGACCCGGACGGCACGGTGCTGATCACCGGCGGGACCGGGTTGCTCGGGCGGCTCGTCGCCCGCCACCTGGTCTCCGAGCACGGCGCCCGGCACCTGCTGCTGGCCAGTCGCGGCGGCGAACAGTCGCCCGGTGTGGCGGAGTTGGTGACCGAGCTGGCCGGGCTGGGGGCCCGCACCACGGTGGTCGGCTGCGACCTCGCCGACCGCGCGCAGGTGGCGGCCCTGCTGGCGGGCGTGCCCGCCGAGCACCCGCTGACGGCCGTGGTGCACGCGGCCGGGGTCCTGGACGACGGCGCGATCGGCTCGCTGACCGCCGAGCGGCTGGCGGGCGTCCTGCGCCCGAAGGCCCATGCGTCCCTGCACCTGCACGAGTTGACGCAGGGCCTGGACCTCTCGGCGTTCGTGCTGTTCTCCTCGGCCGCCGGGCTGCTCGGCTCGGCCGGCCAGGGCAACTACGCCGCCGCCAACGCCTTCCTGGACGCCCTCGCCGTCCACCGCCGCGGCCTCGGCCTGCCCGCGACCTCGCTGGCCTGGGGGCTGTGGGCGGAGCGCAGCGGGCTGACCGCCGGACTCGACGAGGCCGACCTGTCCCGCCTCGCCCGGGTGGGCGTACGGCCGTTGAGCACCGCGCACGGGCTGGCCCTGCTGGACGCCGCGCTGGCCGCCGACGAACCGTTCCTCGCACCGGCGCGCCTCGACCCCGCCTCGGCGGCGGGCACCGGGGGCGCTCCCGGAGCGGCCCCGCTCGCGCCGCTGCTGCGCGCCCTGGTCCGTCCGGAGCCGGCCCACCGCCCCGCCCCGGCGCCCGCCCCGACGGCCGGGCTGTCCACCCGGGTGCGCACCCTGGACGAGACGGAGCGGCTGCGCGAACTGGCCGCCGCGGTACGGGCCGAGGCCGCGGCCGTCCTCGGGCTCGACGCCCTGGACGAGTCGCAGGACGGCCGGGCCTTCGCCCAGCTGGGCATGGACTCCCTGACCGCGCTCGAACTGCGCAACCGGCTGGGCGCGTTGACCGGGCTGACGCTCCCCGCCGGGCTGGTCTTCGACCGCCCGACCCCGCAGGAGCTGGCGGGCTACCTGGCGTCCCGGCTGCTGGGTGCCGAGGAGGCCGCGCCCGCCCCGGCGCGCGCGGCGGCGCCCACCGCCGAGGAGCCGATCGCGATCGTCGCGATGGCCTGCCGCTACCCCGGCGGCGCCACCACCCCCGAGGCCCTGTGGGCGCTGGTCGCGAACGGCGTCGACGCCGTCGGCGAGCTGCCCGGGAACCGCGGCTGGGACCTCGCCGGGCTGTACGACCCGGACCCGGGCAAGCCCGGCAAGAGCTACGCGCGCCACGGGGCGTTCCTGCGCGACGCCACCGCGTTCGACGCCGCGTTCTTCGGGATCAACCCGCGCGAGGCGCTCGCCATGGACCCGCAGCAGCGGCTGCTGCTGGAGACCGGCTGGGAGGCCGTCGAACGGGCCGGCATCGACCCGACCGGCCTGCGCGGCAGCCGGACCGGCGTCTTCGCGGGCGTGATGTACCACGACTACGGCTCGTGGGCGCGCCGGGTGCCCGCGGAGGTCGAGGGCTACCTCGGCTCCGGAACGGCCGGCAGCGTGGCCTCCGGCCGGGTGGCGTACGCGCTGGGGCTGGAGGGCCCGGCCGTCAGCGTCGACACCGCCTGTTCGTCCTCGCTGGTGGCGCTGCACCTGGCAGCCCAGTCACTGCGCTCGGGCGAGAGCGACCTCGCCCTGGCCGGTGGCGTGACGGTGATGTCGACGCCCACGCCGTTCATCGAGTTCTCCCGCCAGCGCGGGCTCGCCCCCGACGGCCGCTGCAAGCCCTTCGCCGCCGCCGCGGACGGCACCGGCTGGGGCGAGGGCGTCGGCGTCCTGCTGCTGGAACGCCTCTCCGACGCCCGTCGCAACGGGCACCCCGTCCTCGCCCTGCTGCGCGGCAGCGCCGTCAACCAGGACGGCGCCAGCAACGGCCTCACCGCCCCCAACGGCCCCGCCCAGGAACGCGTCCTGCGCCAGGCCCTCACCAACGCCGGACTCACCACCACCGACATCGACGCCATCGAGGCCCACGGCACCGGCACCACCCTCGGCGACCCCATCGAAGCCGAGGCGATCCTCGCCGTCTACGGCCCCCACCGCACCCCGCAACAACCACTGCACCTCGGCTCCGTCAAGTCCAACCTCGGCCACACCCAGGCCGCCGCCGGCGTCGCCGGCGTCATCAAGATGGTCATGGCCATGCGCCACGGCACCCTGCCCCGCACCCTCCACATCGACGAACCCACCCCCCACGTCGACTGGTCCACCGGCACCGTGACCCTCCTCACCGAGAACACCCCCTGGCCCGCCGCCGGCCGCCCCCGCCGAGCCGGCGTCTCCTCCTTCGGCATCAGCGGCACCAACGCCCACGTCATCCTGGAACAGGCCCCGGTGGAGCGGGCCGCGGCCCGGGCCGCCACGCCGCCGCGCCGCACCGACGGCTCGGCCGTCCCGTGGCTGCTGTCCGCCCGCAGCGCCGACGGGCTGCGCGCCCAGGCCGTCCGGCTGCGCGAACGCCTCGACGAACGCCCGGACCTGCGCCCGCTCGACCTCGGCTACTCGCTGGCCACCGGACGGACGGCCTTCGAGCACCGGGCCGCGCTGGTGTCCACGACCCGCGCGGACTTCCTGGAGCGGCTGGACGAGCTGATCGCCGACCCGGCGCCGCCCGGGCGGCGCACCGGCGGGCGGCTGGCCTTCCTGTTCGCCGGCCAGGGCAGCCAGCGGCTCGGCATGGGCCGCGGCCTCCACACGCGTCACCCGGTGTTCGCCGCGGCCTTCGACGAGGTCTGCGCCGAGCTGGACCGGCACCTGCCGCGCCCGCTGCGGGAGGTGCTCGACGCCGCACCGGACTCCGAGGCGGCCGGGCTGCTGGACCGCACCGAGTACACCCAACCCGCCCTGTTCGCGGTCGAGGTGGCGCTGTTCCGGCTGCTGGAGTCCTGGGGCGTACGGCCGGACGTGCTGGCCGGCCACTCCGTGGGGGAACTCGCCGCCGTGCACGTCGCCGGGGTACTGGACCTGGCCGACGCGGCCGTGCTGGTGACCGCCCGGGCGCGGCTGATGCAGGCCCTTCCGCCGGGCGGGGCGATGGTGGCGGTGGCCGCCGCCGAGGCCGAGGTGTCGCCGCTGCTGACCGAGGGCGCGGCCCTCGCCGCCGTCAACGGGCCGTCCGCCGTGGTCCTCTCCGGCCGGACGGACGCGGTGCTGGCGATCGCCGAGCAGCTGGCCGGGCACGGCCGGCGGACCGCGAGGCTGCGGGTCAGCCACGCCTTCCACTCCCCGCTGATGGACCCGATGCTGGACGAACTACGAGCGGTAGCGGCCTCGCTGACGTACCGTCAGGCTCGGATCCCGATCGTCTCCACGGTGACCGGACGCCCGGCGACGGCGGAGGAGCTCGGCTCGCCGGACTACTGGGCGCAGCAGGTCCGCCGGCCCGTCCGGTTCCACGACGCGGTACGGCAGCTGACCGAGGACGGCGTGACCACCCTGCTGGACGTCGGCCCGGACGGCTCGCTCGCCACCCTCGCCGCCGGCGAGGAGGCCGGCCGGGCGGTCGCCGCACTGCGCCGCGACCGGCCCGAACCGGACGCGCTGGCCGACGCGTTGGGCCGACTGCACGTGCGCGGCACGGCCGTCGACTGGGCGGCGTACTTCACCGGCTCCGGCGCACGGCGGGTCGACCTGCCGACCTACGCCTTCCAGCCGGAGCACTACTGGCTGCCCGCCTCACCCGACCCGGACCCGGACGGCCCCGGCCCGGCGAGCGCCGGCCTCGACGCCTCCGGCCACCCGCTGCTCGGCGCGTTCGTCGAACTGCCCGACAGCGACGAGCTGGTGTGCACCGGACGGCTCTCCCTCGCCACCCACCCCTGGCTGGCCGACCACGCCGTGCGCGGCGAGGTCCTGCTGCCCGGCGCCGCCTTCGTGGAACTCGCGCTGGAGGCGGGCGCCCGCCTGGGCTGCGACCGACTGGCCGAACTCACCCTGCGCAGCCCGCTGGTGCTGCCCGAACGGGAGCAGGACGGCGTCCGACTGCGCATCCGGGTCGCCGAGCCCACCGCCGACGGGCGCCGCCCGCTGTCGGTGTACGCCCGCCCCGACCGGGCCGCCCGGGGCGCGCTGTGGACCCTGCACGCCACCGGTGTCCTCGCCGAGGGAACACCCCCCGGAGCGGAGCTGGCCGAGTGGCCGCCGCCCGGCGCCGTCCCCGTCGAGGTCGACGGCCTGTACGAGCGGATGGCGGCCACCGGGGTGGGGTACGGCCCGGCCTTCCGGGGCCTGGGCGCGGCCTGGATCCACGACGGCCGGGTCCTCGCCGAGGTGGCGCTGCCCGAGCAGGCCGCCGCCGGGGCCGGCCGGTACGGACTGCACCCCGCCCTGCTCGACGCCGCCCTGCACGCCGCCGCGCTCCTCGGTCCGGACGCGGACGCGCCCGCCGCCGTACCGCGGCTGCCGTTCACCTGGTCCGAGGTGGCGCTGCACGCCACCGGCGCGGACCGGCTGCGGGTGCGGATCACCGTCGACGGCGACACCCTGACGCTCGACGTCGCGGACGCCACCGGGGCGCCCGTCGCGACCGTCGGCTCGCTGCTGCTGCGCCCCGCCGGCCCCGGCACCGCCGCCGACCGCCCGCTGTACGAGCTGCGCTGGCGCCCCGCGCCCGCCGACCCGGCGCCCGCCGAGGAGAGCTGGGCCGCGATCGGCCCGGACGCCCCGGCCGGACCGCCCGGCACCAGGACCGTCCGGTACGCCGACGTCGACGCGCTGTTCGCCGCCGTCGAGCACGGCACCCCGGCGCCGGACGCGGTGTCCGTCCGGGCGGCCGCCGGTACCGGCGGCAGCGTTCCGGAGCGCACCCGGACGGCGGTCAACCACACCACCGCGCTGCTTCGCTGCTGGACGTCCGACCAGCGCCTGGACGCCACCCGGCTGGTCCTGGCGACCCGCGACGCGGTGGCCGCCACGCCCGAGGACCCGGCGGTCGATCCGGCCGCGGCCGCGGTGTGGGGCCTGGTGCGGTCCGTCCAGAGCGAGCACCCCGGCCGGGTCGTGCTGGTCGACACCCGCCTCGGCGCCGACGCGGCCCTGCCCGCGGCCGTCGGCTCCGGTGAGCCCCAGTTCGCCGTGCGCGCCGGCGCCGCCCTGGTGCCCCGGCTCACCGCGGCGCCCGGCCCGTCCGGCCCGCCCGCCGCGCCGGTGTTCGGGCCCGAGGGCACCGTGCTGGTCACCGGCGGCACCGGAGGCCTGGGCGCGCTGCTCGCCCGGCACCTGGTCGCCGGGCACGGCGTCCGCTCCCTGCTGCTGGTCGGCCGACGCGGCCCGGACACGCCCGGCGCCGACCGGCTGGCCGCCGAACTCGGCGAACTGGGCGCCCGGGTGCGGATCGCCGCCTGCGACGTGTCCGACCGCACCGCCCTCGCGCGGCTCCTCGACACCCTGCCCGCCGACCGGCCGCTCGCCGCCGTGGTGCACTGCGCCGGGGCGCTCGACGACGGCGTGCTCGAATCGCTCACGCCCGGGAGCCTCGACCGGGTGCTGCGCCCCAAGGCCGACGCGGCCTGGCACCTGCACGAACTGACCACGGAACTGAAGCCCGCCGCGTTCGTGCTGTACTCCTCCGTCGCCGGCACGCTCGGCTCCGCCGGGCAGGGCAACTACGCGGCCGCCAACGCCTTCCTGGACGGCCTCGCCGCGCACCGCCGCGCCCTCGGACTGCCCGCCACCGCGCTCGCCTGGGGCTGGTGGGGCGGCGGGGCGGGCATGGCCGGCGCCTTCGACGAGGCCGACCGGGCCCGGCTGGCCCGGGCCGGCATCGCCGCCCTGGAACCGCCGGAGGCACTGGCCCTGTTCGACGCCGCGCTCGGCCTGGACGCGGCGGCGCTCGCCCCGGTCCGGCTCGACCCCGCCGTGCTGCGGGCCCGCGCCGACCAGGACGTGCTCTCCCCGGTCCTGAAGGAGCTGGCCACCGGCGGCGCCCGCCCGGTCCACCGCCGCGCCGCCGCCGCCCGCCCGGCGCCCGCCCCCGCGTGGCGGGAGCGGCTGCGGGACACCGCGGCGGGGCAGCGCGAGCACCTGCTGGTCGACCTGGTGCGCCGCGAGGTGGCCAAGGTCCTCGGCCGGCCCTCGCACGCCGCCGTGGCGGCCCACGACCGGCTGCTCGACCTGGGCTTCGACTCCCTCACGGCGGTGGAACTGCGCAACCGGATCGGCGAGTTGTGCGGCCTCCAGCTGCCGACCACGCTGGTCTTCGACCATCCCACCCCCGCGCGCCTGGCCGCCCACCTGCTGGAGCGGCTCGACGACGGCCCGGCCGGGACCGCGGCCCCCGCCGCCACGGCGCCCGCGCCGGCCGCCCCACCCGCCGATCCTGCAGCCGAAGAGGCACCCGACCACCCGGCGGCGGCCGACCCCGCCCTCGCCGGTCTCGGCCGGGACGAACTGCTCGCCTTCATCGACGAGAACCTCAGAAGGCCCTGACCACCACCCACGACCACCCCCGGGCCGGCACGCCCGACCCGTTCCCCGCGACATGACGACGAGTGAGGTTCCGATGGCCGACGACGAGAAGGACGAGAAGCTCGTCGACTACCTCCGATGGATGGCCGGCGACCTGCAGCAGACCCGCCGGCGCCTGGACGAGATCGAGGAGGCGGCCCACGAGCCGATCGCCGTCGTGGCGATGAGCTGCAGACTGCCGGGCGGCGTCCACTCGCCCGAGGAGCTGTGGCGACTGGTGGCCGACGGCACCGACGCCGTCTCCGGCTTCCCCACCGACCGGGGCTGGGACCTCGACGCGCTCTACCACCCGGATCCGGACCACGCCGGCACCTCCACCACCCGGCACGGCGGATTCGTCGACGGCTACGCCGACTTCGACCCCGCCTTCTTCGGGATCAGCCCGCGCGAGGCCCTGGCCACGGACCCGCAGCAGCGCCTGCTGCTGGAGGTCGCCTGGGAGGCCTTCGAGCGGGCCGGGCTGCCCGCCGAGCGGCTGCGCGGCAGCCGGACCGGCGTCTTCGCCGGGGTGATGTACAACGACTACGGCAGCCGCGTCCGCCGGCCGGACGAGGACACCGAGGGGTACCTCGGCACCGGCAGCGCGGGCAGCGTCGCCTCCGGCCGGGTCGCGTACACCTTCGGCCTGGAGGGCCCGGCCGTCACCGTCGACACCGCCTGCTCCTCCTCCCTGGTCGCCCTCCACCTGGCCACCCAGGCCCTGCGCCAGGGCGACTGCGACCTCGCCCTGGCCGGCGGGGTGTCGCTGATGGCGACGCCGGCCACCTTCGTCGGCTTCAGCCGCCAGCGCGGCCTGGCACCGGACGGCCGCTGCAAGGCCTTCGGCGCGGACGCGGACGGTACCGGCTGGTCGGAGGGCGCCGCGCTGCTGCTGCTCGAACGACTGTCCGTCGCCCGAGCCAACGGCCACCCCGTGCTCGCCGTGGTCCGCGGCAGCGCCGTCAACCAGGACGGCGCCAGCGGCGCGCTGACCGCGCCCAACGGGCCCGCCCAGCAGCGCGTCATCCGCCAGGCGCTGGACAACGCCCGGCTGTTGCCCGCCCAGATCGACGCCGTCGAGGCGCACGGCACCGGCACCACCCTCGGCGACCCGATCGAGGCCCAGGCGCTGCAGGCGGTGTTCCGGGAGGGCCGGGCCGCCGACCGGCCGCTCTGGCTGGGCTCGCTCAAGTCCAACCTCGGCCACACCCAGGCCGCTGCGGGCGTCGCCGGGGTGATCAAGACGGTGATGGCGATGCGCCACGGCGTCCTGCCGCGCACTCTGCACGCCGACCGGCCGTCGCCGCACGTGGACTGGTCGGACGGCCCGCTGGAACTGCTCACCGAGGCCCGCCCCTGGCCCGACTCCGGCGAGCCGCGCCGGGCGGGCGTCTCCGCCTTCGGCATCAGCGGCACCAACGCGCACGTCCTGCTCGAACAGGCCCCGGACGCCCCCGCCGAGGAGGCCGCTCCCGAGCAGCCGCCCGTACCCGCCGCCGAACCCTCCGGCCTCCCGCCGCTGTGGCTGCTGTCCGCCCGCAGCGCCGAGGCCCTGCCCGCCCAGGCCGAGCGGCTGGCCGCCCACCTGCGCGCCGAGCCGGAGCTGGACCCCGCAGGCGTCGGCTGGTCGCTGCTGCGCACCCGGACGGCCTTCCCCCACCGGGCCGCCGTGACCGGCCGGGACCGCGCCGAACTCCTCGCCGGACTGGACGCGTTGGCGACCGGCACGGCCCCGGGCACGACCGCCGCCAGGGTCGCCCGGTCGCTCGCCGGCTCCGGCCGGGCCGCCCTGGTCTTCCCCGGCGCCGGCAGCCAGTGGGCCGGCATGGCCGCCGAACTGCTCGACTCCTCCCCCGCGTTCGCCCGCCGCCTGGCGGAGTGCGCCGAGGCGCTTCGCCCGCACGTGGACTGGTCGCTGACCGACGTCCTGCGCGGCGCACCGGGCGCACCGCGACCGGAGCGCACCGACGTCGCCCAACCCGCGCTCTGGGCGGTGACGGTGTCGCTGGCCGCGCTCTGGGAGTCCTGCGGCGTCGAGGTGTCCGGGGTGCTGGGCCACTCCCAGGGCGAGATCGCGGCCGCCGCCGTCAGCGGCGCGCTGTCGCTGTCGGACGCGGCCCGGGTGGTGGCGCTGCGCGCCCGGGCTCTGGTGTCGCTCGGCCGGCTCGACGGCGGGATGCTCGCGGTGTCCGCCACGCCCGCCCGGATCCGCGAGCGACTGGCCGAATGGCAGGGCGAGTTGACCGTCGCGGCGGTCAACGGCCCGCGCTCGGTGGTGGTCGCGGGCCGGAACCGGGCGGTGGAGGAGCTGCGGGCGCGCTGCGAGGCGGAGGGCGTCTGGGCCCGGCGGATCCCGCTGGACTACGCCTCGCACACCCCGCAGGTGGAGTCCGTCCGGGAGGAACTGACCACCCTGCTCGGCACGGTGACGCCACATCAGCCGAGGCTCCCGATGTACTCGCCGGCCACCGGCGGGCTGCTCGAACCGGGCGCCCAGGACGCCGGGTTCTGGTACCACAGCCTGCGGCAGCCGGTGGAGTTCGAACGGGCCACCCGCGCCATGCTGGCGGACGGCTTCGACCTGTTCATCGAGTGCGGTCCGCACCCCGTGCTCACCCAGGCCCTTCAGGAGACCGTCGAGGAGGCCGGCACCGAGGCCGTCGTCGTCGGCTCGCTGCACCGCGACCACGGGACCCCGGACCGGTTCGCCGACGCGGTCGCCGAGGCGGTGGCGGGCGGCGCCCGGCTGGACGCCGACCGCTACTTCGGCCCGGCCCGGAGCGTCGGCCTGCCCACCTACGCCTTCCGGCGCAGCCGCTACTGGCTGGCCGCCGACGAGCCCACCCCGGCCGACGGACCCACCCCGGCCGCCGAGTCGTCCGGCGCCCGGGCGCCCGGCGGGCCCGGGGCGGCCTGGCGGCTCGCCGTCACCGAGCCCGGCGACCTCGCCACCCTCGCCCCGGTGCCGTCCGCCGAGGCGGACCGCCCGCTCGGACCGGGCGAGGTCAGGGTCGCCGTCCGCGCCGTCGGCCTGCACTTCGGGGACGTCCTGGTCGGCCTCGGCCTGGCCCTGCACGGCGACACCGGCGGCGGGCTGGGGCTGGAGGCGGCGGGCGTGGTCCTGGAGGTCGGCGCCGAGGTCGGCGGGCTCGCCCCGGGCGACCGGGTGATGGGCCTGTTCCCGGACGGAGCGGCCGGCCCGGTCGCGGTCACCGACCACCGGCTGTCCTGCGCCCTCCCGGCCGGCTGGACCTTCGAGCAGGGCGCCGCCGCGCCGCTCGCCCACCTGACCGCGCACCACGCCCTGGTCGGGCTCGCCGGGCTCCGGCCCGGCGAGACCGTCCTGGTGCACGCCGCGAGCGGCGGCGCCGGACTGGCCGCCGTCCACCTGGCCCGCCACCTGGGGGCGAACGTCCTCGCCACCGACCTTCCCGAGCACCGGGAGGCACTGCTGGCGCTGGGCCTGCCCCAGGAGCACCTCGCCTCCTCGGCCGATCCCGGCTTCGCGCCGGAGCTGCTCGCCGCCACCGGCGGACGCGGCGCCGACGTCGTGCTGAACTGCCTCGCCGGCGAGTCCACCGACGCCTCGCTGCGGCTGCTGCCGCACGGCGGCCGCTTCGTGGAGACCGGACGCACCGACCGGCGCGACGCCGGGCGGGTCGCCGCCGACCACCCGGGCGTGCGCTACCTGGTCGCCGACCTCGCGGACGCCGGTCCGGACCGCCTGCGGGCCGTCCTCGGCGAGCTGGCCGCCCTGTTCGCGGACGGCACGCTGCCCCCGCCGGCCGTCCCCGCCTGGGACGTCGAGCGGGCCGCCGAGGCGTTCGAGCACCTGGGCCGGGCCCGGCACGCGGGCCAGGCGGTGCTCACGCTGCGGTCCTCCACGCGCCCCGACCGTCCCGTCCCCGCCCCGGCCCCCGGGACCACGCTGGGGGCCCTGGAGCCCGCCGCCCGCCGGGAGTTCCTGCTCGACCTCGTCCGCACCGAGATCGCCGCCGTGCTCGGCCACGCCGACGCCCGGGCGATCGGCACCGACCAGCGCTTCCAGGAGCTCGGGCTCGACTCGCTCACCGCCGTCCAGCTGCGCAACCGGCTCGGCGCGGCGACCGGCCTGCGGCTCACCGCGACCCTGGTGTTCGACCACCCCACCCCCCGGGCCGTCGTCGACCACGTCCTCGCCCTCACCGGCGCACGGGACGACGAGGGCGCCGACACCCCGCCGAGGCCCGCCGGCGATCCCGCCGAACCGCTCGCGATCGTCGCGATGGCCTGCCGCTTCCCCGGCGACGTCCGCTCCCCGGAACAGCTCTGGGAGGTCCTGGACACCGGGGCGGACGTCATCGGCGACTTCCCCACCGACCGCGGCTGGGACTTCGCCGGCCTCTACCACCCCGACCCCGACCGGCCCGGCACCACCTACGCCCGCCAGGGCGGCTTCATCGACACCGTCGCCGACTTCGACGCGGCCTTCTTCGGGATCTCCCCGCGCGAGGCCCTCGCCATGGACCCGCAGCAGCGCCTGCTGCTGGAGACCTCCTGGGAGGCGTTCGAGCGCGGCGGCATCGACCCGGTGGCGACGGCCGCCGAAGGGCCGGTCGGCGTGTTCGTCGGCACCAACGGCCAGGACTACCCCCGGGTGCTGGCCACCGGCAAGGACGACCTGGAGGGGTACATCGGGACGGGCAACACCGCCAGCGTGCTGTCCGGCCGGCTGGCGTACGCCTTCGGGTTCGGCGGACCGGCGGTCACCGTCGACACCGCCTGCTCCTCCTCCCTGGTGGCACTGCACTGGGCCGGCCAGGCCCTGCGGCGCGGCGACTGCGACCTGGCGCTGGTGGGCGGCGTCACCCTGATGACCAGTCCGCTGCTGTTCACCGAGTTCAACCGGCAGCGGGTGCTCTCCCCGAGCGGCCGCTGCCGCTCCTTCTCCGCCGACGCGGACGGCACCAGCTGGAGCGAGGGCGTGGCCGTCCTGGTGGTCGAGCGGCTGTCCGACGCCCGGCGCAAGGGCCACCGGGTGCTCGGCGTGGTGCGCGGCTCCGCCATCAACTCCGACGGCGCCAGCAACGGCCTGACCGCGCCCAACGGCCCGGCCCAGGAGCGGGTGATCCGCCGTGCCCTCGCCGACGCCGGGCTGACCCCCGACGACGTGGACGCGGTGGAGGCGCACGGCACCGGCACCAAGCTCGGCGACCCGATCGAGGCCCAGGCGCTGCTCGCCACGTACGGCGCGCGGCGGGCCGTCGACCGGCCGCTGCTGCTGGGCTCGCTGAAGTCCAACCTCGGCCACACCCAGGCCGCTTCGGGCCTCGCGGGCATCATCAAGCTGGTCGAGGCGCTGCGGCACGAGCGGCTGCCGAAGACCCTGCACCTGACCGAGCCGACCCCGCACGTCGACTGGTCGAGCGGGGCGGTGCGGCTGCTCGACGAGGCCCGGGCGTGGCCGCGCACCGGCCGCCCCCGGCGCGGCGGGGTGTCCTCCTTCGGGATCAGCGGCACCAACGCGCACGTCGTCATCGAGGAGCCGCCGGCCGTCGAGCCGCAGACCCCGCCCGCCGCCCCGGACGACCGGGTGGTGCCCTGGACGCTGTCCGCCCGGAGCCCCGAGGCGCTGCGCGGCCAGGCGCTGCGGTTGGCCGAGCACCTGGCGGCCCGCCCGGACGCCCGCCCGCTGGACGTGGCCTGGTCGCTCGCCACCACCCGCGCCGCCCTGCGGCACCGCGCCGTCGTCCTGGCCGAGGACGGTCCGCGGGCGCTGGCCGCGCTCACCGCGCTGCACGAGGGCCGGGACGCCGCCGGGGTGGTGCTCGGGCAGGCCGGGGAGGGCCGCCGGACGGCGTTCCTGTTCTCCGGGCAGGGCAGCCAGGCCGCCGGCATGGGGCGCGAACTGCACCGCGGGTACCCGGTCTTCGCCGACGCCTTCGACGCCGCGTGCGCCGCCCTCGAACCGCACCTGGACGCCCGGGCCGAGCACCCGCTGCGCGAGGTCGTCCTGGCCGAGCCCGGGGACGCGCGGGCCGAGGAGCTGATCGACCGGACGGAGTACGCCCAGCCCGCGCTGTTCGCCTTCGAGGTGGCGCTGTTCCGGCTGCTGGAGTCCTGGGGCGTCGTCCCGGACCTGCTGGCCGGGCACTCGGTCGGGGAGCTCGCGGCCGCGCACGTGGCGGGCGTCCTCTCGCTCGCCGACGCGGCCGAACTGGTCGCCGCGCGGGGCCGGTTGATGCAGGCGCTGCCGGCCGGCGGCGCGATGGCCGCGGTCGAGGCGACGCCGGCCGAACTCGCCGACCTGCTCGCCGGCCGGGCGGGCGTGGTCGCGGTCGCCGCGGTCAACGGCCCCCGGGCGAGCGTCCTGTCCGGCGAGCGCGCGGCGGTCGCCGAGGTGGTCGACGAGCTGCGCGGACGCGGGCGCCGGGTGTCCTGGCTGCGGGTCAGCCACGCCTTCCACTCCCCGCTGATGGACCCGATGCTCGACGAGTTCGAGCGGGTCGCGCGGAAGCTGACGTACCACGCCCCACGCGTCGCGCTGGTCTCCGCCCTCACCGGGCGGCCGGTGACCGCCGAGGAACCGGCCGCGGCCGAGCACTGGGTCCGCCACGTCCGGGACGCGGTGCTCTTCCACGACGCCGTGCGCGGCCTGGCCGGGGCGGGCGCCGAACTGTTCGTCGAGGTGGGGCCGCAGGGCGCGCTCAGCTCGATGGCCGCCGACAGCCTGGCCGGGCAGGGCGTCGTCGTCGCGGCGCAGCGCCGCAACCGGCCGCCGGAGGCCGCGCTGCTGCTCGCCGCCGCCGAACTGCACGTCCAGGGCGCCCCGGTGGACTGGCGGGCGGTGTTCGCCGGGCGCGGGGCGCGCGCGGTGGAGCTTCCCACCTACGCCTTCCAGCGCAGCCGCTACTGGCCGCAGCGCGGCTTCACCTCCCGGCGCGGTCCGGGCGGCGACGGGCACCCGGTGCTCGACGCCCTGGTGCCGCTGGGCGACAGCGACCGCCTGGTGGGCACCGGCCGGCTCTCCCCGGAGACCGCGCCCTGGCTCGCCGAGCACCGGCTGTTCGACTCCACCGTCGTGCCCGGCACCCTGTACGTCGAGCTGGCCGCGCAGGCCGCCGAGGCCGCGGACCGCACCCGGGTACGGGAGCTGACCCTGCACGCGCCGCTCGTCCTCGGGCCGGAGGAGGAGGCCGAACTCCAGCTGCTGGTAGAGGAGTCCGACCCCTCCGACAGCGCCGGAAGCCGCGCCCTGCGGCTCTACGCGCGCCCGCGGGACACCACCGGCGCGGCGCCGTGGACCCTGCACGCGAGCGGCGTCCTGGCCGACGACGAGCCGGCCCCGGCGGGCCACGACCTGCGCGCCTGGCCGCCCGCGGGAGCCGAGCCCGTCCCCGTGGACGGCCTCTACGAGGCCTTCGCCGCCCAGGGGGTGGCGTACGGCCCGCTGTTCCGGGGCGTGCGCGCCGCCTGGCGCGACGGCGACACCCTGTTCGCCGAGGCGGCGCTGCCGGACGGCGCCGACCCGCAGGCCTTCGCCCTGCACCCCGCGCTGTGGGACGCCGCCCAGCACCCGGCCGCGATGGACGGCCTGGGCTCCGACTCGGGGGCGGCGGTGCCGTTCTCCTGGTCGGGCGTGCGGGTGCACTCCACCGGCGCCGCCCGGCTGCGGGTGCGGATCGCGCCGGCCGGGCCGGGGGCCGTCACCATGGCGATCGCCGACGACCGGGGCGAGCCGGTGGTGGACGTCGAACGGCTGGCCGCCCGGCGGGCGGACGCGCGGGACCTCGACGCCCGGCAGGCCGAGGCGGCGGGGGCGCTGTACCGGATCGACTGGGTGCCGGGCGCTTCCGGCGCGGCGGAGCCGGTCACGCTCCGCTGGCTCGGCGACGGCCCCGCGCCGGCGCCGCTCGCCGCGCTCCCCGCCGACGGGGACGCCGAGGTCGCCCTCGTCCCGGTCACGGTCGACGCGGCCGCCGGCCCGGCCGCCACCCTGGCGGCGGTGGAGCGGGCGCTCGCCGTGGTCCGCTCCTGGCTGGCCGACGGCGGTTCCGCCCGGGGCCGGCTGGCCCTGCTCACCCGGAACGCCGCCGACTGCGCCCCGGCCGGGGCGCCGGCCGCACCGCCGCGGCCCGTCGATCCGGCGCAGTCCGCCGTCTGGGGTCTGGCCCGCGCCGCCCAGGCGGAGTACCCCGACCGGATCGTGCTGGCGGACCTCGACGGCGAGGACGCCTCCTGGCAGGCCCTGCCCGCCGCCCTCGCCGGCGGCGAGTCCCAACTGGCCCTGCGGGACGGCACCTTGCTGCTCCCCCGGCTCGCCAGGACGGACGCCCACAGCGAGCCCGCCGGGCTGGATCCGGAGGGCACCGTGCTGATCACCGGCGGCACCGGCTCACTCGGCGCACTCCTCGCCCGCCACCTGGTCACCACCCACGGCGTCCGCCACCTCCTGCTCACCAGCCGCAGCGGCCCCACCGCCCCAGGCGCCCAACAACTCGCCACCGACCTGCGCGCCACCGGCGCCCACGTCACCATCACCGCCTGCGACACCGCCGACCGCGAAGCCCTCACCACCCTCCTCGCCACCATCCCCACCGACCACCCCCTCACCACCGTCATCCACGCCGCCGGCGTCCTCGACGACGCCACCCTCACCACCCTCACCCCCGAACACCTCCACCACACCCTGCGCCCCAAGGCCGACGGCGCCTGGCACCTCCACGAACTCACCCGGCACCACGACCTCACCGCCTTCGTCCTGTTCTCCTCCGCGTCGGGGGTCCTCGGCTCCGCCGGCCAGGGCGCCTACGCCGCCGCCAACGGCTTCCTGGACGGCCTCGCCCAGCACCGGGCCGCCGCCGGACTGCCCGCCGTGTCCCTCGCCTGGGGCCTGTGGGACCAGACCGACGACGGCATGGCGGGCGGCCTGACCGAGGCCGAACGCGGCCGCATCGTCCGCTCCGGGTTCGGGGCGATCGCCTCCGCCACCGGCCTGGCGTTGTTCGACGCCGCCCTCGGCCGGCCCGAACCCCTGCTCGTCCCGGCCCGGTTCGACCTGCCGCTGCTCCAGACCCGCGGCGGTGACCCGGACTTCCCGCCGGTCCTGCGCGGCCTGGTGCGCCCCACCCGCGCCCGTACCGCCCCCTCCGGCGCCCCCGCCCGGCAGGACGCCGCCTCGCTCGCCGAGCGGCTGCTCCCGCTGGACGACGCCGAGCGCGAGAGCCTGCTGCTCGACCTCGTGCTCACCCAGACCGCGACGGTGCTCGGCCACAGCTCGCCCCGCGCCGTCGCCCCGGACCGGCCGTTCACCGAGTCCGGCCTGGACTCGCTCGCCGCCGTGGAGATCCGCGGCCGGCTCGACGCCGCCACCGGCGTGCGCCTGCCCGCCACCGCGGTCTTCGACCACCCGACGCCCGCCGGGCTCGCCGCGCACCTCAGGGACGTCCTCGTCCCCGCCGCACCGAGCCCCGCCGACGCCGCCCTCGCGGACCTCGACCGGCTGCGCGAGTCCGTCCCTGACCTCGCCGGGGACCCGGAGAACGCCGAGCAGGTCCGGCTGCGGCTCAAGGCCCTGCTCGCCGCCCTGGAGCAGGCCGCCGCCGACCGGGACCGGGCCGCCACCGAACCCGGCGGGGACCCGGACGGAGACGGGGACGACCTCGACGCCGCCGGCATCGACGAACTGCTCGCCATCATCGACGACGAACTGGGGGACGCCTGATGACGGGCACCGACGAGAAGGTCCTGGACTCGCTCAAGCGGCTCACCGCCGAGCTGCGGCAGACCCGCAGGCGGCTGCGCGAGAACGAGGAGGCGGCCCACGAGCCCATCGCGATCGTCGGCATGGCCTGCCGCTACCCGGGCGGCGTCCGCACGCCCGAGGAGCTCTGGCAGCTCGTCGCCGGGGGCCGGGACGCCGTCTCCGCCTTCCCCACCGACCGCGACTGGGACCTCGACGCCCTGCGCGGACCGGACGACGCGGCCGGCACCAGCACCGCGCACGCGGGCGGATTCCTCTACGACGTCGCCGACTTCGACCCCGCGCCGTTCGGCATCAGCCCGCGCGAGGCGACCGCGATGGACCCCCAGCAGCGGCTGCTGCTGGAGACCTCCTGGGAGGCCTTCGAGCACGCCGGCATCGACCCGGCCACCCTGCGCGGCAGCCGCACCGGCGTCTACGCCGGGATCATGTACCACGACTACGCGGCCCGGCTCCGCGAGCTGCCCGAGGACGTCATGGGCTACCTCGGCACCGGCACCTCGGGCAGCATCGCCTCCGGCCGGATCGCGTACACCTTCGGCCTGGAGGGCCCGGCCGTCACCATCGACACCGCCTGCTCCTCCTCCCTGGTCGCCCTCCACCTGGCCACCCAGGCCCTGCGCGGCGGCGAGTGCACGCTCGCGCTGGCCGGCGGCGCCACCGTGATGGCCTCGCCCCTGCCGTTCGTCGACTTCAGCCGCCAGGAGGGCCTGTCCTCGGACGGCCGCTGCAAGTCCTTCGCCGCCGCGGCCGACGGCACCGGCTGGGCCGAGGGCGTCGGCATGCTCCTGCTGGAGAAGCTCTCGGACGCCCGCCGCAACGGCCACCGGGTGCTCGCCGTGGTGCGCGGCACCGCCGTCAACCAGGACGGCGCCAGCAACGGCCTCACCGCCCCCAACGGCCCGTCCCAGCAGCGGGTGATCCGGCAGGCGCTCGCCGACGCCGGCCTCGCCCCCTCCGACGTCGACGCGGTCGAGGCGCACGGCACCGGCACCAAGCTCGGCGACCCGATCGAGGCCCAGGCCCTGCTCGCCGTCTACGGCCAGGGCCGCCCCGCCGACCGCCCGCTGCGGCTCGGCTCGCTCAAGTCCAACCTCGGCCACACCCAGGCCGCGGCCGGCGTCGGCGGGATCATGAAGATGGTCCTCGCCCTGCACCACGGCGAACTCCCCCGCACCCTGCACGTCGACGAACCCACCCCGCACGTCGACTGGTCCGCGGGCGCCGTGGAACTGCTCACCGAGCCGCAGCCGTGGCCCCGCCGGGAGACCCCGCGCCGCGCCGGGGTCTCCTCCTTCGGGTTCAGCGGCACCAACGCGCACGCCGTCATCGAGGAGCCGCCCGCGCCCGCCGCCGACCTCCCCGCGGACGGTCGCCCCGCCGCCGACGGCACCGCCGCCGGGGCGAGCGCCGCGCCCGCCGCGCTGTGGACGCTGAGTGCCGCCACCGAGCCCGCGCTGCGCGCCCAGGCCGGCCGACTCGCCGCCCACCTGCGCCGCGGTCCCGCGCCGGACCCGGCCGACGTCGGCCACGCCCTGCTCACCACCCGCACCGCGCTGGAGCACCGCGCCGTCCTGGTCGGCCGCGAGCGGGAGTCCCTGCTGCCCGAACTGGACGCCTTCGCCGCCGGGCGTCCCACCGCCGGTGTGCTGCACGAGCGCGCCGGCACCGGCGGCCTGGCCGTCATGTTCACCGGCGGGGGAAGCCAACGCCCTGGCATGGGGCGGGAGTTGTACGCCGCCTTCCCGGCCTTCGCGGACGCCTTCGACGCCGTCTGCGGCGAGCTGGACCGGCACCTGCCGTCCCCCCTGCGCCCGGCGGTCTTCGGCTCCTCGACCGGCGGCACCCCGCCGCTCACCGGCCAGGCGTACGCCCAACCCGCGCTGTTCGCCGTCGAGGTGGCGCTGTTCCGGCTGTTCGCCTCCTGGGGCGTACGGCCCGACCACGTCCTCGGCCACTCGGGCGGCGAACTCGCGGCCGCCCACGTCGCGGGCGTCCTCGACCTGCCGGACGCGGCCGCCCTGGTCGCCGCCCGTGGCCGGCTCACCCAGGCGCTGGCGCCGGGCGGGGCGATGGTCGCGGTCGCCGCCGCCGAGGCGGAGGTCCGCCCGCTGCTGACCGCCGGCGCCGAGATCGCCGCGATCAACAGTCCGGACGCTGTGGTCCTCTCCGGCGACGAACAGCCCGTCCTGGCGCTTGCCGCGCACTTCGCCGCCCTCGGCCGCAAGACCCGCCGGCTGAACGTCAGTTACGCCTCCCACTCGGCCCGGGTGGACCCGATGCTGGCCGAGTTCCGGCAGATCGCCGCCGGGCTGGAGCTGCGGCCGCCCCGGATCGGCTTCGTCTCCACCGTCACGGGCGAACCCGCCGGGGACGAACTGCGGACCGCCGAGTACTGGGTGCGCAACGCGCGCCAGGCCGTCCGGTTCGCCGACGCCGTCCGGCACCTGGAGGCCCAGGGCACCCGTACCTTCCTGGAACTCGGCCCGGAGGCCGCCCTCACACCCATGGCCGAGGCCTGCTTCACCGAGGCCGGCTCCGCCGCCGTCGCCGCCCAGCGCGCGGACCGCGACCAGGCCGCCGAGGCCGCCACCGCCCTCGGCCGGCTGCACGCGCGCGGCACCGCCATCGACCGGGCGGCCTACCACGGGAGCAGCGGCCACCGGAGCAGCGGCGCCCGCCGGGTCGAGCTGCCGACCTACGCCTTCCAGCGGGAGCGGCACTGGCTGGAGGCCCCGGCCGGGAGCCGGCTCGACGTCACCCCGGCCGGGCTCGGCTTCCCCGACCACCCACTACTCGGCGCCAGCATCGTCGTCGCCGACTCCGAGGAGTTCCTGTTCACCGGACGGCTGGACCTGCGGACCCAGCCGTGGCTGGCCGACCACCGCGTCGGTGACGCCGTGCTGCTGCCCGGCACCGCCTTCGTCGAACTCGCCCTGCGGGCCGGCGAACAGGCGGACTGCGACCACCTCGACGAACTCACCCTCACCGCACCGCTGGTCGTCCCGGCGCAGGGCGCGGTGACCCTGCAGATCCGCCTCGGCGCGCCCGACGGCACCGGCCGCCGCGCGGTCGAGGTGTACGCCCGCGAGGAGGACGCCCTGCCCGGGCGGCCCTGGACCAGGCACGCCTCCGGGTCGCTGTCGGCCGGTTCCCCGTCCACCCGGCCCCCGCTCACCGCCTGGCCCCCGGCCGGCGCCGAAGCCCTCGACCCGGACGGCCTGTACGAGCGCCTCGCCGCCGAGGGCCTGCACTACGGCCCGGCCTTCCAGGGGCTTCGGGCCGTCTGGCGGGGCGAGGGGGAGCTGTTCGCCGAGGTCGCCCTGGACGCCGAACAGGACGGCGCGGCCGGCGCGTTCGGGCTGCACCCCGCCCTCCTCGACGCCGCGCTTCACGCCCTGGGCCTCGGCGCGCTCCCCGGCGCCCCGGAGAGCGCGAGCCTGCCGTTCGACTGGCACGGCGTCGCCCTGCACGGCGTCGGCGCCACCGCCCTGCGGGTCCGGCTCGCCCCCGCCGGGCCTGGCGCGGTCGCCCTGGAGGCCACCGACACCTCCGGCCGCCCCGTCCTCACCGTGGAGTCGCTGCTGCTGCGGCCCGCAGGCCGGCTCGCCACCACCGGCAGCACCGCCCGCGAGCCGCTGCTCCACCTGGTCTGGACCGATCCGCAGGCACCGCACGCCCTCGCGGCGCCGGGCCGCACCGGACTGCTCACCGACGCCCTCGGCTCCACCGCGCCGCCGCCCGACACCCTGGTGCTCCCGCTCCTCGACGCCCCGACCGCGCCGCGCCCCGACCGCGCGGCCGCCGAGTCCACCGCCCGGACCCTCGGCCTCGTCCAGGCCTGGCTCGCCGACGACCGGTTCGCCGACACCCGCCTCGTCGTCGTCACCAGCGGCGCCGTGGCCGTCGGCCCCGACGAGGACGTCCGCGACCTGCCGCGCGCCGCCGACCGGGGCCTGCTGCGCTCCGCCCAGTCGGAGCACCCGGGCCGGATCGTCCTCGTGGACACCGACGCACCGGACGACTGGCCCGCGGACCTCCCCCGGGCGCTCGGCCCGGAGGAGCCGAGCGTCGCCCTGCGCCGGGGCCGCCCGCTGATCCCCCGGCTGGCCCCCGCCCCCGCCGCCGACCGGCCCGCCCCCGGGCTGGATCCGGAGGGCACCGTGCTGATCACCGGCGGCACCGGCTCCCTCGGCGCACTCCTCGCCCGCCACCTGGTCACCACCCACGGCGTCCGCCACCTCCTGCTCACCAGCCGCAGCGGCCCCACCGCCCCCGGCGCCCAACAACTCGCCACCGACCTGCGCGCCACCGGCGCCACCGTCACCATCACCGCCTGCGACACCGCCGACCGCGAAGCCCTCACCACCCTCCTCGCCACCATCCCCACCGACCACCCCCTCACCACCGTCATCCACGCCGCCGGCGTCCTCGACGACGCCACCCTCACCACCCTCACCCCCCGACACCTCCACCACACCCTCCGCCCCAAGGCCGACGGCGCCTGGCACCTCCACGAACTCACCCGGCACCACGACCTCACCGCCTTCGTCCTGTTCTCCTCCGCCGCCGGCCTCCTCGGCGCCCCCGGCCAGGCCAACTACGCCGCCGCCAACGGCTTCCTGGACGGCCTCGCCCAGCACCGGGCTGCCACCGGACTGCCCGCCCTGTCCCTCGCCTGGGGCCTGTGGGAGGGCGACTCCGGCATGGCCACGGGCGTCGACGACGCCTCCCGGCGCCGGCTCGCCGCCCTCGGCATGCGGCCGATCCCCACCGCCGAGGGCCTGGCCCTGTTCGACGCCGCCCTCGCCGGCACCGAGCCGCTGGCCGCGCCGCTCCACCTGGACCCGCAAGGCCTCGACGCCGACACGGCGCCGGCCCTGCTGCGCGCCCTGGCCCGGCCCCGGCGCCGGCGCCGGGCGGCCGCCACGGCGCGCCCCGTCCGCACCGGCCTCGCCCAGCGGCTCGCCGCCCTGCCCGCGGCCGAGCGGCTGCGCGAACTGACCGAGCTGGTCCGCGCCGAGACCGCCGCCGTCCTCGGCTACCGGAACCCGCAGGACGTCCCCGGCGACCGCGCGTTCTCCGAGCTCGGCTTCGACTCGCTCGCCGCCGTCGACCTGCGCAACCGTCTCGGCGCCGCCACCGACCTCCGGCTGCCGGCCACCACCGTGTTCGACCACCCCACCCCCGGCGCCCTCGCCGTACGGCTGCGGGACCTGCTCCTCGGCGCCGCCGACCGGGCCGCCCCCGAGCCCGCCGCGAACGCCGCCCGGCACGACGACGAGCCGATCGCGATCGTCGGCATGGCCTGCCGCTACCCCGGCGGGGTGGCCTCCCCCGAGGAGCTGTGGGACCTCGTCCTGGCCGGCCGGGACGCCACCGGTGACATGCCCCGCGACCGCGGCTGGGACATCGACGGGCTCTACCACCCCGAGCCCGGCCGACGCGGCTCCTTCTACACCCGCCGCGGCGGCTTCCTGGCCGACGCCGCCGAATTCGACGCCGGGTTCTTCGGCATCAGCCCGCGCGAGGCCCTCGCCATGGACCCGCAGCAGCGGCTGCTGCTGGAGGTCTCCTGGGAGGTGTTCGAGCGCGCCGGCCTGGACCCGCTGGCGATGCGCGGCAGCGACACCGGGGTCTTCACCGGCGTGATGTACCACGACTACGGCTCCTGGGCGCGGCGCACCCCCGAGGACGTGGAGGGCTACCTCGGCGCCGGGACGGCCGGCAGCGTCGCCTCCGGCCGGGTCGCCTACACGCTGGGCCTCGAAGGACCCGCGGTGACCGTGGACACCGCCTGCTCCTCCTCCCTGGTCGCCCTGCACCTGGCCGCCCAGGCGCTGCGGGCCGGCGAGTGCTCGCTCGCGCTGGCCGGCGGCGCCACCGTGATGGCGACGCCCGGCCCGTTCGTCGAGTTCAGCCGCCAGCGCGGGCTCGCCCCGGACGGGCGGTGCAAGTCCTTCGCCGCCGGCGCCGACGGCACCGGCTGGGCCGAGGGCGTCGCCGTGCTGCTGGTCGAGCGGCTCTCCGACGCCCGCCGCAACGGCCACCCCGTGCTCGCCGTGGTGCGCGGCACCGCCGTCAACCAGGACGGCGCCAGCAACGGCCTCACCGCCCCCAGCGGCCCCGCCCAGCAGCGGGTGATCCGCCGGGCGCTCGCCGTCGCCGGACTGACGGCGGGCCAGGTCGACGCGGTGGAGGCGCACGGCACCGGCACCGTCCTGGGCGACCCGATCGAGGCCCAGGCGCTGCTCGACACCTACGGCCGCGAGCACACCGAGGAGCGGCCGCTGTGGCTCGGCTCGCTCAAGTCCAACCTCGGCCACACCCAGGCCGCGGCCGGGGTCGGCGGTGTGATCAAGATGGTCCAGGCGATGCGGCACGGCGTCCTGCCCCGCACCCTGCACGTCGACGAACCCACCCCGCACGTCGACTGGTCCGCCGGCGGGATGCGGCTGCTGACCGAGCCGACCGCCTGGCCCGCCACCGGAGAGCCCCGCCGGGCCGGGGTCTCCTCCTTCGGCATCAGCGGCACCAACGCCCACGCCGTGCTGGAGCAGGCCCCGGACGACGCCCCGGCCACCGAGCCGGCCCCCGCGCCGGCCGTCACCCCCGTGTCCGCGCCGTGGCTGCTGTCCGGCCGCACCCCGCAGGCCCTGCGCGGCCAGGCCGGGCGCCTGCTGGAGCACCTCCGTACGCACCCCGACACCCCCGACGCCGACCTCGCCCTCAGCCTGGCCACCACCCGGGCCGCCCTGCCGCACCGCGCGGCCGTCCTCGGCGCCGACCGGGACACCCGCCTGGCGGCCCTGGCACGGCTCGCCGACGACGGCGCCGCGCCCGGCACCCCGACCGGGCGCGCCGACGGCGGCCGGGTGGCCTTCCTGTTCAGCGGCCAGGGCAGCCAGCGCCCCGCCATGGGCCGTGAACTCGCCGCCGCCGACGCCGAGTTCGCCGGCATCCTGGACGAGGTCTGCGCGGTCTTCGACCCGCTGCTCGACCGGCCGCTGCGCGAGGTCCTCGCCGCCGAGCCCGGCACCGCGGCCGCCGAGCTCCTGGATCGGACGCGGTACACCCAGCCCGCCCTGTTCGCCGTCCAGGTGGCCCTGCTGCGCCGCCTCGCCGCCTGGGGCGTACGGCCGGACGTGCTGGCCGGCCACTCCATCGGCGAACTCGCGGCCGCCCACGCGGCGGGCGTCCTCGACCTGCCCGACGCGGCCGCCCTGGTCGCCGCCCGCGGCCGGCTGATGCAGGCGCTGCCGGACGGCGGGGCGATGGCCGCGGTCGACGCCCCGGAGGAGGAGGTCCTGCCGCTGCTCACCGACCGGATCGCGCTCGCCGCCGTCAACGGCCCGTCCTCGGTGGTGCTGTCCGGCGACGCCGACGCCTTGGAGGAACTGCTCGCCCGGCTGGCCGCCGCCGGCCACCGCACCCGACGGCTGCGGGTGAGCCACGCCTTCCACTCCCCGCGGATGGACGGCATGCTCGACGAATTCCGGCGGGTCGCCGAGGGCCTCACCTTCCGGGAGCCCGCGCTGCCCGTCGTCTCCACCGTGACCGGCCGCAGCGCCACCGCCGCCGAGCTGTGCTCGCCCGAGTACTGGGTGCGCCAACTCCGGCAGCCGGTCCGGTTCCGGGACGCCGTCCACCGTCTGGAGACCGACGGTGTGACCACCTTCGTCGAGCTCGGCCCCGGCGCCACGCTCACCGCCCTGGTCCGGGACTGCCTGACCGACCGGGAGCGCGCCTCCGTCCCGCTGCTGCGCCCCGGCACGCCGGAGCCGCGGGCGCTCACCACGGCCGTCGCCGAACTGCACGTGCGGGGCGTCGCCGTCGACTGGGCGGCCGTCCACGCCGGTTCGGGCGCCCGCCCGGTACCGCTGCCGACGTACGCCTTCCAGCGCCTCCGGTACTGGCTGCCGGCCGGCCCGGCACAGGGCGACGACCGGCACCACCCGCTGCTCTCCGCCGCCATCGCCGCCCCCGGCCTCGACGGCACGGTGTTCACCGGCACGCTGGACGCCCACGACCTGCCGTGGCTGGCCGAGCACCGGATCGGCGGCACGGCGGTCCTGCCCGGCGCCGCCTTCGTCGAGCTGGCCCTGCACGCGGGCGGCGAACTCGGCTGCCCCGCCGTCGAGGAGCTGGTGGTCCGGGCGCCGCTCCCGGTGCCGGACCGCGCCGCGGTGCCGCTGCGGCTCTCCGTCCGGCCGCCGGACGAGACCGGCCGACGCGCCTTCGGCCTCTTCGCCCGCACCGCCGACGACGACGCCGACAACGGGGCCGCCGAGGACCGGTGGACCCCGCACGCCACCGGCACCCTGGCCCCCGCCGGCCCGCCGGCCCCGGCCGACCGGGATACGCCCTGGCCGCCCGCCGGCGCGGAGCCCGTCGACCCCGCCGACCTCGCCGACCTGTACCGGCGCCCCGCCGAGGCCGGCCTGTCGTACGGTCCGGGCTTCCAGGGCCTGCGCGCCGCCTGGCGCCGCGGCGAGGAGCTCTACGCCGAGGTCGCGCTGCCCGACGACGCCTCCGGCCCGTACGCCCTCCACCCGGCCCTGCACGACGCGGCCCTGCACGCCCTCGGCCTGCCCCGGGACGGCGCGGCCGCACCGGCCGTCCTGCCCTTCTCCTGGCGCGGCGTCCGGCTGCACCGCACCGGCGCACGGGCGCTGCGGGTCCGGCTGACCCCGGACGGCGACACGGTGGCCGTGGAACTGAGCGACCCGACCGGCGCCCCGGTCGCCTCGGTCGAGGCCCTGACCCTCCGTCCGGTCTCCGTCCCGCGCGCCGTCCCCGACAGCGCCCTGCGGCGCCTCGTCTGGGAGCCGCTCACCGCCGTCCCCGGCGCCCCGGCGCCGGACACCTGGACGGTCCTCGGCTCGGCCGACACCCCGCCCGGGGCCTACCGGCGCGCCCACGACCTGGACTCCGTGCCCGACGACGCCGAGGGCGTCGTGCTGGTCCCGTTCCTCGACGCGCACCGGCCCGACGACCCGGCCCCGGTCTCCCGGGCGCTGGACCTGGTCCGGGCCTGGCTGTCCGGCTCCCGGTGGAAGAACTCCCGGCTGGTCGTGCTCACCCGACGCGCCGTCGCCGCCTCACCCGCCGAGGACGTCCCCGACCTCGCCCACGCCCCGCTCTGGGGCCTGCTGCGCTCGGCCGCCTCCGAACACCCGGGCCGCTTCGCCCTGGTGGACGTGGACGGCACCGAGTCGTCCTGGCAGGCGCTGCCGACGGCCGTCGCGGCCGAGGCCGCCCAGGTGGCGATCCGGGACGGCGCGCCACGCACCCCCCGGCTCACGCCCCTCGACCCGCCCGCCGCCGTCGACGGCCCCGCCGACGCCGGCACCCCGGGGTTCGCCCCCGACGGCACCGTGCTGATCACCGGCGCGGCCGGCGCCCTCGGCGGACTGGTCGCCCGGCACCTGGCCTGCGCCCACGGCGTACGGCACCTGCTGCTCCTCGGCCGCCGCGCCGACGACGCCCGGCTGACCGCCCTCACCGCGGAGCTGGAGCGGACCGGCGCCACCGTCACCGTCGCCGGCTGCGACGTCGGCGACCGCGCCGACCTGGCGCGCGCGCTCGCCACCGTCCCGGCCGGGCACCCGCTCACCGCGGTCGTCCACTGCGCGGGCGTCCTGGACGACGGCGTGGTCGCCTCCCTCACCCCGGACCGGCTCGTCCGCACCCTGCACGCCAAGGCCCGGTCGGCCTGGCACCTGCACGACCTGACGCTGCGCGACGACCTCGCCGCCTTCGTCCTGTTCTCCTCCGCCGCCGGCGTGCTCGGCGCCCCCGGCCAGGCCAACTACGCCGCCGCCAACACCTTCCTGGACGCCCTCGCCCACCACCGGCGCCACCTCGGGCTGCCCGCCCACTCCCTCGCCTGGGGCCCCTGGGACCAGGACGGCGGCGGCATGGCGGGCGCCGGGGAGCTGGAGCGCCTCAGCCGGGGCGGCGTCGAGGCCTTCACCCCCGCGCAGGGCCTCGCCCTGTTCGACACCGCCCTCACCGGCGCGGTCGCGGACCCGCTCCTCGTCCCGCTGCGCACCGCCCCCGCGCACCGCCTCGCCGACACCGGCCCGGGACGCCCGCGCCAGCCCCGCGGCGTCCCGGCCCCGGCGACGGCGGCGGACCTGCCGGCCGTGGTGCGCACCGAGGTCGCGACCGTCCTGGGCTTCCCGTCCCCCGAGGTCGTCGACGAGCACAGCACGCTGCCCGAACTCGGCCTCGACTCGCTCACCGCCGTCGAACTGCGCAACCGCCTCGACGCGGCCACCGGGCTGCGCCTGGCCGCCACCGTGGCCTTCGACCATCCCACCCTCCCGGCCCTGGTCGAGCACCTGCGCAGCCGACTGGCCACCCGTACCGCCGACGCCCCCGCCGAGGCCCCCGCCCCGGCTGCCACCGACGCCACCGCCGCCCTCGCCGCCCTCTTCCACCAGGCCCGCGGCGCCGGCCACACCCTGGAGGGGATCGGCCTCCTGCGCACGGCCTCCCGCTTCCTGCCCGCCTTCCGCACCCCCGCCGAGCTGCCCGCCCCGCCCCGGCCCGTCCGGCTGGCGGCCGGCCCGGCCGAGCCCGCGCTGGTCTGCCTGCCCGCCGTCGTCGCCCACTCGGGGCCGCACCAGTTCGCCCGGTTCGCCGGGGCCCTGCGCGGCCTGCGCGAGGTGGTGGCGCTGCCGCAGCCCGGATTCCTGCCCGGCGAACCGCTGCCGGCGGACCTCGACGCGCTCGTCGCCGCCCAGGCCGAGGCCGTCCTGCGGTACGCCGACGGCGCCCCGGTCGCGCTGCTCGGCTACTCCTCCGGCGGCTGGGTCGCCCACGCGGTGGCGGCCCGGCTCGAAGCGTCCGGCCACGGGCCGCGGGCCCTCGTCCTGCTCGACACCTATCTGCAGGGCGACACCGACGACGCCCTCGCGACCGCCTTCACCGACGGCCTGTTCGCCCGCCGCGGGGAGGCCGACGCGACCGCCGACCCGCACTCCCTCACCGCCATGGGCGCCTACTTCCGGGTGTTCGAGAACTGGACCCCCGGACCCGTCGCCGCCCCCACCCTCTTCCTGCGCGCCACCGACGCCCTGCCCGGCACCACGTCCCCGGCGACGTCCTGGGCCGGCGCCGCCACCGTGCGGGAGACCCCCGGCGACCACTTCTCGCTCCTCGAGGAGCAGGCCGCCCCCACCGCCCGTGCCGTACACAGCTGGCTCACCCGCCCGCTGACCGACGAACAGGAGCCGACCCCATGACCGACGTGACCCCCGAGCTGGTCGAGAAGGCCTACCTCGCCCTGATCTCCTGCGACCGCGCCGAGGCCGCCCAGTACTGGTCGGAGGACGTCCGCTTCTCCGTCCCCGGCCGCCACCTCCAGGCCGGCTGGCACGTCGGCCTGGACGCCCTCCTCTCCTTCCGCCGTGCCCTCACCGCGGCCGCCGGCGGCAACTTCGAGGTGGAGCTGGTCACTTCGATGATCAGCGGCAACGAGAACATGGACGTCGTCCAGGTCCACGCCGTCCGCCCCGGGGCCCCGGAGGGCAGCACCTCGCCGTACGACGTCCTCGACGCCCGCGGCGTCCAGGTCTTCCGCTGGGAGGACGGCCTGATCGTCGAGGGCCACGCCGGCTTCTTCGGCGACGGCGCCACCAACTACGACCAGTGGTGGTCCCCTCTCGACGGCACCGGCGAGCGCCGGTACGTCTGACCCGCCCTTGCGGCGTCCCACCGGCGACGGGCCCGGCCGCGACTCCCCCACGAGTGCGACCGGGCCCCGGCCGGCCATCGGGCCTGGGCGCGACTCCCCCCACGGAGCAGCGGCCGGGCCCTCGTTCCGCTCAACCAGCGACACGCAGCGTACATGCCATCTCTACCCAACGCTACATCGCCGTCGGCTCTCCTCCCGGGCCGACGGTCCTCGTGGCCGGTCGCCGAAGACCCGGCGCCCGCCCCGGGCGGCACCGACAGCCGACACCCCGTCTCAAGGAACGAGATGGGCGGAGTTTCATCCCCGCGGCGCCGAATTCTTCACCGAAGCACCACCACGGCACCATGAACGGTGACTCGGCGTGCACGGCCCCCGAGGGAACGACGCCGCATCCGCGAATGCCGAACCCCCCGGGACCTCCCGAATGGGCACCACCGTCACCGCCACCGTCCGCGTTTCGCACCGATATCCGCGGCTCAAGCCCCCGGCACTCACGGTGAGGCAAATGGAATCAATTCTTCCCATTTCCCGGAGGAACGCCACACATTTCCGCCGGTGGCGCTATCGGCGTACCGGTCGACGGATTGTGGCAACGGTCACGTTTCGTCATCTCGCCCGCATCAGGAAGCCGTAAGGAGCGCACCGGACAGCGCGCCCGAACCCACCCGGGAATCACCAGGTCAGCGCGCCGGGACAGCGCACCGGGCGTCGCCCCGGCATTCGGTCGGCACCCACCGGTCGACACGTTATCGGGCGGCCGGGATCGTTGATGCGTGTGCAATGGGCGCCCTGTAGCGTGGATCCGAATGAGGCGTCCACGAAGCGGAATACACCCGGGGACAGCCCGCGCCCGCGCCCGGCGGCAGATCGATGCCAGTGACCGGATGAACAGCAAGGGGGAAAAGATGCTCGATCACGACCTCAGGAACATGCCCCGGCCGAGACACCTCGCCGCGGCCCGGGCGGCCACCGCGACCGGGACGAAGGCCGGGGTCCTGCGGGAAGGCCGCGACGTCTACGTACCGGGACGCTTCGACTCCGTCGAGAACGAACACATATCACCTCCCGAGCGGGGCCTCTCCTTACGCACCGTCGAACTGGCCAACCTGGGGATCAGGCGCGCCCTCGTCCACCAGCAGGTCGAGGCGGCCCTCGCGGCGGAGGAGGACCGCGGCGACCCGTACGGCATGTGGCCGGCGATCATGACGCTCCTCTACACCGGCGACATCGTCACCGCGCACGCCGAGTGCCGTCGACTGGCCGACGACGCCCGCTGGTCCGGCTCACCGCGGCACCAGGAGGTACTGACCCTGCTGCGCGCGCGGATCAGCCTGCTCGAGGGCCACGGCGTCGAGGCGTCCGGCCTGCTCACCGCACAGCTGACCCGCGGGCTCTCGCCGCACCTCGGCGGGCTCGCCGTCGCCTGGCTCATCGAGGCGCACGTCCTGTCCGGCGAACTGGGGCACGCGCACCAGGTGCTGCGGGCGCACGGCCTGGCCGGACCGCTCGACACCAGCCGCCCGGACCTCGTCCACACTCTGGCCGCGCGCGGCGCACTGCAGCAGGCGGCCGGCCAGTTCCAGCACAGCCTGAAGGACTTCATGGCGTGCGGACGGCTGCTCGCCGAGCACCAGGTCGCCAACCCCGCCGTCATTCCCTGGCGTTCACGGGCCTCGTCGGCCGCGCTCGCGACCCAGCAGGGCGATCTCGCGCTCGCGCTGGCCGAGGAGGAACTGGCCGCGGCCCGCACCTGGGGCTCGCCGCGCTGTATCGGCCTGGCGCTGCACGCCGTCGCGGTCGCCCGCCGGGACGACACCTCGGTGGCGCTCCTGGAAGAGGCCGTGGTGCTGCTCCATCTCGCTTACGCCTGGGGCGAGTTGATCCAGGTCCTGGACGACCTCGGGACCCTGCAGATCGACCGCGAGAACCAGTCCGCGGGCCGCCGCCACCTGGAGGCCGCCCTCATGGTGGCCCGGGAGAGCGGCAACCGGCGCCGGCAGCGCAGCCTGCGGTCCGCCCTGGAGCGCCTGGACGCCCCCAGCCTCACCAGCCAGGAGCTGCACATCGGCCAGCTGGCGAGCGCCGGCTACAGCAACCGGCAGATCGCCGAGACCCTCTTCCTGGCGATCCGCACCGTCGAGTTCCACCTGTCGAGCGTCTACCGCAAACTCGCCATCTCCGGCCGGAGCGAGCTGCACTCCGCACTCCACACCCAGCGGCTCTCCTCCTTCCGGGCCGACCACTGTTCCTCCGCCGTGTAACCCCTCCGTTCACGCGCCGCTCACCCGTGGTCCGGGTGGGCGGCGTTTCGCATTTCCCGGCTCCTCACGCCGACCACGGTTCGCCTCGCGGAACCCGACGCGGTGCCCGCCGCGCCCGGTGCGACGCCGCCGCCGGCCCCGTCACGGCCGCGCCCGCCGACCCGCGTGGCCACCCCGCCGATCCGCGTGGACACACCCACCGACGCGCCGGAAGAGCCGCGTCTCAGGGGTTCCTACAAAGGGTCCTACGGGCGACCCGCAAGGGACCCTGCGGGTCGCCCGTAGGCTTGCCCGTGGAGCCTTGTAGCGCGGCAGCCGATCATGCGAATGTCGAGTGGTCGGACATTCAACCGCGAGTTGGAACAGGCGGGTCGAGAATCCCTCCCCGCCGCCGAGGAAGTAGGCGCTTCATGCTCCAGCAGAACACCACAAAGCGCATCGGATACTGGCTTCTGCATTTGCACCGGCTCTTCGACGAGGCCACCGCGAAGGCCCTCGCCGGAGAGAATCTGAACCGACGGCAGTGGCAGGTTCTGCACGCCATCAGTATCGGCGTGCGGACCGTCGCGGACATCGACGCGGCATTCTCCCCGTTCCTGGCCGTGGACCGTTCCGACTCCTACCGGTCGGTGGTCGACGGATTCGTGGACCGCGGCTGGGTGCTCCGTCAGGGCGACACGGTGACGCTCACCGAATCCGGCGTCGCGGCGCACCAGCGGGCCGAGGTCCTGGTGAACGACCACGCGGCCCGCTCGCTCACCGGAATCTCCGAAGCCGAATTCCTCGCCGCCAATGACGTACTGGCTCGCATAGCCGCCAACATCGAGAACAAGTAGGGATTTTCCGACATCCACCCCCGGGATCGGCTCCCCGGACGCTCTGGAGATTCACATGGACGCTTCAGTCATTGTCGTCGGCGCCGGGCCGGCCGGTCTCATGCTGGCCGGAGAACTGCGTCTGGCGGGCGTCGACACGATCGTGCTCGACCGACTGCCGGAACGGACCGGCGAGTCGCGCGGGATCGGCTTCACCATCCGCACGATGGAGGTGTTCGACCAGCGCGGCCTGCTGCCCCGGTTCGGCGGGATCCGGACGAGCGAGGAGGGGCACTTCGGCGGCCTCCCGCTCGACCTGGCGGCCCTGAACGCCGCCCACGCGTCGGCGCGCGCCATCCCCCAGTCCGCCACCGAGGCCGTACTGGAGTCCTGGGCACGGGAGTTGGGCGCCGACATCCGGCGCGGCACGGAGGTCACCGGCCTCGCCGAGGACGGCGAGGGCGTGACCGTGATCCTCCGGGACTCGGCCCGGGCGCTGCGGGCCCGCTACGTGGTGGGCTGCGACGGCGGTCGCAGCACCGTCCGCAAGCTCGCCGGATTCGACTTCCCCGGCACGCCCGCGACCACCGAGCTGTTCCTCGCCGACCTCAAGGGCGTGGACCTGGAGCCCCGGATGACCGGGCAGCCCACCGACGGCGGCCTGGTGATGGTGGCCAAACTGCCCGGCGGCATCCACCGGATCATCGTCGGAGAGCGCGGCACCCCTCCGCAACGCCGTTCGGGGCCGCCGGAGTTCGGTGAGGTCGCCGACGTGTGGAAGCGGCTCACGGGCATCGACCTCACCGGTGCCGAGCCGGTCTGGGTGAGCTCGTTCAGCGACGCCGCCCGGCAGGCCACCGAGTACCGGCGCGGCCGGGTGCTGCTCGCCGGGGACGCCGCGCACGTCCACCTCCCCGCGGGCGGCCAGGGGATGAACACCTCCGTCCAGGACTCGGTCAACCTGGGCTGGAAACTCGCCGCGGTGGTGCGGGGCACGGCGCACGAGGCGCTGCTCGACAGCTACCACGAGGAGCGGCACGAGGTCGGCCGCCGGCTGCTGGCCAACACGCGGGCGCAGAGCCTGCTGATCCTCGGCGGCGAGGAGGTCTCCCCCGTACGGGAGATGCTCGGCGAACTCCTCGTCCACCCCGAGGTGGTCCGCCATCTCGCGGCGCGGGTCAGCGGCCTCGACATCCGCTACGACGTCGGCGGCGGGCCCAGTCCGCTGCTCGGCGCGCGTCTGCCGCACCTCGACCTGACCCGGGAGCGGGGGCGCACCACGAGCACCGCGCTGCTGCGCACCGGGCGCGGCCTGCTGCTCGACCTCGACGACAACGCGACGCTGCGCGGGCGGGCCGACGCCTGGCGGGACCGGATCGACATCGTGACGGCGACCCCCGTCGGCGTACCCGACGGCAGCGACCTGAAGGGCACTTCGGCGGTGCTCGTGCGCCCGGACGGACACGTCGCCTGGGCCGCTCCCGGCAGCCACCACGACCTACCGATGGCCCTGGACCGCTGGTTCGGGCCCGCTCGACAAGCAAGGGAGTAGGGAAAACCATGCACAGCACTCTGATCGTGGCCAGGATGGCCCCCTCCTCGGCCCAGGACGTCGCCCAGCTCTTCGGCGCCTTCGACCGCACCGACATGCCCGGCCGGATGGGCACCCGCCGCCGCCAGCTCTTCTCCTACCGGGGCCTGTACTTCCACCTCCAGGACTTCGACGACGACAACGGCGCGAGCCGCATCGAGGAGGCCAAGACCGACCCGCTGTTCACCACGGTCAGCGAGGACCTCAGGCCGTACATCGAGGCGTACGACCCGGCGACCTGGCGTTCCCCCGCGGACGCCATGGCCCGCCGCTTCTACGAATGGAGCGCGTGATGGGCGACGCCCACGGCCGGCGGGTCGTGATCACCGGTGTCGGGGTGACCGCGCCGGGCGGTCAGGGCACCAAGGGCTTCTGGAAGCTGCTCACCGACGGCCGCACGGCGACGCGCCGCATCTCGTTCTTCGACCCGTCGCCGTTCCGCTCGCAGGTGGCCGCCGAGGTCGACTTCGACGCGGAGCTGTCCGGACTCACCCCCCAGGAGATCCGGCGCATGGACCGGGCCGCGCAGTTCGCGGTGGTCACGGCGCGCGAGGCGGTCGCCGACAGCGGCCTGGAGTTCGAGACGCTCGCCCCGCACCGCACCGGAGTGACGATCGGCAGCGCGGTCGGCGCCACGATGGGCCTCGACCAGGAGTACCGGACCGTCAGCGACGGCGGCCGCCTCGAACTGGTCGACCAGGCCTACGCCGTACCGCACCTCTACAACTACATGGTGCCCAGCTCCTTCGCGACGGAGGTCGCCTGGGCGGTGGGCGCCGAGGGCCCGAGCACGGTCGTCTCCACCGGCTGCACCTCCGGTCTCGACGCGGTGGGATACGCCGCCGACGTGATCCGGGAGGGCTCCGCGGACGTGATGATCGCGGGCGCCGCCGACGCGCCCATCTCGCCCATCACGGTGGCCTGCTTCGACGCGATCAAGGCGACCACACCGCGCAACGACGATCCGCGGCACGCCTCGCGCCCCTTCGACAACAGCCGCAACGGCTTCGTCCTGGGCGAGGGCTCGGCGGTCTTCGTCCTGGAGGAGCTGGAGAGCGCCCGCAGGCGCGGCGCGCGGATCTACGCCGAGGTCGCCGGCTTCGCGACCCGCTCGAACGCCTTCCACATGACGGGGCTGCGGCCCGACGGCAAGGAGATGGCCGAGGCGATCCGGGTCGCCCTCGACGAGGCGCGGCTCGCCCCGCAGGACATCGACTACATCAACGCGCACGGCTCCGGCACCAAGCAGAACGACCGGCACGAGACGGCCGCGTTCAAGCGCAGCCTCGGCGACCACGCCTACCGCACGCCGGTCAGCTCCATCAAGTCGATGGTGGGGCACTCGCTCGGCGCGATCGGCTCGATCGAGGTGGCCGCCTCGGTCCTCGCCATGGCCCACGACGTCGTGCCCCCGACCGCGAACCTCCACAACCCCGACCCGGAGTGCGACTTGGACTACGTACCGCTGACGGCCCGGGAGTGGAAGACCGACGCGGTGCTCTCCGTGGGCAGTGGGTTCGGCGGCTTCCAGAGCGCGATCGTGCTCGCCGCCCCCGACCGGGCGGGCGCCCGATGAGCTCGCGCACGGTGGTCACGGGACTGGGCGTCGTCGCGCCCACCGGCCTCGGGCTGGCGGACTACTGGGCGGCGACGCTCGCCGGACGGGGCGCGATCGGCCGGGTCACCCGGTTCGACCCGACGCCGTACGACTCCCGGCTCGCGGGCGAGATCCACGGCTTCGACGCCAAGGAGCACCTTCCCGGCAGGCTGCTCCCGCAGACGGACCGGATGACCCGCCTCGCCCTGGTCGGCGCCGACTGGGCGTTCGCCGACGCGGGCGTCGTCCCGTCCGAGTTGCCCGACTACGACGTCGGCGTCATCACGGCGAGCCACTCCGGCGGCTTCGAGTTCGGGCAGAACGAGCTGCGCGCGCTGTGGAGCAAGGGCGGCCAGTACGTCAGCGCCTACCAGTCGTTCGCCTGGTTCTACGCGGTCAACAGCGGCCAGATCTCCATCCGCGGCGGACTGCGCGGCCCGAGCAGCGTGGTGGTCAGCGACCAGGCCGGCGGCCTCGACGCGGTGGCGCAGGCCCGCCGGCAGATCCGCAAGGGCACCCGCATGGTGATCTCCGGGGCGGTCGACGCCTCCATCTGCCCGTGGGGCTGGGTGGCCCAGCTGACCAGCGGGCGCCTGACCACCAGCGACGACCCGGACCGCGCCTACCTGCCCTTCGACGACCGGGCCTCGGGCCACGTGCCGGGCGAGGGCGGCGCCCTGCTCGTCCTGGAGAACGCCGAGCACGCCCTGGAACGCGGCGCCCCGCAGGTGTACGGGGAGATCGCCGGGCACGCCTCCACGGTCGACCCGCGGCCCGGCAGCGACCGCGCGCCGACCCTGCAGCGCGCCATGGAACTGGCCCTGGCCGACGCCGGCCTGGCGCCGGACGACATCGACGTGGTGTTCGCCGACGCGGCGGCCGTGCCCGACCTGGACCGGGCCGAGGCGGAGGCGATCACCAAGGTGTTCGGGGTGCGCGCCGTACCGGTGACCGCCCCGAAGACGATGACGGGCCGCCTCTACTCGGGCGCGGCACCGCTGGACCTGGCGGCCGCGTTCCTGTCGATGCGCGACGGCGTGATCCCGCCGACCACCGGCTCCACCCTGTCCCCGGACTACGACATCGACCTGGTCACCGGCGCCCCCCGCCCCCACGCGGTGCGCGCCGCCCTCGTACTCGCCCGCGGCCAGGGCGGATTCAACTCCGCGATGGTCGTGCGGGCCGCCCACCACTGACGGAAGGAACCCCGTGTCCACCACCGACTTCACCCTCACCGAGCTCAAGCGGATCCTCCTGGAGGCCGCCGGCGCCGACGCGGAGGCCGACCTGGACGGGGACATCCTCGACACCGAGTTCGCCGACCTCGGCTACGAGTCGCTCGCCCTCCTGGAGACCGCCGGGCGCATCGAGCGCGAGTACGGGATCAGCCTCGACGAGGACGCCTTCGGCGAGGCCCGCACCCCGCGCGCCCTGATCGACCTCGTCACCGCCCACCTGCCCGCCGCCCACGCCGCCTGACCGGGAGCCGAACATGACCGACACCACCGCACGCAGGGTCGCCCTGGTCACCGGCGCGACCAGCGGGATCGGCCTGGCCTCGGCCCGGCTGCTCGCAGAGCAGGGGCACCGGGTGTTCCTGTGCGCCCGCGACGAGAAGGCCGTCGCCGAGACCGTCAAGACCCTGCGGGACGAGGGCCTCGACGTGGACGGCACCACCGGCGACGTGCGCTCCAAGGAGCAGGTGGCCGACGTGGTGCGGGCCGCGGTCGCCCGCTTCGGGCCGATCGACGTCCTGGTGAACAACGCGGGCCGCTCGGGCGGCGGGGTGACCGCCGACCTGGCCGACGAGCTGTGGGAGGACGTCATCGCGACCAACCTCACCAGCGTGTTCCTGGTGACCCGCGAGGTCCTCAACGCGGGCGGGATGCGCGCCAAGGCGCGCGGCCGCGTCATCAACATCGCCTCCACCGCCGGCAAGCAGGGCGTGGTGCTCGGCGCCCCCTACTCGGCGTCCAAGCACGGCGTGGTCGGCTTCACCAAGGCCCTCGGCAACGAGCTCGCGCCGACCGGCGTCACGGTGAACGCGGTGTGCCCCGGCTACGTGGAGACCCCCATGGCGCAGCGGGTCCGCCAGGGCTACGCGGACGCGTACGGCACCACCGAGGACGCGATCCTGGAGAAGTTCCAGTCGAAGATCCCGCTCGGCCGGTACTCGACGCCCGAGGAGGTCGCGGGCCTGGTCGGCTACCTCGCCTCCGACCTGGCGGGTTCCATCACCGCCCAGGCGCTGAACGTGTGCGGCGGCCTCGGCAACTTCTGATCCCGCCCGACCCGACTGAGGAGCACCCATCATGACGACCCGTGAGGTCGAGCACGAGATCACCGTCGCGGCGACGGCGAAGGAGGTCTACCGGCTGCTCGCCGAGGTGGAGAACTGGCCGCGCCTGTTCCCGCCGAACGTGTACGTCGAGACCCTGGAGCGGGAGGGCGACCGGGAGCGGATCCGGATCTGGGCCACCGCCAACGGCGAGGCCAAGAACTGGACCTCGCGCCGCGACCTCGACCCGGAGGGGCTGCGCATCACCTTCCGGCAGGAGGTGTCGTCCCCGCCGATCGCCGAGATGAGCGGCACCTGGATCATCGAGCCGCTGGGCCCGGAGGAGACCCGGCTGCGGCTGCTGCACTCCTACCGGGCCGTCGACGACGACCCCGGGTCGCTCGCCTGGATCGACGAGGCGGTCGACAGCAACAGCCGCGCCGAGCTGCCCTCGCTCAAGGCCGGGCTCGAAGAGGCCGCGCGGACCGCGGAGTTGACGCTGTCGTTCACGGACTCGGTGCGGGTCGAGGGGTCCACGAAGGACCTGTACGACTTCGTCAACGAGGCCGACCGGTGGGTCGAGCGCCTGCCGCACGTCGGTACCGTCAAGCTCACCGAGGACACCCCCGGCCTGCAGGTCCTGCGGATGGACACCGTCGCCAGGGACGGCTCCACCCACACCACCGAGTCGGTGCGGGTGTGCTTCCCGCACCGGCGGATCGCGTACAAGCAGACCACGCTGCCCGCGCTCATGACGCTGCACACCGGGACCTGGCAGTTCGAGGAGGGCGAGGACGGGGTCGTCACGGCCTCCTCGCAGCACACCGTCGTCGTCAACGCGGAGAACATCGCCAGGATCCTGGGCCCGGACGCGGACGTCGAGCGGGCCAGGACGTTCCTGCGCGACGCGCTCGGCACCAACAGCCGGGCCACCCTGGAGCACGCCAAGCGGTACGCGGAAGCGCGGCGCTGACCCATGCCGTCCACCTCGACTCCCCCGACGGACACCGACGTGGTGATCGTCGGCGCGGGGCCCGTCGGGCTGCTGCTCGCCGGGGACCTGCGCACGCACGGCGTGCGCACCACCGTCCTGGAACAGCTCGGCGCGCCGATGACCGAGTCCCGGGCGTCCACGCTGCACGCCCGCACCATGACGCTGTTCGAGGAGCGCGGCATCCTCGATCGGCTCGGTGAGCTGCCGGACGGCGGCCCCGGCCACTTCGGGGGCATGCGGCTCGACCTGACCGCCGCCGACCCCGGCCACCGGTACGCCGGCCAGTGGAAGTGCCCGCAGACCCGCATCGAGTCGGTCCTCCAGGAGCGGGCCGTGGAGCTCGGGGCGCGGCTGCGGCGCGGGCTGCGCGTGGTGTCCCTGACCGACCGGGACGGGCACGTCCTGGTCGAGGCCGTCGGGGAGGACGGCGAACGCGTCCGCGTCACCGCCGCGTTCGTGGTGGGGTGCGACGGAGGCGACAGCACCGTACGGCGGCTCGCCGGCTTCGAGTTCGCGGGCCACGCCGCGACCCGCGAGATGCTGCGGGCCGACGTGGCGGGCATCGACGTGCCGGCCCGGCGCTTCGAGCGACACCCCAACGGCCTTGCCGTGGCGCACCGTTGGCCGGACGGCAGCACCCGGGTGATGGTCCACGTCTTCGGCACGGACCCGAAGGAGCGCACCGGGCCGCCCACGTTCGACGAGGTCGTCACCGCGTGGGCGGAGGTCACCGGTGAGGACATCGGCCACGGCACGCCCCGGTGGCTGAACGCCTTCGACAACACGAGCCGGCAGGCGACCCGGTACCGCAGGGGCCGGGTCCTGCTCGCGGGCGACGCCGCCCACGTGCAGATGCCGGTCGGCGGGCAGGCGCTCAACCTGGGCCTGCAGGACGCCGCCGAACTCGGCGGGCGCCTCGCGGAACGGGTCGGGTCCGAGGACCGCGACGACCTGCTCGACGGCTACGACCTCGTGCGCAGGCCCATCGGCGCGCACACCCTCGACAACATCCGGGCGCAGTCGCTGCTGCTCCTCGGCGGGCCCGAAGTGGAGCAGCTGCGGGACGTGTTCGGCGAACTCCTCGGCCTGGCCCGGGTCCGCCGCCACCTGGCCCGCATGATCAGCGGCCTCGGCCGCCCCCACGCCCCCACGGCACCGCACACCTCCCCCCTCGCGGGCGCCCCACCCGTCCCGACCGCATCGACCGACAGGAGTTCCACGATGGGCAGGCTCACCGACAAGACGGCGCTGGTCACCGGTTCCAGCCGGGGCATCGGCCGCGCCACCGCACAGCGCCTCGCCCGGGAAGGCGCCCTCGTCATCGTGCACTACGCCTCCGACCGGGCCTCCGCCGACAAGACCGTGGAGCTGATCGAGCGGGACGGCGGGCGCGCCTTCCCGGTCCGCGCGCCGCTAGGCGTCCCCGGCGACGTGCACGAGCTGTTCCTCGGCGTGGAGCGGGGCCTGAAGGAGCGGACCGGGGAGACCAGGCTCGACATCCTGGTCAACAACGCGGGCGCCACCACTCCGGCCGGGCTCGCCCCCGAGGACGTCACCGCCGAGGAGTTCGACCGGCTCTTCGCCGTGAACGCGAAGGCCCCGTTCTTCATCGTGCAGCGGGCGCTCCCGCTGCTCGCCGACGGCGGCCGCGTCATCAACATCTCGTCGGGTCTCACCCGTTTCGCCAGCCCCGACCAGGTGGCGTACGCCATGACGAAGGGCGCCATCGAGCAGCTCTCGCTGCACTTCGCCCGGCACCTCGCCCCGCGCGGCATCACCGTGAACAGCGTGGCGCCCGGCATCACCGACAACGGCAGCGCGGTCTTCGACATCCCCGAGGCCGTGGAGCAGATGGCCCAGCTGTCCGCGTTCAAGCGGGTCGGCCAGGCGGGGGACGTCGCGGACGTCGTGACCTTCCTGGCCACCGACGAGGCCCGCTGGATCACCGGGTCCTTCGTCGACGCCAGCGGCGGCACCCTGCTCGGCTGACCCGACCTGAGCCGATCCGACCGGACCACCAGGAGCGACGATGACCACCGCGCAGGCACCCGTGACCACCGCCGGCGACCGGCTCGGCGAACTCAGGGAACTCAAGGAACTGGCGCGGCTCGGAGCCGACCCGAAGGCCACCGAGCGCCAACACGCCAAGGGCAAGCTCACCGCTTACGAACGCATCGACCTGCTGCTCGACCCGGGCTCCTTCACCGAGGTGGAGCAGCTTCGGCGGCACCGGGCGACCGGCTTCGGCCTGGAGGCGAAGCGCCCCCACACCGACGGCGTGGTCACGGGCTGGGGCACCGTCGAGGGCCGGACGGTCTTCGTGTACGCGCACGACTTCCGCATCTTCGGCGGCGCGCTCGGCGAGGCGCACGCCCAGAAGATCCAGAAGATCATGGACATGGCCATCGCGGCGGGCGCCCCCCTGGTCTCGCTGAACGACGGAGCGGGCGCCCGCATCCAGGAGGGCGTCTCGGCGCTCGCCGGGTACGGCGGCATCTTCCAGCGCAACACCCGCGCCTCCGGGGTCATCCCGCAGATCAGCGTGATGCTCGGGCCCTGCGCCGGCGGCGCGGCCTACTCGCCCGCGCTCACCGACTTCGTGTTCGCGGTCCGCGGCATCTCGCAGATGTTCATCACGGGCCCGGACGTGGTGCGTTCGGTGACGGGCGAACAGGTCACCCAGGACGGGCTCGGCGGCGCCGACGTGCACGGCGGCGTGTCGGGCGTCGCGCACTTCGTGCACGACGACGAGGAGAGCTGCCTCGCGGACGTGCGCCTGCTGCTGTCGATGCTGCCGTCCAACAACCGGGAGCTGCCGCCCGCGGCCCCGAACGGCGACCCGGCCGACCGGCGCGTGGACCGCCTGCTCGACCTGGTGCCCGCCGACGGCAACCGGTCGTACGACATCCGCGACGTGATCACCGAGATCGTCGACGACGACGAGGTGCTGGAGGTGCACGCCCAGTGGGGCGCCAACCTCGTGTGCGCCCTGGCCCGGCTCGACGGCCAGGTGATCGGCGTCGTCGCGAGCCAGCCGTCCTCGCTGGCCGGCGTCCTGGACATCAAGGCCAGCGAGAAGGGCGCGCGGTTCGTGCAGTTCTGCGACGCCTTCAACATCCCGCTGCTCACCCTCGTCGACGTGCCGGGCTTCCTGCCCGGCGTCGACCAGGAGCACGAGGGCATCATCCGGCGCGGCGCGAAGCTCCTCTACGCCTACTGCAACGCGACCGTGCCCCGGGTCTCGGTGATCCTGCGCAAGGCCTACGGCGGCGCGTACATCGTGATGGACTCCCGCTCCATCGGCGCCGACCTGTCCTACGCCTGGCCCACCAACGAGATCGCGGTGATGGGCGCGGAGGCCGCGGCCGACGTCGTCTTCCGCCGTGAGATCGCCGCGGCCCAGGACCCGGCCGCCACCCGCGAGCAGAAGATCAAGGAGTACCGGCGGGAGCTCGTCCACCCCTACTACGCGGCCGAACGCGGCCTGGTCGACGACGTCATCCACCCCGGCGACACCCGCTCCGTCCTGATCCGCGCGTTCGCGATGCTGCGCCGCAAGGACGTCGACCTGCCGCAGCGCAAGCACGGCAACCCCCCGCAGTGAGCGGCCGGCCGGCCGGCTCCGACGGGTCCTCGTTCCTGCGCGTGGAGCGGGGCAGCCCGGACCCGATCGAGCTGGGCGCCCTCGTCACCGTCCTGTACGCCCGGCTGGCCGCGGCTCAGGAGGAGCCGCGGGAGTCCGGGCACCCGTCGGCGCGCTGGCGCCGCCTGGAGCGCTCGCCCGGTTTCCGGGGCCCGAGGACCTGGCGGCACGGCCTCAGTTGAGCACCGCACCCCCCAAGACACGGAGACCAGAGCATGGATGTCGGACTTCTCTTCGACCTGCGCAACCCCGACCAGTGGCACCGGCCCTGGGCCGACCACTACGCCCGCTCCCTCGAGTTCTGCGAGGAGGCCGACCGGCTCGGCGCGAACGGCCTCTGGTTCACCGAGCACCACCTCTTCGAGGACGGCTACCTGCCCTCGCCCCTGACGTTCGCCGCGGCCGCCGCCGCCCGCACCCGCAACGCCCGCATCGGCACCGCGGTCGTGCTCCCCAACCTCCACAAGCCCGCCCAGCTCGCCGAGGACGCCGCGGTCGTCGACCTGATCAGCGGCGGCCGGCTGGAGATCGGCTTCGGCGCCGGCTACCGGGTGCCCGAGTACGACCTGTTCGACGCCGACTTCACGAGCCGCTTCACCCAGGTCGAACGCAACATCAGCGAGGTCAGGCGGCTCTGGGAGGAGGGCGGCATCACCCCGGGACCGCTCCAGTCGCCGGTCCCGCTGTGGGGCGGCTTCTACGGTCCGCGCGGCGCCCGCATCGCGGGCCGGCTCGGCATCGGTCTCCTGCACATCTCGCACGCGTCGTACGGGCACTACCGCGAGGGCCTGATCGAGGGCGGCCACGACCCCGAGCTCGCCCGGGTCTCCGACCTGCTCCCCGTGATGCTCGCCGACGACCCCGAAGCGGCCTGGCCCCGCGTCGCACCGCACCTCGCCCACCAGATGAACACCTACCGGCAGGGCTCGGTGGAGGGCACGGACCACCCCAGGCCGCCGCTGCTCGGCGCCGACGACTTCCCGGAGGCGCCGAAGGCCGACGGCTCCTGGTCGACGCTGGAGATCCTCACCCCCGAGGACGCCGCGGCCCGCATCCACGAGCGGACCAAGGGCCTCCCGGTGAAGCACCTGATCTTCTGGGCGAGCATCGCCGGGATGCCGGACGACCTCGTCGTACGCAACATCGAGTTGGTCAGCGAGCGCCTGCCCGCGCTGCTCGCCGAGGCCGCCGGGTCCGACGCCACCGGATCCGGGGCCGGCGCCGGATCCCGCCCGGGCAAGGTGCCCGCAGGTGACTGAGGCGCCCGCCGCGCAGCCCCTCTCCGCGCCGGCCCGACAGGGCACCTGGCGGCTCCTGTTCATCCTGTCGGGCAACATGGTCCTCGACGCCATCGAGGTCTCGGTGGTCCTCGTCGCCCTGCCCTGGATCGGCGCCGACCGCGGCCTGTCCGTGTGGACGGTGCAGTGGCTGATGGGCGGCTTCGCCGCCGGATTCGCCGCGATGCTGCTCCTCGGCCCCCGCGCCACCGCCCGTTGGGGCCTGCGCCGCTGCTACCTCGTGGCGATGCTGGTGTTCGCCGCGGCCTCGGTGGCGGGCGGCCTGGCCGACTCGACCGCCCTCCTGATCGCCTCGCGCGTCCTCAAGGGCGGCTGCGCCGCGCTCACCGCGCCCGCCGGGCTGGCCCTGATCACCACCACGGTCCCCGACGGCCCGCCGCAGCGGCGGGCCGTGTCGGTGTACTCCCTGTTCGGCGCGGCCGGGTTCACCCTCGGCCTGCTGCTCTCCGGGGTGCTCACCGCGGCGAGTTGGCGCTGGACGTTCCTGTTCCCCGCGCCGCTCGCCCTCGTGCTCCTGGTGTGGGGCCTGCGGGTGATCCCGGACACCGGACGCCGGACGCCGCCGCGCCTGACGGCGGAACTCGCCCGCAACGGCTCGCTGGTCCGCGCGACGCTCGGCGCGGCCACCCTCAACGGCACCTACGCGGCACTGCTCCTCCTGGTCACCTTCCAGGCGCACGACCGCTTCGGGTGGCGGCCCTGGCAGGTGGCGCTGGCGCTGCTCCCCGCGTGCGTGCCGCTCGCGGTGTCCGTGCCGTTCGCCGGCCGCCTGGTCGCCCGTTTCGGTACCCGGCGGCAGATCGCCGCCGGGGCGGCGGCCGCGTTCGCGGGCCAGCTGCTCCTGCTGCTGCGCCCCGAACCCGCCTCGTACGCCGGTGGTCTGCTGCCGACGCTCCTCCTCGTCGGCGCCGCCATGGCCCTGTCCTTCGCCGCCCTGAACATGCAGGCCACCCAGGACGTCGAACCGGGCCTGCGCGCGGCGGCGGTGCCGCTGTTCCAGACGGGCGTGCAGCTCGGCGGCGTCCTGATGCTGCCGCTGACCGCCGCCCTGCTCACCCATTTCGGCGGCCACCGGCCGGCGCTCCTGGCCGTCGCGCTCGCCGGGGCGGCCGGGGTCGGCGTCGCGGTCACCGGGACGCGCTCCGGCCGGCCGGGCGTCGCCCGCGTCGGCCCCGGGCCGCGCACGGAGAGGAACTCGCCATGACCGCTTCCCTGGAGATCACCGTCGAGGAGGACCGCTGCGTGGCCTCGGGGCAGTGCGTGATGACCGCGCCGGAGGTCTTCGACCAGCGTGACGAGGACGGTGTCGTCATCCTGCTCGACGCCCGGCCGCCCGCCGCGGCCCACGACGGGGTGCGCGCGGCGGCGGCCCTCTGCCCGGCCGCCGCCATCCGCGTGGCGCAGGGGCCGCGGCCGCGCGGCTGACCCCCGACCGCCCGTCGCGAGCGGCCCGCGAGCAGCCCGGAGCCGCCCTCCGACCAGGAGGGCGGCTCACGCGTGTGTGGCCTTCCGCCCGGGCGTCCCCGGGCGGAAGGCCACACGGTCACCACTCGACGGGAAGGCTCCTGACCCCGTACACCAGCGACTCCGTGCGGTACTCGATCTCCTCGAACGGGACGGCGAGCCGCAGGCCGGGGAAGCGGCGGAACAGCGCGGGCAGCGCGATGCCGAGTTCGAGGCGGGCGAGCTGCTGACCGACGCACTGGTGTCGGCCGTAGCCGAAGGCCAGGTGCGGCACCGGCTTGCGGCGCAGGTCGAGCGCGTCCGCGGGCGAGGGCAGGTCGGCGCCGTGGTTGGCCATCAGCGTCGAGACGACGACGTACTCGCCGGCGCGTACCTCCTGGCCGTTGACCGACAGGTCGGTGCTCGCCCTCCTGACCAGCGGGGGCGCCACCGCGAGGAACCGCAGCAGCTCCTCGACGGCGCCACCGGACAGCTCGTCCTCGTCGCGCAGGACCGCCAGCTGCTCCGGGTGCGACAACAGGGCGAGGACACTGAGCCCGATCATGCCGGAGAGCGTCCCGTGTCCGGCCACGAGGACGTCCAGGCCCATGCCGACGAGTTCGTCGTTGCTGAGCTCCTCGCCGTGCTTGCGCACCAGGTCCCCGAGGATGTTGTCGCCCGGATCCCACCGGTGCGCGGCGACCAATTGGGCCATGTAGTCGGTCATGGCCGCGAAGTTCTCCTGCTGGACCTCCAGCGTGGTGTCGACGCTGCTCGCGATCGAACTGCGCTCCAGGATGCCCGCCCGGTCCTCGATCGGTGCCCCCAGCAGCTCGCAGATCACGATCAGGGGCAGCGGTTCGGCGAAGGTCCTGATCAGGTCGGCGCCCGGACCGGCCGCCTCCACCGCGTCGAGGTGCTTCTCGACGATCTGCTCGATCACGCCGCTGAGCGCCCGGATCCGCTTCATCGTGAAGGCGCCGGCCTGCATCCGGCGGTACCGGGTGTGCTCGTCCCCGTCGTAGTTGAGCAGGACGCCCGGCTGGTTCATCACCGAGCGCGGGCCGGTCCAGTGCGGATCGAAGGCGAACCCGACCTCGTGGCGGGCGTCGGACAGCACCGTACGGGCGTCGTCCTCCCGGGTGATGAGGACGGCTCCGACCTCGCCGAGCTGGGAGTTCGGCACCGGGACCCGGTGCAGCGACGGGTCCTGGTGCAGTTCCACCAGAGCGGGCCCGGGCCGGAACGGACACTCGGCCTGACGGTGGTTGTGCGGCATCGACACCGGTTCGGTCATGGCGTTCATTTCCTTCCTGACGGCACGAGGGCGATTCAGCGCGGAGCGGCCACCGGTTGCGGGCGGTTCGTCATGAGGCGCTCGCCTTCTCGCGCAGGAGTTCCCGGGTGATGCCGTCGAGCCGCGCCGCGGCGCCCTTGTCGAACGCCGGGCGCAGGAGGCTGAGGGGCGTGCCCTCCACGAAGGCGCTCAGCGGCTCCCGCGGCGGGGCGTCGATGATCTCGAGGATCGGCGGGACGGTGAACTCGACCGGCTGCGCGGCCCGCTTCATCTGGTCGATGTGCGCCGCGGTGGCGGCGTCGAACTCGCCCGCGAAGCCGGTGCGCGTCCCACCGGGGAACAGCAGCACATACCGGGCGCGACGCGCGCTCCCGCCCTCGGCGAACGAGACGCCGAGGAGGTCGTTGAGCCGGCCGCCTTGGAACATGGCCGACCAGCCGTCGTAGCCCCGTTCGAGGCCGAGGTCGTTCCAGTGGACGCCCGGCGCCCCCACACCGGGACCGGCGATGTTCATCACGACCGGCGTCTCGGCCTTGTTCATCAGGTCCGCCAGGCCGTACCCGAGCAGGTACCGGCTGAGGTAGTACAGCGCGAAGTTGTGCTCGATCCCCTCGGAGGTCACCATCCGGTGGCTGCGGAAGTACCGCGCGCACAGCACGAGGACGTCCACCGCCTCGAACCGGTCCTCGATCTCCGCGATGACGCGCCGGTTCTCGCTGACGAGGCTGAGGTCGGCCTCGATGAAGAAGGCGCGGTCGGCCGCGCCCGACTTCTGCGCCGTGTCGAGGTACTTCTTCCCCTTCACCGGGTCCGGAGCGATGACGACCACCTGGTCGCCCCGGCCGAGATAGGTGTTCGCGAGCGCCTGCCCGATACCGGAAGTGCCCCCCGTGACAACAATGGTCTTCACCGTGATCCTCCTCGGAACACTGGGTCGTGAGATTCTGCGCAGCAGAAGAGCTCCCGCCCGCGGGCAGACTTCACCCCGGGACGGATTGCGAAAAAGAGAGAAATCGGGAAAGAGAGAAATCGGGAAAAGGGGTCGGCGAAAGGAGATCAGCCGACCGCGGCGGCGATCTCCGCCCGGACCACGTCGCCGGCGAACTCGACGGCCGCTTCCGCGGCGCCGGTGGAACCCAGGGTCGACCCGTTCACGTAGACACCGTCGATGATCAGCATGATCCGGTCGCCGAGCCGCTCCGGGTTCGCGGCCGAGGTCCTGCGCGCGAGGTCCCGCAGTTGCTCGCGCACGCGCCGGAAGTGCTTCACGGAGACCTGGTGCGCCGGGTGGTCCGGGTCGGGGAACTCCGCCTGGGTGTTGCGCAGCGGGCAGCCCCTGGCGTTCGGCGCCATGGCCCGGACCGCCCGGACCAACTCGACGAGCCGCTCCTCCGGTGACTGCACCGCGGCGCACACACCGGTCACGAGCCGGTCCCAGTCCTCGGCGGACCGCTCCAGGTAGGCCACCACCAGCTGGTCCTTGCCGGAGAACTCCCGGTAGAGCAACTGCTTTCCGCAGCCGGCCTCGTCGATGATCTGCTGCATGCCGACCGCGTGCACGCCCCGCTGGTCGAAGAGGTGGGCAGCGGCGTCCAGGATGCGCTCGCGGGTACCGGCAGCAGGTTTCCGGGCCATGGGCCGAGGCTAGCAGACCATTCGGTCCCGTCCCGGCCGAACACCGGTCGTCACGACCGCACTTGCGGCGCACCGCGGCCACCGTGCGCGGGCCCTGGGCCCTGGGCCGCGCCACCCGCGCGGCCCAGGACGACGGAGCCTCACCTGCGCCGCGCACGCACATGGGACATCGGTGTCAGCACCCGGCCGCGCTCGTCCACCCGGATCGCGTCCGGGCCCGGCCTGACCCCGGTGTCCGGGGCGCCCGCCGTACCCAGCTTGGCCAGGATCTCGCGGGTGAAGGTCGTCGCGAAGACGGCTTCGGCGATGTCCTCGATCTCCCAGTGCGGGCCGAGGTTCGCGTGCAGGTTGGCCTCGCTGACCAGGGCCTCCTCCGTGATCGGCGTCCCCGACGGCATGGACTCCGCGAAGCAGAACAGGTGCAGCGTGGCACCCGGCCGGCACACCCGGTGGAGCGCGGCGGCGTACGCCGAGCGCTGCTCGTCGTTCAGGCAGTGGTAGAGGCCGCTGTCGAGCGCGGTGTCGAAGTCGCTTCCGACACCGTCCAGTTCGGTGGCGTCCGAGGTCAGGAACCGCACCCGCGCGCCCTGGGCCCCGGCCCGCCGCGCCGCCTCCTCGATCGCGCTGGGCGAACCGTCCACGCCGGTCACCTCGTACCCCTGGCCCGCCAGCAGGATGGCGTTCTCGCCCAGTCCGCAGCCCACGTCGAGCACCTTGCCGCTGAAGCCTCCCGCGCGCGCCAGGTCCACCACGGCCCGCTGGGGCTCGCCGATGTCCCAGGGGATCAACACCTCACCGGGGGCGACGCCGTCGAAGGACGCGCGCCCCGCGTACAACGCCTCGTATTCCTTGTCGTCCTGGGAGAAAGTCCGCTTCGTGGTCATGCCGGTCCCCTTGTCGCTCGCAAGCTCGTCAACCAACACTCGGTGGATCCGGTGCGCCCCGGACGGGGCGAGTCGCGTTCCTACTGGACGTTGTTCACTTCCTGCGCCGACGCGGCCACCGGGGCCGCCTCGGCCTTCGCCGCGGCCTCGCTCTTCGCTCCGGCCTCGCCCTTCGCTCCCGCCTCGTCGTTCGCTCCGGCCGCGGCCGCCGCCGTGGGACGCATCCGGGACGCGACGACGAGCGTGAGGACGACGACCACGGCCATGGCCAGGAAGACGTCGGAGTAGGCCGCACCGTGGTGGCCGGAGAAGAGGGGGTTGATGGCGTCGCTGCCGCTCTGCTGCCTCGCGGACACCAGCACACCGAACACGGCCGGGCCGGTACCGGCCCCGAGGAACTGGGCGCCCTGGAGGATCCCGAGACCGACACCGACCTGCTCGGGCGGAAGTTCGCTCGCCGCGGCTCCGATGATGGTGGTCATCACGAACATGAAGCCGATGCTCAGCCCGAGGATCCCGATGCCGGCGAAGACCACCGAGGAGCCGCCGGTGAAGGACGAGAGGAACAGCGAGAACAGCCCGATGAGGCCGAGCCCGAAGATCACCAGGACACGCGCGTTGACGCGGCCGGCCAGGCGGCCGATCCACGGCGAGAGGAGCGCGGTCACGACGCCGGCCGGGATCATGACCAACGCGCCCTTGCCCGGGGTGAGTTCGTTGACCTCCACGAGCAGCAGCGGGACGAACACCAGACCACCGAGGTTGACGATCATCGCCAGGAACGCGACGAGGATGCCGGTCCGGTAGACGCGGTTGGTGAACAGCGCCGGCGGGACGAACGGCTGGTCGACCCGGACGGTGCGCACCCCGAAGACCACCAGCGCCACGACGGCGACCAACAGGCTGCCCCAGGCCAGCGGGTCGGTGAAGCCGGAGACCTGCGCCCGGGTCATGCCGAACAGGACGAGGCCGGCGCCGAGGCCGAGCAGGAGGCCGCCGGGGAGGTCGAGCCGGCCCGAGCCCTGCGGAGTCTCGTCCGGCAGTACGCGCAGGGCCGGGACGAGCAGCAGCAGCGAGACCGCGAGCATGATCCAGAACAGCGCGGGCCAGCCGAGCGCGTCCCCGATGCCGCCGCCCAGCGCCGGTCCGGCGGCGGTGCCGACGCCCGCACCGGCGGAGACGACGCCGATCCCGACACTGCGCCGCTCCGGCGGCAGCAGCGTCGTGACGGCGATGATCGAGAGCACCGGGATCGCGGCCGCGCCGATGCCCGTCACGATCCGCCCGGTCACGAGCACGGCCAGGTTCGGGGAGAGCGCGCAGATCAGGCTTCCGAGGGCGTAGGTGAGCAGCGCGAACGCGAAGAGCCGGCGCAGGCTCACCCGGTCCGAGATGCGGCCGTACAGGGGGATCCCGACGGAGAACATCAGCAGGAAGCCGGTGACGACCCAGGCGAGTTCCGCCTCGGAGGCGCCGAACTCGGACCCGATCGTCGGAAGCATCAGGTTGACCATGTCGCTGGCCGTGACCGTGGCGAGGATCGCCGGCATCAGGACGGCGAGTAAGCCCATCCCCGAGCCGGTCCGCTCGGTCGTTGTCGACGTGGAAGTCATTCCAGGCCCTTCGGGTGACTTATCCGCCACCATGATAGTTACAGTTAGGGCAAAAGGACGGCGGAGGCACTGCCTCCGCCATCGGTCAGCTGGTGACGCGTTGCGCGAGCTCGCGCTCACTGGCCAGCACTTGCCGGACGAGGTGGGCGATCGTCGTCCGCCCGAGCCGTTCCTTCATGGCCCGCTCCGCGTCCTGGAACTCCGCCTCGAGCAGCTTCTGCATGTTCCGCCCCACCTCGCACTCCGCGCTCGGCGGATGCGGGTGCCGCGACAGGATCGGCCCCGCCTCCACCGCGGTGTACGCGTCGTAGAGCGTGATCTCGCGGGCGGGCTTGGCGAGCGACCAACCGCCGTTGCGCCCCTCGGTGGACCAGACCAGGCCGGCGTCCCGCAGGCTGCCGAGGATCCGCCGCACCAGAACCGGATTGCTGGCCAGGCTCTCCGCGATCTCCACGGAGGTCAGCGAGTGGTCCCAGCGCCCCAGCATGGTGAGTGCGTGGATCGCGACCGCGCTCCTGCTGCTGATGCTCACCGTGATGACCCCTTCGCGACGGTCGCCTCGCCGATCCAACTGCAACCACGCTAGTAGCGGTTTTATCCACGTGTCAATCCGCCGCACGCGTGCGACCTCACCAGGGCCAGCGCCACTCCTTGTTCTGCGGAACCACCCAGTAGTGCTCCAGTTCGACACGCTCGAACAGCCACCGTCCGTCCTCGAACACATAGGTGTCGGAGAACCGGCCGACGCTCTGGTGCACCAGGTCCGCCCGGTCGAACCGGACGTGCTCCACGAAGAAGCAGGCGCCGGACGCCCGGTCGTCGCCCTCGACCTCCACCTGGTGGACCTGGTTGAAGTTCCTCAGGGCCACCTCGGAGGCGCCCTGGAGCTCGACCATCTTCGGCAGCAGCGCGCTGTAGTACTCCTGGATCGCCGCGCGCCCACGGGCGTCGCCGAAGCTTCCGTAGTCCAGGTGCGCGTCCTTCGTGAACAGGGCGCCGAGGCCCTGCCAGTCCCGCGAGTTGAGGCAGTGGTGGAAGGCGTTGCGCAGCTTCGTGAGCTCACGGACCGCCTCCAGCTCCCGCACTCTGGCCGACAGTTCGTCGATCCGTGCCGCCAGGTCAACCTCGTCCGCCATCGTGCATCCTCCCGAGCGCCTCGGATCCCGTTCCGCCTCGTGCCGGAACCGGACCGAGAGTCGCAGCCGCGGGACAGGCGTCACAAGGCCCGCACGCCTTTCCTGTGGTCGGCCCGCAATCCTCCAACTCCCCCGCGCGACTAGGGTCGAGCTGCAGGAACGCCGGCGACACCCGACGGGAGACACCGTGAAGCAGTCGAAGCGCATAGCCCTGATCAGTGGTGCGGGCCGCAACATCGGCGCCGCGACGGCCAAGGAGCTGGCCGGCCGCGGCTACCACGTGATCGTGAACTACCGGAGCGACGCCGAGGCGGCGGCGGACGTAGTCACGGAGATCGAGTCGCGCGGCGGCACGGCCGAGGCGGCGCAGGCCGACGTCTGCGACGCCGACCAGGTCGGCGCCCTCGTCGAGCGGGTGCGGGCCGACCACGGGCGCATCGACCTGCTGATCTGCAACGCCAACACCGTGACACCGCCCTTCGCCTCCTTCGCCGAGCTGAGCTGGGACGCGTTCGCCGCGAAGGTCAACGGGGAGCTCGCCGGCTCCTTCTTCCTCACCCAGCACGCGCTCGCCGTCATGCGCGAACAGCGGTCGGGTCGGATCGTCTACATCTCCAGCACGGCCTCGGACACCATCGGCATGGCCCTGCCCCACTCCGTCGCCAAGGCGGCGCTGAACACCTTCAGCCGCCACATCGCCGGCATCGCCGCCGAGTACGGGGTGACCGTGAACACCGTCGCCCTCGGCGCCGTGCACACCGACGCCACGGCGGAGTTCAGCGAGGAGTTCTGGAAGTACACGACCGACCGCTCGGTGGCGGCACGCCCGGTGGAGCCGGCGGACGCCGCGCGCGCCGTGGCCCTCGTCGCCGACGACGGCTTCGCCTTCACCTCCGGCCAGGTGATCCGGGTCGACGGCGGCTTCGAGGTCCTCGACCAGCAGCTGCACCCCCTGGCGCACAGCTTCCGCTGACGGCGCTCCCGTGGGGCCGGGCGCCGGCGGCCGGCCCCACGGGACGCCCGGTGCGCGGCGGGCACCCGGCGCGACGCGAGCGCCCGCGGGTCTACTCGAAGTGCCGCACCATCGGGTTGAGTTGCCGGTCCAGGACCTCGAATCCGCCGTCCACCCGGATCACCTGGCCCACCGATCCGCTGAAGTCCTCGTCGGCGAGCATCGCGATGCTGCGGGCCGCCTCGTCGGCCTCGAGCAGCCGGCCGGACGCCGACCGGCTCTCCATGAACGTGCGGAGGTCGTCCGTCATGACACCCGCGGTGGCGTCGGTCCGCACCGCGCCGAAGGCGACGGTGTTGACGACGACCCCGTACTGGGCGGCGACTCCCGCGACGTGCCGACTGAAGGTGTTGAGCGCGGCCTTGGCCGTGGAGTGGGCCGCGACGGTGCCGATCGAGTCCGCCGCGGTGCTCGAGACGTAGACGATCCGGCCCCTGCGCTCCTCCACCATGGCGCCCAGCACGGCCTGGGTGAGGAAGTACGCTCCCGCCAACTCCCCGGTCACCTTCCCGATGAAGTGGTCCCAGGAGAGCGTGAGCAGGGGCTCGAACGGCGGGTTCACCGTGTTGGCGTTGCAGACCAGGGCGTCGAGGCGACCCCGGTCGGCGCGGACGCGGTCGAGCATCCCGGACACCTGCCCGGGGTCGCAGACATCGGCCCGCAGCGCCTGGGCCGATCCGCCCGCGGCCTCGATCGAACGCACCACCTCCGCTGCCGCGTCGGCGTTCTGACGGTAGTTCACGACCACGTGGTAGCCGCGCCTTCCCATCTCCCGCGCGGTAGCCGCTCCGATCCCGCGGCTCGCACCGCTGATCAGCACCACCCGCTGTGACTGCTCCACGTTTCCTCCCTGGTCCTGGGCGTCCGGGTCTGCCCGTCAGGCGACCTTGGACCCGGACCGGCCGCGCTGTCTCTACGGGTCTCCACCAGATTCCCCGCCCCTCCCGCGGCCCTCCCCCATGACCCCGCGGGGCTCGACGCCTTACCGCTTGTTTACCTTTTGACAGAAGCTTCGTATCGTGACATGATTCCCACACCGGGGCGTGGACCGATCGGTCCAGTATCAATAGAGATTCACCGCGCGGAGCTTTCAGAGCCAGGGGCCGCTCTCGGCAAGAGGGTTCACCCAAGGGCGGGGCGGCGGCCTCGTTACATTTTCCGACCGATATCACCGTCAAATCCCCTGCCGGCACCGGGGGCACGGCCCAGGTCGTGACTTCCCCGTTTCGCCGAGCAGTTCCCAGCCCGACCTCCGCCGACGGCCATCAATGGCGATGCCGCAGATCCCGAGGTCAGCCGCGGGCGGCCGGCCCGACGCGCCCCAGTCCGCGTCGTGCTGTGAAGTGGCACCATTCGTCAGCTATGGGGGTGGCAGAAAATGGCCGGAGACGATAGGAATTGCCAAACCACAAAGATCGCTACCAGAACCGATGAGGCCCCCGCGTTCCCGACGGCCAGGAACGTGGCGAATACCTACGTACCGGGAATCCCCCTCACCGAGAACCGCGCACTCCTGCCACCCGACGAGTTGAGTCTCGCCCTGAGCACCATCGAGTTCGCGAATCGCGGAGTCGACCGCGTGATGGTCAACGAGCAGGCCAAATGGCTGCTCGACACGGCGGAACCGCACCGGAACCCGCACCGCGCCTGGCTCGCGATCCTGGCCCTGCTCTACGCCGGAGACCTCGAATCCGCCGACGCGCAGTGCAGGAGGCTCAGGGACGACCCCGCGTGGACGGGCTCGGCCCCGCGCCGGGAACTGCTCACCCTGCTGCGGGCGCGGAGCAGCCTGCTCGCGGGGAAGGCCTGCCAGGCCGCGGACATGCTCCAGACCATGCTCGATCGCGGCACGTCCACGCAGTCGGCCTGCCTCGCGATCGCCTGGCTTATCGAGGCGCTGGTCCACCTCGGCGAACTCGACCGGGCGCACCAGGTACTGCTCGACAGCAAGCTGGCCGGCCCGCTCGACCCCGACCTGCCGGACCGCGCCCACGTCCTGGCCGCCCGCGGGGCCCTCCACCTGGCCGGCGGGCAGTTCCGGCACGCCATCGACGACTACATGGCGTGCGGCTGGGTCCTCGACACCTGCTTCGTCGTCAACCCCGCGGTGATCCCCTGGCGTTCGAGGGCCGTGTTCGGGGCGCTGGGCATCCGACGGTACGACCTGGCACTCGCCCTCGCCGAGGAGGAACTCATCGCGGCGAGGAAGTGGGGATCGCCGCGCGGCATCGGCATCGCCCTGCACGCCGTGGGCGTGGCACGCCGGGACGACACCTCCGTCGCCGCACTCGAGGAGGCCGTGGCACTGCTGGCCCAGGGCCACGCGCGCACCGAGTTCATGCAGGCCCTCTACGACCTCGGCATGATGCAGATCCGGCGCCAGGACGTGTCAGCGGGCCGCAGGCGGCTCGTCGAGGCGGCCATGGTCGCGTACGAGTGCCGCAACGCCTTCTGGCAGAAACGCGTCCGCTTCGCCCTGGAACGCCTCCAGGCCCCCGCCAACACCTCGAAGCTCACCCGCCAGGAGGAGAAGATCGCCTACCTGGCCCGCGCCGGACACAGCAACCGGCACATCGCCCAGATGACCTGCCTGACCGTCCGAACCATCGAGTTCCACCTCTCCAGCGTGTACCGCAAGCTCTCCATCTCCGGCCGCCGGGAACTCGTCACCGCACTGATCTCCGTCCCGTCCTGACACCCCACCCCACCGGGCGCCCCCGCCGCCCCGACCCCGGCGGGGGCGGCGCCCGGAACCCGAAGGAGTAGTGCAGGCAGATCCGCCGTCCGGAAGTACTCAGGCAGCCCGTCGCCTACCGGCCGTCCGTGATCAACCGCCCGCAGTCCGCGAGGCGGCCGATCACCTGGCGCGCCGCCTCGGCGAGTTCGGGTGGGCCTTCGACGGTGAACCGGCAGTTGAAGGTGACGAGGAAGCCGATGAGCGCCGACCAGGACCACGCCCCCATCCGGATCCGGGTGATCCGCTCGTCGATCGCCTCGAAGCTCGCCGCGCCCGGAGCCCACTTCGCCACCAGCGTCGCGGGGCACTCCATCAGGACGGTGCCCCAGCACGGCCAGGTGTCCGCGGTGTCCCCCCGGTCGGGCTGGCTCTGGACGAAGCTGGTGATGTCCGCCTCCGGCACTTCCCGAGGACCGAACCGCCAGGCGGTGGAGGCCAGTTGCCCTATGCGGTCGAGCCGGTAGGTGTGCCAGGAGTTCCTGCGCTGGTCGTACGCCACCAGGTACCAGCGACCGGACCAGACGACGAGTCGATGGGGTTCGGCCAGGACCTCGTCGTCCTCCACCGGGTCGCGGTCGATGGACCGGTAGACGAACCGCACCAGCTCGCGCTGCTGCGCGGCGACGCTCAGCTGCGCCAGCAGCGCGGGATCGACCTGGGGCGGGGCCAGCTCCCAGGCGTTCTCGATCTGCTCGATCGAGAAGGTCGCCAGCCTGCGGGCCAGGTGGGGAGGCAGGAGCTCCTTGATGGAGTTCAGCGCCCGCTTCGTGGCGTCCCCCATGCCGGTCACCGAGGCCGGAGCTGTCTGCAGGGCCAGCGCGATGGCGATGGCCTGCTCGTCGTCGACTATCAGCGGGGGCAGCCGCGCTCCGCGGGACAGCCGGTAGAAGCCTGAGGGGCCCTTGCGCGCCGTGACGGGATAGCCCAGTTCGCGCAGTCGGTTGATGTCGCGCCGGACCGTCCGCGGGGACACCCCCAGCCGCTCGGCCAGACCGTCACCGGTCCACTCCTTCTGGGCCTGAAGCAGGCTGAGCAGTTCCAGCGTTCGGTTGGCGATCACGGACTGCCCTCCGGGTCGGTGTGAGTAGAGGTCAGAATACGTCCTCTTCTTCTGGCAGGGTGCCAGTGGCTCGGAGGCGGGACGCCTCCCCGGCACCCCAGTACCTCGCCCTCGGCGACGGAACCGGGTGCACCCCATCGAACAGAACGGAGGAACGCTGTGTCCGAGAATCCGGCTCGGCCCTCACCCACCAACCGGGACGCGTGGTTGGGCCTTGTCGCCATTTCCCTCGGTGTCTCGCTGGTGGTCGTGGACTTCACCATCGTCAACGTGGTGATGCCGCCGATTATCGACGACCTGGAGATCTCGGCCTTCGGCGCTCAGTGGATCCAGGAGTCCTACGCGATCATCCTGGCCGCCCTGCTGCTGGTGATGGGCCGCTTCTCGGACATCCTGGGAGCGCGCAGGCTGTTCGTGGTCGGGACCGTGATCTTCGGGCTGGCCGGCATCGCCGCGGCGGTGTCGCCCACCGGGGAACTGCTGATCGCCGGCCGGTTCGCGCAGGGTGTCGGTGGCGCGATCATCATGCCGACCTCGCTGGCGCTGCTCAACCTGACCTTCCAAGGGCCGGACCGCGGCAAGGCGTTCGCCATCTGGGGGTCGACGATCGGGGCGGCCGCCGCGGTCGGACCGCTGCTGGGCGGCTGGCTCGCCGACTACTCCTGGCGGTGGGCCTTCGGCATCAACATCGTGGTCGTCGTGCTGATCCTCGTCGGCATCATGAAGTTCCTCCGGCCCTCCCCCCGCCAGCCGGGACGGATCGACGCCATCGGCTCGGTGCTGTCGGTACTGGGCCTCGGACTTCTCGCGTTCGCGCTGATCGAGGGACGCAACTACGGGTGGTGGGAACCGCGCAAGGACTTCGGTCCCTTCGGGGACGGCACGGGCCTGTCGGTCATCCCGGTCGCCCTGGCCGTCGCGATGGTGTGTCTCGCCCTCTTCCTGTTCCTCCAGGTACGGCTCACCCGGGGCAACGGTACGGCGCCGCTGATGGACACCTCGCTGTTCGGCATCAAGTCCTTCAGTACGGGCAACATCGCGACACTCGTCATCGCCCTGGCCGAGTTCGGCATGCTCGCCGTGCTGCCGCTGTGGCTCCAGTACGCCCTGGACTACTCCCCGGTCCAGACCGGGCTGCTGGTCTTCGTCGTCGCGGTCGGCAGCTTCTTCGCGAGCGGCGCGAGCTTCGGCATGGCCCAGAAGACCGGGCCGATCCGCCTGGTCCGGATCGGCCTGGTCCTTGAGGCCGCCGGCCTGCTGATGTTCGGCCTGCTGGCCGGCAGCGACTCCCAGTGGTGGGTCATCGCCATCGCCCTGTTCCTGTACGGCATGGGGGTAGGCTTCGCCACCGCCCAGGTCACCAACGTCGTCCTGGCGGACGTGCCGCCGCGGCAGGCCGGCCAGGGCTCCGGAATCCAGAGCGCCGCGCGCCAGCTCGGCTCCGCACTCGGTATCGCGGTCCTGACCTCGACGTTCTTCACGGCACTGGCCTCCGACCTGTCGGACCGGCTCGTCCGGCAGGGAACACCCGAGGCCGCCGCCGACCAGCTGTCCTCGGCGGTCTCCGACAGCGCCGGCGCGATGATCTCCGGGCTGGGCGACAACCCGCAGACGGCGTCCGCCGCCGACGCCGCCCGCGACGCCATGTCCCACGCTATTCAGATCAACGGCTACACCTGTGCCTCGCTGCTCGCCCTCGGCATGCTGGCGACCTTCCTCATCCCCCGGCCCAAGCAGGGCGCCCAGCAGTGGGGAGAGGGCAACCCCGCCGACGCGGCGCCGGGCACCGACCACACCGGCCGGACGGCCCCACGGAGTCCGGCCCACAAGACCCACGACGGGCAAGCGGCGTGAAAGGAGAGCGCAAGGTCGACCACCGGGACGAAACTACGACGCAATACGAACTCTGCACCATCCAAGGACAGTTCGGCGTCTACGCTGAAGTACTTGTACCGCAGAGCCGTCTCCATGACGGCCTCGGGGTCCAGGTGCTTCGCTTCGTCCCGGGTGCTCCACCACGACGAATCCGGCCCGGGGACGGAGAAGGAAAGGCTGATCACAGGGGCTCTCCTCCGCTGGTTCTGCGGGGAAGAGGTCCACGTCGCCGAGGAGGCCTCATGCCCGACCCCCAGCGCAGCCGCTCCGCTCCCGCCGCCCGACGGCCCCGGATCCTCCGGCGCACCGTCGCGGCCGGCCGCGCCCTCACGGCCGGCCTCGCTCTCACGGCCTGCCTGACCGCGCCCGCCGCCGCGACCCTGCCCGCGCAAGCCGCGGAAGGCCTCGCCCGGGGGCTCGACCGCTACTACGGGCAACACCTCGACTGGCACGGCTGCGTCCTGGGCCCGGACGACCAGGACGGTGCCGCACTCGAACGGGCCGGCGCCCGCTGCACGGACGTCACCGTGCCGCTCGACTACGCGAACCCCGGCGGACGCACTGTCACGCTGGCGCTCTCCCGGATCAAGGCCACCGACACCCGCCACCGGATCGGCGCGCTGCTGCTCAACGACGGCGGCCCCGGCAGCCCGACGCTCGGCGCACCACCCCGGGTGCACGCCGCCCTCAAGGAGACCGCCGACCGCTTCGACATCGTCGGGCTGGACCCGCGCTTCGTCGGCCGCAGCGCGCAGATCGACTGCGGTTGGCCCGTCGGCTTCAGCATCCAGTCCTCCGGGACCGGCCGGGCGGGCTTCGAACGCCAGGTCACTCTCCAGCGGGACCTCGCGGCCAGGTGCCGCTCGGCGGCCGGCGATCTGCTGCCGTACGCGAGCACCCGCGACACGGCCCGGGACCTGGACGTGGTCCGGGGCGCGCTCGGCGAGCGGAGGATCTCCTACCTCGGTCTGTCCTACGGCACGTACCTCGGCACGGTGTACACCCAGATGTTCCCGGGCCGCGTCGACCGGATGGTCCTGGACAGCGCGCTGGACCCGGGCCACGTCGGCCCCGCGCTGGTCCCGAGCCAACTGCCCGGGCTCGAGCACGCGTTCGCCGACTGGGCGGACTGGACGGCGGCCCGCCACGGCACGTACGGGCTCGGCCGCACCCGCGAGGAGGTGACCGCCGGGATCCTGCACACCGTGGAGACGGCCGCGAACCGCCCGCTCGTCGTCGGCACCGGCGCCGACGCCTTCGAACTCGACGACTCCCGGGTGCCGTTGCTGCTCTTCGCGGGGCTCCAGGGCGACTCCGCCCCGGAACGGGCCTCCCTCGCCGAGCAGGTGGCGATGCTCGCCGAGGCTGCGGCGGGCCGGCCGGTCACCCCGACCGCGGACACCACCGCCCTGCTGCAGTTCCTGTTCAGCCCGCAGGGGTCGCCGGCCGGCAGCGCCATGCAGGCCATCGCGTGCGCGGACGGAACCGCGTCCCGCGACCCCGAAGACTACTGGCGCGAGATCGAGCGCAGTCGCGCCGAGAGCCCGCTGTTCGGCCCGCTGCTCGACAACATCACCCCCTGCGCCTTCTGGGACCGCCCGCGCGAGGCGCCCACCCAGGTGCTCCGCGACGCCCGGGCGCTGATCCTCTCCGCCACCGGCGACCCCCGCGCCCCCTACCGCGGCGGCGTCGCCCTGCACGACATGCTGCCCGGCTCGCGCCTGCTGACCCTCCAGGGCGCCAACCAGCACCAGCTGTACGGGATCTACGGCAACGCCTGCGTGGACGACACGGTCAACGCCTACCTGGCCGGCGGACGCCTTCCGGACACCGACCCGACCTGCACCCGCCAGTAGCCGGCCGCCTTCGGTGCGGGCCCGCGGACGCGGGGCGGCCGGTGTCCTGTCGTGGGAGAGGAGTGCGAGCACTCCTCTCTTGCCGGGGTCGATCGGCGCCCCCGGCCAGGAGTACGGTCCTGGCCGGGGGCGACTCCCGGAGTCTGCTCCCGGGCGCGGTTTCGTCCTGGGCGCGGACGAACTCCCCTGCCCCCGAATGGTCCTCTTGATGAAGGCCGGGAATCACCGGCGCCATTCATCGGAGGGGTCCTTTCGTGTACGAGCACGCACCGCACAGCCGTTTCCCGCTCTCCCGCCGCGGCGGCCGGCACCGGGCGGTGGCGGTCGTGACCGCCGTGGCCGCCGGGGTCATGGCGGCCGGGGCGCTGGCACCGACCGCGGCGTTCGCGGGCGGCAGGCCGGACAGTGTCCAGTCGGGCCTGAACGCGCTGGTGAAGGACGACGGCGTGCCCGCCGCGCTGGCCTCCGTCAAGGGCCGCGACGGCCGCACCCGCAGCTACACCGCCGGCGTCGGCGACCTCGCCACCGGAGCCAGGGTCCCCGTGGACGGGCAGGTCCGGATCGGCAGCAACACCAAGCCCTTCACCGCCGTCGTCGTCCTCCAGCTCGTCGCCGAGGGAAAGGTGGGCCTGGACTCCCCCGTCGAGACCTACCTGCCGGGCCTGCTGCGTGGCGACGGCATCGACGGACGCGTCATCACCGTCCGTCAGCTGCTCCAGCACACCAGCGGCCTGCCCGAGTACGTGAACAAGGACATGATCCTCGCCGGACCGACGCGGTACTACGAGCCGCGCGAACTGCTCGACCTGGCCCTCGCCCAGAAGGCCCACTTCGCCCCGGGCGCGCACTGGGAGTACAGCAACACCAACTACCTGATGGCGGGCCTGATCGTCCAGAAGGTCACCGGGCGGCCGCTCGGCGAGGAGATCAACCGGCGCATCGTCGACCGCATCGGCCTGCGCCACACCTACTTCCCCACCCCGGGGGACATGGGCATCCGCGAGGCCCACCCCAAGGGCTACCACCAGGAGGCCGACGGCTCGTTCCGCGAGTACACCGAACTGGACCCGTCCTGGGGCTGGGCGGCGGGCGCCGTCGTCTCCACCAACAGCGATCTCAACGCGTTCTTCGGCGCGCTCCTCGGCGGCCGGCTCCTGCCCGCGGCGCAGCTCGCCGAGATGCGCACCACCGTCCCCGCCGAAGGAATGGACCCGGGGATCGGCTACGGACTGGGCCTGATGAGCATGCCGCTGTCGTGCGGTGGCGTGTACTGGGGCCACGGCGGGACCATTCCGGGCTACGAGAGCTCCGGGGGCGCCACCGACGACGGCCGCGCCATCAGCCTCACGGTGACCGTGATCCCGGGTGACACGGTCAAGAAGCACGTGGGGGCCACCGTGGACTCCGCCCTGTGCCGCTGACCTCCCTCCCCGATCCGGCCTGAGCATCCGCGCCGGTACGACCGGCGGGTTCTGCGCGCACCTGCGCGCAGAACCCGCTCTCCCCACCGATTCCCTTTCGCAGCACAGGAGTTCCTCCGTGAACGAGCACGTACAGCACGACCGGGCCGACCGGCGCCGCCACGGCGGGCGCGGCCGGCGCGGGTTGGCGGCGGCCATGGCCTCGCTGGCCGTCGGCGTCGTGGCGGCCTCGGCGGTGGCGCCGACCGCGGCGTTCGCCGGCGGCAGGCCGGACAGCGTCCAGTCGAGCCTGAACGCGCTGGTGAAGGACGACGGCATGCCCGCCGCGCTGGCCTCCGTCAAGGGCCGCGACGGCCGCACCCGCACCTACACCGCCGGCGTCGGCGACCTCGCCACCGGAGCCAAGGTCCCCGTGGACGGGCAGATACGCGCCGGCAGCAACACCAAGGCGTTCACCGCCGTCGTCGTCCTCCAGCTCGTCGCCGAAGGAAAGGTCGGCCTCGACTCGCCCGTCGACACCTACCTCCCCGGCCTGCTGCGCGGCGACGGCATCGACGGCCGCGCCATCACCGTCCGCCAGCTGCTCCAGCACACCAGCGGCCTGCCCGACTACATGGAAGACCCCGCGGTCTCGGACTTCGCCGCGATCCAGTACCGCTACTTCGAGCCCCGCGACCTCCTCGACGGCGCCCTCGCCCAGAAGGCCCGCTTCCCCGCCGGCACCGAGTGGGAGTACAGCAACACCAACTACATCGTCGCCGGGCTCCTCGTCCAGAAGGTCACCGGACGGCCCGTCGGCGAGGAGATCACCAAGCGCGTCATCGACCGCATCGGCCTGCGCCACACCTACTTCCCCACCCCCGGGGACATGAGCATCCACGAGGCCCACCCGCACGGCTACTACCGCAGCTCGCCGGACGCGGCTCCGGTCGACTACACCGAGGCGGACTCCTCGGCGGCCTGGGCGACGGGGGCGATCGTCTCCACCAACACCGACCTCAACGCGTTCTACGCCGCGCTCATCGGGGGCCGGCTCCTGCCCGCGGCGCAGCTCGCCGAGATGCGCACCACCGTCCCCGCCGAGCTCCTGGGCCCGGGGGTCCGCTACGGGCTGGGCCTGCAGAGCAAGCCGCTGTCGTGCGGCGGCGTCCTCTGGGGCCACGGCGGCACCACCGCGAGCTACCGCTCCCGCAACGGGGTCACCGACGACGGCCGTGCCGCCGCCATCACGGTCACCACCATCCCGGGCGCGGTCGCCGCGCAGCACATGGCGGACGCCCTGGACGCGGCCCTCTGCCGCTGACCCACCCTCGGGGTGCGGTGCACGCCCAGGCCCCGGCAGTCACGGAACGTCGGAACGACTCCGTGACTGCCGGGGCCTTCTGCCCGCTCTCCCTCAGCCCGTCAGCCTTCTGCGAGGCCTCCCGGCCGGGCCCGACCCGGTCCTACCCGACCCGTTCCGACCCGGTCCTACCCGACCCGCTTCAGCCCGCCGGGTTCGCGCCCCGGGCCTCCACCAGGCCCGACTCGTAAGCCGCGATCACCGCCTGGGCGCGGTCGCGGACACTCAGCTTGGCGAAGATGCTGGTGATGTAGTTCTTGACCGTGGAGACGCTGATGCCCATCGCCGACGCGATCTCGGCGTTGTCGAGGCCGGTGGCCAGCAGGTGCCACACCTCGACCTCGCGGGGCGTCAGTTCGCCGAAGTCGGACACCGGCACCGGCGACGGCGTCCGCGGCAGGCGGGGCGTGGTGACGTAGGTGGAGATCAGCCGGGTGAGCAGGCGCGGAGCCACCGCCGCCTCCCCGGTGTGCACGGTGCGCACGGCCGCCGAGAGCTCCTCCGGGGAGACGTCCTTGGGCAGGAAGCCGGAGGCGCCGGCGCGCAGCGCGGCCACCACGTACTCGTCCATGTCGAAGGTGCTCAGCGCCAGGACCCGGCATTCGGGCAGCTCCCGCGCGAGCCGCTCGGTCGCCTGGACGCCGTCGAGAACCGGCATCCGGATGTCCATCACCACGACATGTGGCCGGTGCAGGTGCGCGAGGTCGACCGCTCGCTGCCCGTCGTCCGCCTCGGCCACCACCTCGAACGCCGGGTCCGGTCCCAGGATCAGGGCCAGGCCCCGCCGCACCAGCGGCTGGTCGTCCGCGATCAGCACCCTGATCCGCTCCGGGGTTCCCGTCATCCGAGCCGTTCCTCTCCGCCGCCTGGCGCCACCGGCAGGCTGGCCACCACCCGGAAGCCACCACCGTCGACACCGCCGGCCACCATGCTGCCGCCCTGCAGCGCGACGCGTTCGCGCATGCCGATCAGACCGTACCCGGAGCGGCCCGCCCTCGGTGCGGCCGCACCGCCCGCCCCCGCCAGGGCTCCCACCAGGGCGTCGGCCGGCGTGCCGGCGCCGTTGTCGGACACCTCGACGGTGACCCGGTCCGGGTGGTACGTCAGCAGGACCCGCGCCTGGGCCCGGCCGGCGTGCTTGCGGGTGTTGGTGAGGGACTCCTGGACGATCCGGAACACCGCCAGGCCGGTGCTCGGCGGCAGCGGACGCTCCTCCCCCAGGACGGCGAACTCCGTGGGCAGACCGGCCCTGCGGGACTCCTCGACGAGCCCTTCGAGGTGCCCGACGCCGGGCTGCGGCGCGGCCGGCGCCCCGTCCGCCTCCTCCGGCGCGTCGCCCGCCCGGAGCACGTCGAGCAGTTGGCGCATCTCGCGCAGCGCCATCCGCCCGGAGCCCTCCAGCGTGACCAGGGCGTCGCGCACCACCTCGGTGTCACGCCCGAGGTTCGCTCGAGCGCCGCCGGCCATCAGCTGCATGGTGGTGATGTGGTGGGCCACGATGTCGTGCAACTCCCGTGCGATGCGGCGCCGTTCCTGCGCCACCGCGCGGTCGGCCAGCAACCTGCGCCTGACCTCCACCTCCTGCTGCCAGCGCTTCAGCACCTCGGCGGCGCTGATGACCAGCGCCGCGGCGAGCACGTTGGCCGCCACGTCCCCGACCGGAGGGGGCAGCGGATGCCCCGGGCCCACCAGGGGCACGGCGACCGCCACCAGGCCGGCCGGCGCCGCCACCGCGATGCCGCGGGAGCGGGCCACGGCGAACAGCGCGACGCACAGCGTGCAGTTGAAGTGGTGCGGCACCGGCCCGCTCAGGTTCAGTGCCAGGCCGAGGGCCAGCACGACCGCCAGTGACGCCAGCGGGTAGCGGCGCCTGGTGAGCAGCGGCATGGCCGCCAGTACGAGCAGGACCAGCGCGGTCAGGGCGACCGGCCGGCTTCCGTCCGGACCGCCGAGCCCGTAGCCGAGGAGGTCCAGGGCGGCCGCCCCGACGGCCAGCAGTCCGTCACTGGCCGTCCAGGGCAGGCCGTCGGTTCTCGGCGACGGCGGCGGGGGCGGGGGCTCGTGGTGCGTCGACATGCTGGTGCTGGTCCTTTCTGTGGCCGGTCGGCACTGGCCTCCGCCGGTTCACCGCGACCGTCGTCCGTCCTACGTGAGCCGCGTTCCCTGTGCCACGAGCCGGGTGCCGGGTGCCGGGTGCCGTTCCCGCGACGGCCCGCGGCCCCCGGGAGAAAGCCTCCGCGGCCCATTCTCGCAGCGGCCCCCGGACCCGGGCAGGTACCCCGGACCGATCCCCGACCAGGCCCCTGGTCCTGGTCGGGGCCGTGTACCGGGCCCGGGTCCCGGCGGCGTTCTCCTCCCCCGCTCGGACGAGAACGCCCGGTACGCCGTGATGGTCTGGAGACGTGCCGGAACCCCCCGGCTGAAGCACCGAAGCCGGAGGACATCGTGATCCGCGCCCTGACCGGATTCTCCACCAGGAATCCGTGGAAGGTGATCGCCGTATGGGCGGTCCTGGGAATGCTCCTGACCGTCCTGAGCCAGACCCTGATCTACCGGGTGACCGCAACGCAGACGGCCGACTTCCTGCCGAAGAGCTACGACTCGGCCGCCGCCATGCAGATCGCCCACGACCACTTCGGGACGAAGCCCGACGCCAACCCGGTGACCGTCCTGGTCGCGCGGACCGACGGCCGGGCGCTGACCCCCGCGGACCGCGAGCAGGTCGACGCCGGGGCGAAGCGGCTGAGCCGCCTGAAGGTCACCATGCCCAAGCCCAAGGACGCGGCGCCCCTCCAGCGGGACTACTCGCAGGTCCCCGAGGTCGGTCCGGCCTTGGCGGCACCCGACGGAACCTTCCAGCTGCTCTCCGTCAACCTCACCGGCAACCCCGCCGACCCGGGCCTGGAGAACACCTTCCGGGCGTTCCGGGACAACGCCCGGGCGGAGTTCGCCGCCCAGGGCCTGCGAACCGGCTTCACCGGCATGCTCCCCGAGCAGATCGACTCCGCCGACGACGGGAAGACCCTCAAGATCGTCGCCGCCGTCGGCTCCTTCGCCCTGATCGTGCTGCTCCACGTCCTCGTGTTCCGCAGCGTCCTGGCCGCCCTGCTGCCGCTGATCGCGGTGACCCTCATCGGCGGCGTGGCCGCCGGCGCGGTCGTGGGCACCGCGCTGCTCACCGGCATCAAGCTCGACGCCTCCGTCCCGGGCCTCATCAGCGTGGTGCTCCTGGGCATCGGCATCGACTACTTCCTGTTCCTGATGTTCCGCTTCCGCGAGCAGCTGCGGGCCCGACCCGACCGCCACCACCGCGTCACCGCCGCCGAGGTCAGCCAGAAGGTCGGCACCGCGATCACCTCGGCCGCGCTGACCATCGTCGCCGCCTTCGCCACCCTCGGCGTCGCCAGCTTCGGCCAGTTCCGGGTGCTCGGCCCGGCCGTCGCGATCTCGGTCCTGGTCATGCTGCTGGCCAGCCTCACCCTGATGCCCGCCCTGCTCGCCGCCTGCGGACGCAAGCTCTTCTGGCCCTCCCGCTCCCTCGACGCCGAACCCCGCGCCGGCTCCGCGGCCCGGTTCGCCGACCTGGTGACCCGCCGGCCGCTGACCATGGTCGTCGCCTCGCTCGCCCTCCTGGGCGCCCTGGCCGGCGGGCTGGCCGGGATCACGATGGACTACGGCGTCGGCGGCGGCGGCCCGCGCACCGCGTCCCAGACCACCGCCCTCGAAATCGCCCGCGCCCTGCCCGCCGGCGTGGCGGACCCGACCAGCGTCTACGTCGAAACCAAGAACGCCGCCCCCCTCTCCCCGGGCGCACTCGACGGCCTGACCCAGCACCTCACCCGGGTCGCCGGCGTCGGCCAGGTGGCCGCGCCGGTCCTGAACGAGAGCCGGCAGGCCGCGCGGATCGACCTGTTCCTCACCGAGGACCCGCAGTCCCAGCGGGCCCGCGACCTGGTCTCCGGCCCGATCCGCGCCGCCGTCACCCAGAACACGCCCGCCGAACTGACCGCGCACGTCGGCGGCACCCCGGCCGTCTTCGCCGACGTCTCCACCGCCGCCGGCCGCGACCTCCGGCTGGTCTTCCCGGTCGCGGCGGCACTGATCGCGGTGATCCTCCTCCTGCTGCTGCGCAGCCTGCTCGCGCCGGTGGTCCTGATGCTCTCCGTCGGCCTCGGCTTCGCGGCCACCCTCGGCGCGGCCGCCCTGACGTTCCAGCACGCGATGGACAAGCCGGGCGTCAACTTCATGCTGCCCCTGGTCCTGTTCCTGTTCGTGGTCGCGCTCGGCACCGACTACAACATCCTGATCAGCGACCGGATCCGGGAGGAGATGGAACACCCCGGGCCGCCCCGGGCAGCGGTCGCGCGCGCCCTGCGGCACACCGCCCCGGCCATCGCGACGGCGGGCCTCGTCCTGGCCGGCTCCTTCGCCAGCCTCGCGGTGACCCCGCAACCCTCCACCCAGCAGATCGGCTTCGCCACCGGGCTCGGCATCCTGCTCTCCTCGTTCCTGCTGTCCATCGTGCTGGTGCCCGCCCTGGCCGCGATCCTCGGCCGCAGCCTGTGGTGGCCCCTGCGCCCCGGACGCACCACCACCCGACCCACCCCCCAGCACCGCACGGACACACCGCACTCACCGCAGTCGCCGCCCTGCTCCCAGTGGCCCGCACCGCCGCACCAGGACACCCACCCCCAGCCGTACGCGCCACAGCAGGAGCAGGGCACAGACAGGAACTGGTCATCAAGGGCCTGACCATGAAAGAGGGCCACTCGTACCCCTACGTGCTCTGGCTGATCAACCACTTCAAGGAAACGCTCCACCACGCCCTCCAACTCCACCTGGGGACGATGGACGTCACCTGCAAGGGCGACAAGACGTTCACAGCCTGAGGCAGCGCCCACCGCAGCACAGCGCGGCTCCCGTTGACACCCCCTGGGACGGGTGTTCGCCCCGGCCCAGAACGACCGGAGCGAACGCCCGTCCACGGCCGACAGCCCCCGTGCTCCACAGCCGCCCGGCGGCTCACCGGATGGGTACCGGGGCCTCCGTGGACCGGCCCAGCCGTAGTTCCCCGTTCGAACGCCCCGCCGGACGTGCTCCGCGATGCGGTCACGAGAACTCCCCGAAGGTCGGGACAGCTCACCAGGACTCAAAAGTGGGCAAGTGCTTGTTCACTCCAGATGATCTTGCCGGTTTCGGTGTAGCGGGTGCCCCAGCGGTCGGCGAGTTGGGCGACGAGGAAGAGTCCCCGTCCGCCCTCGTCGGTGGCGGCGGCGTAACGCAGGTGGGGCGCGGTACTGGTGCCGTCGGAGACCTCGCAGACGAGGGCGGCGTCGCGGATCAGGCGCACGTGGATGGGTGGGGCACCGTAGCGGATGGCGTTGGTGACCAGTTCGCTGAGGATGAGCTCGGTGGCGAAGGCTTGTTCGTCGATGCCCCAGGCGTCGAGTTGGTCGTTCACCGCTGCCCGGACGCGGGCCACGGCGGCGGGGCCCTGGGGAACGTCCCATCCGGCGATGTCGCCGGGGTCGAGGGTGCGGGTGCGGGCGACGAGCAGGGTGACGTCGTCGCTCTGGTGGGCGGGCGCCAGGCTGCGCAGGATGGCGGCGCAGGCCTGTTCGGGGGTGCGCTGCGGGTAGGCGACGGTCTCGCGCAGTAGTTGCATGCCGGTGCCGATGTCGTGGTCGCGACTTTCGACGAGTCCGTCGGTGTACAGGACCAAGAGGCTGCCCGCGGGCAGGTCGAGCCGGGTGGTCTCGTAGGGCAGTGCGGTCAGGCCGAGGGGGTGGCCCTGGGGCATGTCGGGGTAGTGGGCGCTGCCGTCGGGGTGGACGACGACGGGCGGCGGATGGCCGGCGGTGGCCATGGTGCAGGTTCCGGTGGTGGGGTCGTAGATGGCGTACAGGCAGGTGGCGCCGGTGATGGTGTCCTCGGGGTCGGCGGTTTCCTGGTCGATGCGCTGGACGAGTTCGTCGAGGTGGGCGAGGAGTTCGTCCGGAGGGATGTCGAGGCTGGAGAAGTTGTGGACGGCGGTGCGCAGGCGGCCCATCGTGGCAGCGGCGTGGATCCCGTGTCCGACGACATCACCGACGACCAGGGCGACCCGCGTGCCGGGCAGCGGGATCGCGTCGTACCAGTCGCCGCCGGCGCCCGCCTGGGCGGGCAGGTAGCGGTGGGCGACCTCCAGGGCGGACTGCGGGAGCAGGTCGCCGGGCAGCAGGCGGCGTTGGAGGCTGGTGGCGAGGGTGTGCTCGCGGGTGTACCGACGGGCGTTGTCGATGCACAGGGCGGCGTGCGCGGTCAGGTCCTCGGCCACCGAGCGGTCGTCCTCCTCGAAGGGCGCCGAGGTGTCCGCACGCCAGAACTCGGCGACCCCGAGCAGGATGCCACGGGCCATCAGCGGGGCCGCGATCATCGAGTGCACGCCGTAGTCCATCAGGGCGCGGGTGGCGGGCGGGTCGTGCTCCTGCCATGCGGTGGCGTCGGCGAGGCGGGGTTCGAGCCTGGACTGTCCGGTGCCCAGGCTCCAGCCCTGGGGGGTGGCCGGGCCGAAGGCGGTGGTGCGGCCGAGCCGGTAGAAGGGTGCGTCGTCGCGGATGCCGCTGATCGCGACGCGGACCACCTCGTGGTGGTCACGCTCGGCGGGCTCGTCGCCCGACACGACTCCGGGGGCCAGGTCGACGGTGACGAAGTCGGCGAACCGGGGTACCACCGCCTCGGTGAGCTCCTGGGCGGTACGGGTCACGTCCAGGGTCGTCCCGATGCTCGTGCCGGCCTCGTGCACCAGACGCAGGCGGTCGCGTGCCTTCTCCGCCCGTCCCGACAGAGCGCGCAGTTCGGTGGTGTCGCGTAGCGTGGCCACGCTGCCGGGCGGACCGCCGACGTCGTCGGTGGTCCGGATGTTCACCGCCAGCAGCCGCTCCCCGGCCGCGACCACCTCGTCACTGGCCGCGCTGCCGCCGGCCAGCAGTGCGGCCACCGGCTCTTCCAGACCCAGTTCCGCCACCGGGCGGCCCTCGCAGTCCGGGGGCAGCTCCAACAGGTGCCGCGCCTCGTCGTTGGCGAGCACCACCCGGTCTCCACCGTCGACGATCACGACACCCTCGCGCACCGCGTGCAGCACCGCGTCGTGGTGCTCGTACATCCGGGTCATCTCGGCCGGTCCCAGGCCCCGGGTCTGCCGGTTGAGCTTGCGGCTGATCAGGGCCGTCCCCAGCACGGACACCACCAGAGCACCGGCGGCCCCGGCGAACAGGATGCGCACGCGCTGGCCGACGACACCGTTGATGTCGCTGATGTGGGTGCTGGCGGCCACCCATCCGACGAAGGTGCCGTTGTCGTACACCGGAACCCGGGCAACCACCTGCTCGCCGCCCGCGCTGGTGGTGACCTCGGCGAAGTTCGGATGGTCGCGGGACAGTGTGGGCACGATGCGGGGCTCCAGCGTGGTGCCGACCCGGTACGGGTAGCGGTCGGCCACCCGGACGTACTGCGCGTTGATGACCTGGATGCCCGTGTCGCCCAGGGCCTGCGACGCCGCCTCGGCTTTGGGCTGAAGGATCGCCGACGGGTTGCCGGTAGCCAGCGCGGGCGCGACCCCCGCCGTGGTGGCGAAGGTCTGCGCGACACCCATCGCCCGGCTCCGGGCCCTCTCGTTGATGTCGCCGTGTGCCTGCACCACCAGCTCCAGCACGGCGGCCACGACCAGCAGCAGCACCACCACCAGCTGCAGCACGAACACCCGGCCCGCGACACTGCGCGGGACGAACCTCGCCCACCACCGTCGCTCCCCGGAGCCGCCCGCATCGGCTGCAGAACCTGACGGCCGCGGCTCCGCAGCCCGGTATCCGCCACCTGACAAGGCGGCGCGCCAAGTACCGAACCACCGCACACACCAACATCTACACCGCCGGTCAAAACCCAGCCAGCCGGACACCGGCGAAATGCCCGCCCCATGGGGGCTCCCCGCGTTTCGAGCCATTCGACGACCTCGACGACCTCGACGACCTCGACGACGAGGACACCGATCTCGACGGTCTGGAGGTTCCGACAACGAACAGGTCGAGCCGCACCCAGCCCACAGCCGCGTACGTTCGGCCCGCCCCGGCACCCGCAACGCCCACCGTCACACCCGATCCGATCGGTGACTCCGGCGGCGAGCTGGCCGCCGGGCCCCTGCCGGCAGATGTGCCGAACGTCCCTGTGCCTTCGGGCCTGCCAGTGGCCCGGCGCCGAGCCTTGGCCAGCGGGTGGTCACGCCTAGCCGTCGGCGTCGGCGTGTGCGCCGTCGTCACCGCGGTCGCCTGGCCCATTCTGCGGGCCACGTCCGCGCCGGGCTCGGCGTCCGCCGACACTCTTCCAACCGGCGCAGCGACCGCCGCCGTGCTGCCGGCCGGCACCGCCTCCGACGGTCCGGCCCGGCTCAGGCCCGCCTCGCCATCCGAGCAGCCAGGCCTGGAGAAGGACTCCCTCGGGGCCGACAGCCGCTGCGGCCCACCCAACTCCGGGCCAGGGGCCGTGAAGTGGCGCGTGTGCACGCGGGTCCAGGCCGACCGGGTCTCTTTCGCCCTGGAGATCACCAACCGCGACACCGAACCGGCGGCAGTCAAGGCTCGACTCAAGTACACCGCCAAGACCTCCGACTTCCGCACATGCCCCGGAGCGGAAGCGGAGGATTTCCAGATCCTGACCGTACCGGCCGGCCAGACACTGACCACCGACACCGCCCGGTGCAGCGTTGCCCGCACCGCCACCCCCACCGCCTACTCCGGCGTCGGCTGGGTCGTGGCCCCGGACGCCGACTACGGCACCCGCGTCCTGTCCCCCGGCGCCCACGTCTATCCCGGCGAGATCCACTGGACCCCGGACGTGCTGTAGCCCCACACTCGCGATGGCAACGGCCGACACACGCCGATGGCGATGCCCACCCCCTGCACGACCACGATCGTCCGCGGCGACGCCGGCACCGCGACCGGCATGGTAGCGCGGCCGAGCCGGACTGCGGGGGGAGTCACCGGGCCGCCAGGGACCGGCCTGGCTCACGAATCGGCCCTCCGGAGCAGGGCGTGGCCGAGGGTGCCTGGCTGGCGAGCGGTTGCTGCATGGGGCCACGGTGGCACCGGGACGCTCGGCCGCATGCCCTCCTTCGCCGATGACCCGCGCCAACAGAAGCTGGTCAGCGTATGCCCTCTTCCAAGGGCTCGCACCCAATCAGCCTGGCCGGGCCAGGCGGGTGGCACGACGAAGGCCGGCAGGTGTAGCCCGGCTGGTACGGCGCTGAGCTGCTCGACAACATGCCGCTGGGCCCGGATGTCGGCGTCCGGGCCCGGGGCTCCGATCAGCCGATCGGCGCCCGCCTCCGGCCGCCTGCGCGACGCGTGAAGGCTGACGACCTATGCCTCATCGCCCCGGTCGACGTCGGGCAGCGTCTCGCCGAACCGCTCCCGCGCGGCCTGCGGCCCGCAGCCGAAGGCGCGGCCGATGTACTCCCAGGACATCAGGTTGCTGTGGGCCCTGCGGCCGGCCAGCAGCGCGGTCGAACCCGCGGCGCGCTCGAACCGGGCGGCCGCGCGGGCAGCGGCGTACGGCCTGCTTTCCATCAGGTCACAGATCTGGTCCACCAACGCCGCGACCAGTTCCTCGACCTCGCGCGGCACCACACCCTCGGCCAGGTCGACGTGCCACTCCCAGTCCGCGAACGGCCCGGTGTCCTCGCCCACCGCCTCGGTCGCCTGGTCGTCACCGAAGTCCAGCAGGTGCACCCGTTCACCCCGCCAGCCGCAGCTGCAACCACCGCGCACCGCAGCGGCCCGAGGACCATCGGCACCGTTGTAGAGCCACCAGGTGGTGCGCCCGTCCGGCAACGGCGCCGGCTCGCTGCCGTCCGCCAACACCGCCGCCGGGAAACCCCGGTGGCGCCCGCTCTCGTCAACCCATGGCATGCCGTGTCCCTCGCGTCCCTGGAGTACAGCACCAGGGTTCTCAGCCTGTGACGCGCTGTCAAGGCTTCGCGACAACCGGTGCGATCCGCAGCTCAAGGCGGCGCGCACCAGCCGCCGCGCGCTGGTAAGGGACCCGCGCCGCACCAACTGACGATCCAGGCGAGCGTGGCTCCACAGGTGGCGAACTACCTGCTGCCGCAGACCGTGACCTACGCTGACGGCTCGCACGTGCACTTCGGCATCCCGGGGCTGCGGATCGAACGTGTCACCGCTCGCGCCGTCCACTTGCTCCACCTGCCTACACAGGGCCGTCTCGAACTGCGCGAATACCACTGCGGCACCCCGCGCTCGATGCGCTCTCGCCTGCGGTGGGAAACCGGCTCCGCCGAGATCCCGGAGAACCTCGCGTTCTGGTACACGGCGGGAATCACGGCTGCCGAAGAAAGTGCCGCCCCGCACTGGGCCCCCACCCCGTGCACGCCGTTGCGCAGCCGGCTGATGGTTCGCGCGAGCACCTGGTGGAGGCACTGGCCCCACACCGCCGAGATCGTGCCCGCGCGCCGGAGCAACACCAGTCGTTGCCTGAAATGGCGCGAGGGGCCTTCCTGCACGGAGGTGGGGGATCTGCTGGTCAACAGCGCCATCCGGATCTCCGACGCCGCCAACGTATCCGGCCCTGACGGGGCTGACGTCAGTCTGCTGACGCTCGGTTCCGCCACCATCGAGCTGGCGTGCCCCAGTCAGCGGGGAACCTCAGCGGGTACGGGGATCGCACTGGTTCTGGTGAACTTACGGCGGCTGCTGAAGCCGGGCCAGGCGCCGCGCCTGGCCCAGGACGAGCCGGCGGACCGCTTCGGCGGCTCCGCCTGGCCAGCAGACCAGCCCGCACCAATCAGGCGATGAGGTCGAACACCGTCTCGGTCTTCGTGGCAGTCGTGCGGGCCCGCAGGTACGCGTTCAGGTTCGCGTCGTACTTCAGGTCGGAGGGGATCACCACCTCGACGGAGAACGCCCCGGTGGCGTCCGTCATGGTGTCGCGCAGGTCGCGCGTCTTGTAGTCCTCGCCGAGGTCGCCCTTGATGATGAAGGACACCCGGACGACCTCGTTGGGTGGGAAGCCCCGGCCGGTGAGGACCGACTTCGTTCCGCCCTGACCGCCATCCGGGGAGGCGCTGAGGACCCGCACCGCGGTCGGTGTCGGGCTGCCGGCCATCCCGCTGGGCAACGGGTTCAGGACCGGTGCGGAGCCCTGGCTGCCCGCCGGGGGCGCGGTCACGGTGGAGCCTGTCACCGTGACGGTCGGACCGGGCACGGTGACCGTGACGGCCGGCTGCGGCCGGGAGTCGTCGGTCACCTGAGCCTGGGTGTAGAAGCCGCCCGCGAAGCCGGCGCCGAGGGCGACGACCGCGACGGCGGCGGTCACCACGGCGCTCCACCCCTGGAGGTCAATCCCGCTGCGGCGGACCGGGGCGGCCGTCGGCGCCGGCGGGGCGGTCGGCCGCGACAGTGTCCCGGGTGCGGGCGGCGGCCCGGAAGGACGGCTTGGCGTGGACGGCCCGGTCACAGAGTCCCCCTCGTTCTGCGGCCCGCTCCGGGTCATGATCGACGGGCTCCTGGGTACCACAGGAACCCGGGGCCTGTCGCGAACAAGGTCCAGGACGACTCCTGCCCGACCAACGACGATTCTCTGACTCAGGTCACTAGCCGCCCCCCGCTCTTGGCCGCATGCAGCGTAGGCACCAGGTCCTCACGGGCGAGCCCGAGGCCCAGGTGTATGCGGACCAAGCCTTCGTGCGGCCACCTCAGCCGGGCGGCCGGGTAGGAGGATCGGACCTGTCTGATGCTGCAGCCTCCGCACACTCGTGGTCGTCGGCCGCTTTCTCCCACCTGCACCGCCTCGGCGATGATCACTGTGCGTAGATGATCATGGATAGCAGGCAGATCCCCGACGGGCGCGCGGATGCGTCCGGGAGGAGCCGCGAGACACCTCCGGCGCGAGGTCGCGAAATCGACTGACGTCTTGACAGATTCGAGGACTGTCGCCCAACTGCCCGAAAGCATGGCCAGATTGCGTCGCGGGGTGTCGAAAAACCGTTGGCCACGACTTGATATCGGTCACTGTGGGTAGTCAATTTTGGGACCGGGAATGCCCCTTGAGGGAGGCCTCGCCCCCGAATTCGACCGCTCCGGGGCTACTTGGTCCCCATCCGACCCCCAGCCGCATACGAACGAATGCTTGCCGAATCTGATGCCGCATCGCACGAAAGGCCGCTGGCCTGGGATTTCTCCCGGCCAACGGCCTTTCCGACTCACGTCGGGACGACAGGATTTGAACCTGCGACCCCTTGACCCCCAGTCGCCCGGCCATAGCCATCGCTGCACATCAGACGGTAGACAGCCCGCGCTGTCCGTTCGCCGCGATGCGACTCAGGCAGCCAGGGAGAACGACGCGTGGTCCCCGACAAGTCCCCGCGCCTCTCCCACCACGCCCTGGCGGACCTGCCTCTCGTGCTGGTCGGGCACACATCAAACCCGACAAAAAAGTAAGAACCAAGCTCAGGATGCCGGGAAGAAGCCGAGGTCCGTCCGTTCCAGCCCCCCGACGACGAGCGCCCGGTCGAGGAACCGGTTGTACTCCTCGCACGCGGTTTCGGGGAGAAGGGCGCAGCTATGGCAGGCGGCGAGGTTGCAGGACCCAGGGCCCTGGCCAGGGCTTTCGATACAGACAGGGTCGGATGAGCACCAGGCGGCCTGTGCGAGGGCGTTCTGGAGCACGTCTTCGAGGCGGCCGGGCTGTCCCATCCGGACGAGGCCGCCGAGGGTGCCTTCGGAGTCGCCGGCGGCGGTGTAGATGAGCAGGGCTGCCATGCCGTCGGCACCAGGGCTGACGTAGAGGCGTTCTCGCAGGGAGGCCGAGCTGTATCCGCACTCATAGGTGAGCTGGTTGATGAGCAGGTGGGCAAGGGTGTGCAGGAGCACGAAACGGGGTGATAGCTCGCGTTGCTGCAGCCCCCGGTCCACAGCCAGGCGGGCGAAGCGCCGGGTGAGAAGGCCGGTTCGTTCAAGTACGCCGGACTGTTCCTCCCAGGGGGCGAGCCTGCCGGTGTCGAGTTCGAGGTAGATGCCTTCTCCGCTGACCGCGTAAGCGGGAAGCCATCCACTGCCCGGACGGGCCGGGGTACGCCGCAGGAGGGCCTTGCGGGACGTGCGGTCGTACGAGGACTCCGCGAAGACACGGTTGAAGCCCCAGAGCACCCGGGTCTCCCGGAGCTTCTCCACCAGCCGCACACGCGCGAAGGCTCCGGCCACCGGCTGGCCGTAGTCCGCCGCTGGCTCGCGGACCACGAGTTCGCTGGACTCGATGGAGTCACGCAGCGCTTGGTACTCGGTGACCCGGAAGTCCGCTGGGTCTTCTGCCAGGACAGGCCCGCCGGGGCTGGAGCTGGAGCTGGAGCTGGAGCTGGAGCTGCCGGTGGTCTCGGCGTCGTGGAGGGCCTTGAGGCCGGCCTCGATCTGCGGGTCGGTGAAGCCTTCGAGGATGAAGGCGTTTCCCTGAGCGACCCTCCGGAGCAGGTCCGGCGAGGGGATCACTCCCTCTCCCACGAACACGGCTGCCCGCCACCGGGCCTGAACGATCGTCCCGTCCTGGAGGGCTTCCAGAACCTTGGGGTCAGCGGCGCTGCTGCCGTCCTCGGGCACGAAGATGGAACTGCTCAGAAGGGGGTAGTACACATTGGCGGCTGCCCGGAGGCTTCCCCTGAGCGGACTGCCACAGGGCTCTCCCACGCATTCGATGCCGAGCCAGGGCGCGGCACCCCGGCACAGGTAGGCGGGTCCGCCCGGTTCGAGTTCCTCGGACAGAACGGTGGAGGAGCCGTTGTCCCTGCTGGCTGTTGTCGAGGTCACGCCTTCCAGGCTCCGGCCCTTGCCGCAGCTGCACGAGACCCGCTGGGCTGAGAGGGTGCCTCCGCCGGAAGAACGCAGTGAGAGGACGTGGTTGCGGCAGGAAGGCGCGGCGGAACGGTGCGCCCACTCGTACCACGGAAAGTCCTGGAGGTGTCCCCGCTCGCAGATGGCCACGAAGGGGACCTGGGCGATGACGGGCTTGCGGCGGGTGCCCTCGTGGTGATCGCATACGGGTCGGTGGTCGGCGTGGAGACGGTCTCTGGTCAGCGTCCGGCAGCTCGGGCAGAATCCCCAGACAGGGAACCGGAGGACGGGGACACGGACCTTTCTGTTCATCTCGTCCTCTGACCAGGCCCGGTAGTCCGGCGGCGAGTAGAGCGCGTCGATACTCAGATGCTGCTCCAAGCGCCACTCGTGGATCCGGTACTCCTCACGGTCGCGGTCCTTCCCGGTCGGGAACCAGTGGTCAAGGCCCGCTGTCACGACGGACGTACCGTCAGAGAGCACGTGCATGGCGCCGGGGCCGAACGGGACAACCAGCTGGGAGCGGCGGACACTTCCGCGGATCATGAGTTTCCTTCCTCGATCGCGTACTGCACGGTGACCTTGACCTCGGATTCGGCATCGACGCCACGCATCGACGAGGGGATCGCCCAGCTCAGGTTCCGCTGGTTCTCCGGTGCGTAGCGGCCGAGCGGCCGCAGGAGCCGGCCGTGGCCCACGGGGCCGAAATCGCCCCACTCGCCGGGTCGCCATGCCTCCCATTCCTTGCGCATCCGGTCCAGCAGGGCCGCTGTACGGCCGGCCTCGTCGGGGTCACAGAATTCAGCGCGGCCGAGCAGCAGTTCCCTGGCTTCCTCCCATCGATCGGCCGGGAACGGGAGGGGAGCGTCGACGGCCTTGCCCCCGGCCTGGCGGATGTAGGCGACGGCGACGGCCCTGAGCGCCCGGTCCAGGGCGGGCGGGGCGAACGGGGTCGAGCTGGTGGGCTCGACCTGGGCGTACAGGCGCTCGTGGTAGCTGCGGAAGCGTTCGAAGTGGCTGCGGTCGCGGGGCTTGCCAGCGCCGTAGAGGGTGACGACCAGGCCGGGGATCCGACGGCCGACACGGCCGGTGACCTGGATGTACTGGGAGGTGCTCTTGGGCTGGCCCACGACGGCCATGAGGGAGAGACGGGGGATGTCGATGCCGACTTCGATCAGGCTGGACGCCAGGCAGGTGTCCACGGCCCGCTGTTCCGGGGTGAGTTGCCGCTCCAGCTTCTGGATGGCCTCGGGAACCTCATCCTGCCGGAGGCGGCTGGTCATCTCCTCGACCCAGTTGAGATAGCGCATGCCGCTGCGGTCCGCGGTGGAGCGGTTGTTGATGGTGCGCAGATAGTCAGGGATGTCGGACTGCATGAGCGAGAGCGAGTTGCCGAGCTCGCGGAGGCTGTTGAAGAACGCGAGCAGCGTCCACCAGGGGTCGCGCTGGTCCTCGGGGAGGTCCCCGGCGGCCTGGAGAAGCGCCGCAAAGGTGCGGACCTGGACGGTCTGCATGGAGCCGAGAGCAGGGGCGTGCACGCCGATGTAGCGCCGTCCGGGCTTGAGCAGACCGGTCTCGGGGTTCCGGTCGTACACGGCGAAGAACGAGTCGGAGGCGTCGATGCCGTGCGGCGGGAAGAGGTGAACCCGCTCACGGCCGTAGAGGGCGCGCACCTGTTCCTCGTGGCGGCGGATTGTGGCGGTGGAGGCGACGATCTTCGGGCGGACGGGAGTGCCGCTTCGCCGGTCGGTGCACAGCTCTTCGATGACGCCCTCGTAGAGGCCGGCGAGGGAGCCGAGCGGGCCCGCGATGAGATGCAGCTCGTCCTGGATGACCAGTGACGGCGGCGAGAATTCCCGGGCACCGTCGGCGCCGAGTCCTGAAGCTCCCAGACCGAACAGAGCGCGGGCCCCGGGGCGCCAGGCGAGCAGGGCGAACTTGTCGATGGTGCCGATGACGAGCGTCGGCCGGCGGTCGTAGAGGTCGTCATCGGTCACGAAGACGGGCAGCGGGGTGTCGTCCGCCGAGAAGCGGCACTCGTAGTCCGGACAGATGAACCGTACGGTCCCCGCGTACTCGACGTACCCGGCCACAGGAGTGCGGCTCGCGGAGGCAGCCTGACCGCCCCTTCCGCCCCTGCGGGGACGCCCGCGGGGCGCGCCGCTCTCTTCTTGGCCGGCGACGGGACCCATCTGGGCCGCACACCAGGGGCAGCGCAGCAGGAGGAAGGGATTGTCCTCGCCGCCGGCCCGGAGCCGGCCGAGGGCCGAGGTCGCATCGCCGCGCTTGTTGGGGGTCGTGTCGCTGCCCACCCAGATGCCGATGGAGAAGGGACCCCCGAGGTCCGGCTCGTCCTCCCGCAGTTCTTCGAGCGCGCAGATGAGGGAGGCCGCACGCAGGAACTGCTGCGCGGTCAGCAGACGCAGGGTGTAGCGCATGAGGATGGTGACCCCAGCGTCGGCGGGGTCACGCAGACGGCGCAGGAGAATGGTGAAGGCGGACAGACCGAGGTACGCCTCGGTCTTGCCGCCGCCGGTGGGGAAGTAGATGAGGTCGACGGTGTCACGGTCGTCGTGGAACGGGTCCGCGGTCGACGGCACAGCGGCGAGGAGGAAGGCGATCTGGAACGCGCGCCAGTTGCCCTTCCCCTGGCTGCGGGCCGTGTCTTCGTCCAGTTGGACGCCGTCCACCTCGTAACAGCCGTTGACGTAACGGGTTCTGCGCAGGGGTGCACCGGAGCGCAGCTGCTGGCGCAGCATCACCCGGTTCGTCATGCGGAACGCGCGGCCGGCATCCGTGCTGGGGTCGCGGACGAGTTCGAGGCCCTCCCGCATCCGGGCCAGGGCGGTGCGGCAGCCCTCGATGTGCTTGGCGGCGGTCGGCTGGAACCGTCCGTCGAGTCCTGCGGCCTTCTCCTCGAGTCCTTCGATCCACTGCGCGTAGGCGGTGATGACCCGGCTGAGCTGCTCGGGGCCTTCCGGTCCGTCTCCTGCCAGCTGGTCCATGGAGACGGTCAGCGGGGTGCCGTCGGACAGCCGGATGTCGGGAGTGATGCTGGGGGCTTCGTACTGCGGCATGGGATCGGCCCTGGCCCAGGAGGAGCGGTCCGCCGTCGGCGTGTCCCAGTCCGCCGCACAGCCGTGTCCGACGGCGAAGGTGCGGGCACCCCGGTAGATCAGGCTGAACGAGGCATCGTCCGGGTGGGTTCCGGCTTCGGCCGCCTCCGGGTACGGGGCCAGCCAGCCCTGTACCGGCTCGACGGTGATCTCGGTCTGGAAGAGGCTGAGAGCGTCGGGGGCCCCTTTGCCCAACGGCGTCCGGTTAACGAGGGCGACCGTAATGAGGCGCCCGTCGCGGTGGGGCCTGATGCGGACGGTGAGTTCGAGGTCCAAGCCATCGAGGCCGGTCGAGGTGTCGGAGGACGGCTGCGGTTTTCGCAGGAGGGGGCCGGCGCTGGCGAGCGCCTCCGGCGACAGATCCCAGACGGCTGCGACGGGGCCGCGGACCCACCAGTGACGGACGCTGCTGCCGATGTGCACCGTCCGGCGCCGGTAGCGGCCACCAGTGGCGGAGATCCGCAGGCCGGCCCGTTCTCCTGCCAGGAGGATCGACAGGCCCATGGCGCTGGGTCGCCGGTCGTTGGCGCCGAGGAGTTCGAAGTCATCGTCGTCGGCATGACCTCCCTTGCGCGCGTATGCCTCCTGGATGCCTTCGGGCACCTCCGGAGCGTCTTCGTCCTCCTCCCCGTCCTGCCCGTCTTCGCCGGCGTCCACCGTTGCGTCCGCCTCGGAGTCCGCGCGCTGGCCAGCGGTGTCCTCCGGTGTCGCCGGGTAGAGGACGCCAACGCCGTAGCGCAGCAGGGGAGCACGGTCGAGGATCTCCTCGCCGCTGTCAGCGTCGGTCCACGGTCCGCGGGCGGCGGGCCAGCCGTCGAACGACGTCTGGTGGAGGGGCTTGCCCGCGGGGGCCGGGCCCATAAGCTCGGCCCGCAGGGCGTCGATGACGTCCTCCCTGGACCCGAGGTTGTCACTGGCCGTGGTCATGCTCTGCCTGCTCCTTGAACCTGCTTGATGTATCCGGGGCGTGCGCTGTGGGCCATCAGCACGGTGAGCTCGTCCCTGGCCCGGGAGGCACCGACGTAGAAGAGCGTTCGGTCCCGGTCTGTGCCGAAGGAGGTGATGTCGGTGAGGACGACGGCGGGGGCGTCCAGCCCCTTGAACGTGTGCACGGTTCCGTACCGGACGGATCCCGGTTTCGGGGAGTCCAGGGGTGTCAGCCGTCCCTTCCAGCTGGGGGCACGGCAGTTGCCGGCGGCACTGAGCTCGTCCCGGAGCGGAGACAGGACGACGATGTCCTCGGGCGAGAACCCCTCCCGGGTGAGCTCCGTGAGGCGGCTGGCCAGCTGTCGCTGCTGCTCCTCTTCGTCCGCCCACCAAAAGTTCGTGGCCTGGCGGTCGTTGGAGGGCCTCAGGGTGCCCGCGTATCCGGGGTCGAGTACCGACGTGACCTCCACGTACAGCGTGATGCCGGGGACGCTGCGGCAGTTGTGGTTCAGCGTGACCGAGGGCAGCTCTCCAGCCCGTTTGTGCAGGACGTCCATGCCCTCGCCGTCAGAACCGTAGAGAGCCTGACGGGTGAAGTCGCCGAAGCCCAACCATCGGCCTGCGGACAGGCCGCCCCGTACGGAGAAGTCGAGGACATCTAGGTAGGACTCACGCATCAGGTCCTGTGCCTCGTCCACGACGAGCACGTCGAACGGGGGCTCGTCCTTCTCCATGAGGACGTCCAGGGCGGCCTCGGGCAGCACCTCGGTGAAGAAGTCTCCGGTGCCGCCGGCATCTCGGGCGGATGGGGCCAGCCCGGCCATGTAGGAATGGAAGCTGGTTGCCGTCACCCCTGGCAGGCCCGCAGTCTCCTCCTTGAGCCAGCGGCCGAGGTGGCGGTTGAAGCAGCACAGGAGCACCCGCTGTCCCCCGGCGGCATAGCGGCGTGCCGCCTCCACCGCCACGTAGGTCTTGCCGGTCCCGGCAGCGCCGTCCACCATGCAGCGCCGGTTTCTGGCGATCATGTCGAGCACTTCGTACTGCTGCTGGGTGAACGCCTCCGTCTCGCGCTCCATCCGCTGCCGCCTCAGCTTCGGCGGCTCGGCGAACTCGAACGAGGGCCGCAGAGCCCGGATGATCCGCTCGGCCTGCCCGGCATCGGGTGCCACGGACGCCGGGTCGAACCACGCCGCCCCCGGTGTGGCCGCGAGGTGGGCCCGGTGCGCGTCCAGGACCCCGGTGACCAGCGCCGCCACGGAGCGGCTGTGGAAGGCAACCGTGTCCAGTGCCTGCCACGAGTGCCACTCCATCGGCCCGGACACCGCGAAGCGGCTGTGGGTGAACAGCACCGCGAATGCGACCGGCACCGCACCGGCACCGCCGCTGGGGCCCCGGAGCTTCTTCCTGACGGCGTGCATGGCCTCGTCGGCCTGCTGGAACGGGCTCCGATTGGTCAGGGGCTGATTGCCGAGGCGCCACTCCCCGCTCGGCAGCCGCCGCACCTGGAGGTGCGACTTGACCTCCAGGACGAGTACCCCCTTGCCCGGGACAATGATGACGAAGTCCGCCTCCCCCTGGATCTGTCGCGGGTGCTGGGAGATTCCGAGCGAGTGGAGGACGGTCCAGCCCCCGGTCGCGGGATCGTCCCGCAGCCGCTGGAACACCTCCCGTTCCCCCGGGCTCGGCGTGCCGGCCGGATCGAACGAAGGCGGGATCATACGTGCCATCAGGGAACCTCCGGGGAACGGAGCCGGCACAGGTAGTGCACGGGAACGGTCAGCTGCCCGGGCAGCAGCGCGTCGATGAGGGCCACCCGCGCGCCTGCCTGGGTGTCATCCAGGGAGATGTCGCACCACTGGTCGGACTGCAGGGTCTCCCAGGTGCCGCCCGAGACAGCCCGCTGGACGACCTCGGCGTAGTTGCGCCCGGCGCTGCGGTGCGCGTGGTCGATGCGGCCCAACGCGTCCCAGGCGTGGTCGGCTTCGTCGCCGCGTCCGAGATAGCGCATCACCACGGTGAAGTCCGCTTTGAGGCGCGTCCGGATGCACCAAGGACCCGTCCAGTAACCCAGGTTCGCGGTCGTCGCGCCCCGAGCCTTCAGATCGGCGGCGACGCCGTGGACCCCGTCCCGGTGGCGGGCGACGCGGTCGCGCAGCTGCGCCTTCCACGCCCGCTGGATCTCGCGCAGCATGAAGGCGTCCTCGCCGAGTGCGGCGTCGGCGCGCTCGACCAGGCTCTGGTAGTAGGACCCGCCGCGCAGTACGACGGCATCACCGATCGTCACCGCCGCCGCGTCCACTGCCTCGACGGCCGGCCTGCCCTCGTCGTCCGCCTCGACGAGCAGCACCTTCTGAACGCCCACGTCCAGGGGCAGCAGTACGAAGGAGCCGTCGGCCAGTTGGGCCGCCTGAGCGGCCACACGCTCATGCGCGCCCGGAGCAGGGCGCTCCAGCACGTCTGCGGGCAGCCCCGCGAGCGCTTCGCCAGCCAGGGAGAGCACATCGAAGCCGGTCAGCTCCAGCGCCTCACTGGCCTCAGGAACGCCTGACCGGAGACCCTGCGATCCCCCGAGGAGGAGGGACGGACGCCGGAGGACCCGCGACGGCATCCGGCCGCGCCGGACCGGTCCTTCCCCGAACAGCGGCCAGACATCCTGCGGCTCGCGGTAGAAGTCATAGTGCACCAGTCCGATCCGGGAGGCGCGCGGAGCGTTCAGCACCCCGGGCGGAAGCCAGCCCACGGGCCCGACAACGACCGCAGCACCGTACACGCAGGTCCCGGCGAGGTCCCGGGCGGTGCCCACGTCGACCAGGCACCTCAGTGCGGTGAATGCGGCCACCGCGTCGTCCTGGTGGGCGCGGCTGGTGACCACCACCAGGACGCTGCCCGCACCGGACGATTCCAGGTACGTCATCACGCCGCGGGCCAGCGGGTTCTCACGCTCCCGCCCCAGCTTCCGCAACGCGTCAGTGACCGCGTCGAACTGCCTCAGCAGGCCGCGGTCGGCGACCCGCTCGATTACCCTCGCACGGTCGGCCAAGGCTTCCGCGGTCTCCCGCAGTCCCAGTGCGCCGGAGCTGAGCGGCAGGGGCACCGTCCCGATGAGCCACCGTGCCCGGCGGATCTCCGCACATGGCTGCCGCCACAGGTCGGAGCTCTCCGACTCCCCCACCGTGCGCAGGAATTGTGATGCCGCGTGCATGAACGCGCTGACCCCGACGTGCCGTACCGGCTGCTCCGCTATCTCGGCGTCGGCCCTCTGGTACACACTGTCCGCATCCAGCATGCTCACCGTTGCCTCCGCCGGGTCCGCCAGGCCAGCGCCTCGACGCCGGCGGGCAGGGCCCGTACGAGACCGGCGGGCATGGACAGATCCGCCTGGCGGCGCGCACGGTTCGTGTAGAGCGCGTCCGCCGCGGCCACGGCCGAGGGACTCGTCCGCTCGACCACGGCCATCGTCACATCTGCCAGGCTCGCCGCCATCCACCGCCGCACCGTCGCGGCACCGTCCAGCACCGCCACGGCCGGCTTGCGGGACCGCACAGGATCACGGATCTCCTCCGGATCACTCCTGCTCGACAGGACCACGCTGCGGTAGTGAGTGCCCGGCGTGTGCACACCGCGCAGACGCATCAGCTCCTGAAGGGACAGCCCGGGACAGCCCGGAGCCGCGACAACCTCCTGTGCTTCCGCCAGAACCGTGCTCACGACCCCCACCAGTACGCAGTCGAGCGAGCAGTGCCGGTAGTACTCGTCCAGCGGGCCCGTCAGCAGTCCGCTGGCGCCGCCCGGTGCTCCGGTTTCCTCGCTGAAGCGGTTGCGGTCGGTGTAGTCCCGGGGCTGATCGGGCCAGGGGAGTGTCTGAATCCGGTACTGATCCGCCGGGAACCATGACACCATGCCCGGGCGCCCGCCGGGGCCCGGGCGTCCCGACAGCTCGTAGACCTTCCCGTGATGGTTCTCCACCGCCCTCAGGAAGAGGCCCGAATATGCGCGCTTCCCCGCACCTGGTAAGTCCGCCGGCACGATCCGAACGCAGGTCCCTGCCGGGAGGGCCCATGCCTGCTCGAATCCGAGTTCCCGCTCGGCACGCGATCGCGCCGTCCATGACGTCCGGTCCACCGAACCCAGCGCGAGAAGTACGGCGGCGTATTCACGGGCCGGGACGGACAACGCGACGACGGCGCTGTCACCGGCCTCGCTCAGCTCGGCGGCCCATCCGCCAGCCCGGGCAAACCACACGGCCCACTCGGGCAGCTTCCGCCAGTGCCCCTCCGTGCTCAGGTAGGCGCCGCGGAGCGCAGACCCGCCTTCCGCCACCGACCCAGCCCCTAAGCCCGCCCGAGAGTTCCCTTGTGCCGCCATGCGACCTCTAGTACCAGCAGCGCTCGCGATCGTACAACGTTGTCACAATTCGTCGCATCAACTTCATTGTTTTAAAACTGACTTACTGCTGCAGCTATGCGGCCTGCGTGCTGCGGCTGATCAGTTCCCGGGCATCAGCGTGGCCACCGGCGTCCATCAGGTGGCCGACCACATCGAGGACGAAACGGTCGGGCCGGCCGCCAACCTTCCGCAGGAGAACATCCGCGACCTGCGCGAGACCCCGGCTGCGGCACGTCTGAATCGCGGCAGCGGACTCCAGCGCAGGCGCCTGGTCGCCGGCATAGTCCAGCATGCCGACGACATGCTCGTACCGGCCGCTGTCAAGGTGCAGCACCAGTTCGTCGACCGGCCACTGCAGCCCGGTCGCACGTTCGTTGCGCCGGTCCCCCTCAACGGACGGGACCGGCGCAACGGCTGGCGCACCGGTGCCGTCCTCCTGCGCACCGCCGCCCATGCCAGCGGCCTCTTCCCCAGCCGGCCTGTCGGCTTCAGCAATGCTGTTGTCGGCGGCGGCAGCGTGCTCACCCTCATCGAGAACCCGCTGCAGGAGAGCCCTCAGGTCGCTCTCGGGCATCACTTCGGCACCGGTCCTGCGCTGCGCGAGCTGGTGCAGCTTCAGAACGGTGTCCGTGTCAGGGAACAGGACCTTCCCTGACGCAAGCCGGTAGAGGGCCGAGCGGGAGATGTGGATCTGACCTGCGACGCTACGCAGCGAGCCGCCGATAGCCCTCAGCATGGCGCGCACCGCCCCGGCCAGTTCACGGCGTGCCGGGGGGAACGGAGGACGGAAGGGCCTTCATCTGTCCGCGCGGAGGCAACGAAACTCCCTGGAGGTAGGGGTCGGCGAAGTGTCATCCCATCTTGGCAAACGCCTACGACAGCTGAACGGTCATGAGCGCAGGAGGGACACTCCGGGACACCGGGAGAGGAGGGACACCGGGGGACAGAGAAGCCTTCCCGTGCCTCCGGGTCATGCGCTTCGCTTGAAGAGCAGGCGGGACTGGCCCGTTGACAGCCCACCAGGGCCGTCACTGCGCTGTGCAGGAGAGGATCCGAAGAGCATGGTGGCAATTCCGTCCTGGACGGACGAGGGACTCGGCACTATGAAGCGCGTCGCGCTGTGGCTGGTGCAGGAGGTCGGGGTCGGCAGCGTATTCACCAAGGAACAGCTGCGGACCGCATTCGAGGGGGTCAGCCAGGTCGACCGCCGCATGAGGGAGCTCCGCGACCACGAGTGGCAGATCGATACCAACAGGGAGGACCCGGCCCTCGACCCCAGTGAGCACCGGTTCGTGACTGAGGGTGTTCCGGTGTGGCAGCCCGGCAAGGGGAGCCGCAAAGCAGCCGGGTCCGTGGGAGCGGTGCAGCGCCGCGCTGTGCTCCTGAACGACAACTACCTGTGCCGGACCTGCGGCATCGGCAACGGCGAGGCGTACGCCGATGGCCACGGCGTCGCCTCCCACCTGGACATCGCGCGGCGCCAGGTCACCCTGCCCGGCGGCGCCACCGAAGTTCAGCTGGTCACCGAGTGCAACCGGTGCCGCGTAGGCGGGCGCGACGCCGACAGCGATCTGGGCGCCTTCGCGGCGGCGGTAGCGCGGCTGTCGACGTACGAGCGCAAGATGCTGTCGGTCTGGATGGAACAGGACGCTCGCGGCTTCAACGAGGTCGAGAAGCTCTGGGGCGTCTACCGCACCCTGCCGGCGGCGGCTCGCACCGCCGCCCGCGACATGCTCCTGTAGTTCCGCCCCGGGGCGGCAGCGGAACCCCCGGTGCCGCCCCGTTCCCGGCCCTGGCAGTATCGGCATCGCTTTCACACACACGAAGGAGCACACCCGTGTTGATCGACTTCGGCCAGCCCCACGAAGCAGCCGGCAACCGCGAGCTCGTGGCCCACCGGCTGAAGGAGCTGCGCAACGGAAATGGCGTCCCGGAGACGCTGACCGTTGAGTGGCGTGGGAAGCCCATTCACATCGAGGTCATCGACATGCCGGTCGAGGTCCTGCGCTACAACCCCGGCACACACCGCATCCGTGCCCAGCGGGCCTACGACCCGGCCCGGGACCAGGCACTGACTCGGGACCCCTGGAGCCCCGAGAGCCAGGACTACCTCCACTTCCTGCTGAAGGCCCTGCCGGCTGACCCCTCCAAGACCGACCCGGCCTTCGATGACCTGACGGAGAGCCTGCGCGAGTACCAGCAGAACGAGCCCGGGCTGATCACGCACGAGGGCGTCCTCGTCAACGGCAATACCCGCCGCGCCGCCCTCAAGGAACTCGGGCGAACCAGCATGCGGGTCGGCATCCTGCCGGAGAGCTGCGGGTGGAACGACATCCACGCCGTCGAGCTCTCCCTCCAGCTGCGTCCGGACACCCGGCGGGACTACTCCTACATCAACCACCTGCTCGCGCTGGAGGAGCAGGTTGCGCTCGGCAAACCGATGCCGGAGATCGCCCGGAACTTCCACACCACCACGCCGGCCTGCGACCGCGACCTGTGGATCCTGGCCCAGCTCCGGGATCTCGTCAGCCGCAGTGCCACCGGAGCCGTCTCACTGCGGCTCATGGACTTCGAAGCGGCCAAGGAGCGGTTCTTCGAGCTCTACCGCTCGTACAACACCGAGTCGGCACGCAGCCGGGAGCGCGGTGACCTGCTCAGGGAGGGACGGCTCGCGGCCATCGTGCTGGAGTTCGCCAAGACGGACGTCCGGTTCATCCAGCCCGACTTCCAGGAGCGCTTCCTCGACCAGCGGCTGCCTGCGGACCTCAAGCCGGCCCCTGTCAGCACGGCCCCGGCAGTGGCCATCCCGGGCCTCGGCCGCACCATCCAGGCCTCCGGGGCGAAGGTCGCCGAGGCCAGAGCGCTCACCGACTCCCTCCTGCAGGCCAAGGCCGTCAAGGCGGCCGGCGCCGCCGCAACCCCTGAGGAGCAGACCGCGGCTGCCGAGGTCTTCGACCGCACCAAGACCGTCTTCAACGAGGCCCTGGAGTTCGCCGGCAAGGACTTCCGGCTCCGGAAGAAGCGCCTCGCCGCCCCTGACCGGGTGACCGACGCCTGCAAGGACCTGGAGCAGTGCGTCACCGACCTCGTCCTCGCCCGCGGCAACGGGAGCCTGGACGAAGGAGCGTTCGATGATGCCCTGCAGCAGCTGCGCACCATCATGAAGCGCGTGGCCATCGAGGCCGGCAAGAGCGTACCTCTCCCTGGAGAGGGCCTGACCTGGCTCAATGAGGCCGTGGGGAAGCAGCAGTGACGAGTACCCCGACAGAACCGTCTCTGCGGATCACCTTCGACACGTCGCGGACCCGTGTGATCCTGCGCACCACGCCCGGGCACGAGCACGACTTCGCGGATCTCGCCGCGCGCATCGCCCCTGGCGGCCAGCGCGGGCCGCTGGTGGGCGAGTTCGGCCTTGATGACTTTCTCGACCGCATCATCGAACTCGGCTCCTGGCGCCACGACGGCGTCGAGTGGGAGGAGGCGCTGGTCCAGCTCGTCACCGGCGTCCTCGACGACGCCGAGCGGGCCGAGCAGACCCTCAGCAGCGGCGCTGACGCCGGCCACGGTTCGGTCGTACCGGACGACGTGCTGGGTCTCCTGGGCGACGGCTGGACCGGAGATCTCACTCCCTTCCAGCTCCGCGATGCCGCCCAGCTGCTGTCGCTCGGGCACGGCGCGAACTTCAGCGTTCCCGGCGCCGGCAAGACCCGCGTCTCGCTGGCCGTCTATGCCGCCATGCGTGAACAGGGCCTGGCCAAGCGGCTCCTGGTCGTCGGCCCCAAGTCGGCCTACGAGGCATGGCAGTCCGAGAGCCAGCTCTGCTTCCACACGCCGCCGCGCATCGCCGTCATGGGCCGCACCCCCGACTACGGCGCAGAGGTGCTGCTGGTCAACTACGAGCGCCTGTCCCGGGCCGTACCGGGGCTCGCGCTCTGGCTTGGCGCGGCACCGTCGATGCTGGTGCTCGACGAGGCACACCGCATGAAGCTCGGTGCCAACGGGACCTACGGCTCCGCCTGTCTCGCGCTCGGGCCCACGGCTTCCCGGCGGCTCATCCTCACCGGCACCCCAGCGCCCAACGGGGCCCGGGACCTGGAGAACCTGCTGTCGTTCGTCTGGCCCGGCCGCGGCAAGCGCGTCGTCTCCGACGCTGTACGCGGCGGCGACCTAGCCTACGCCAGCACGGTGCTGCGGCCGCTGTTCACCCGCACCACCAAGCGCGAACTGGGCCTGCCCCCGTTCGAGCCGAGGGTCCGGTACGTCAGCCTCCCCCCGATCCACCGGGAGGTGTACGAGGCGCTCAAGGGCAACTTCTCCCCACGGGCCGAGGCATCCCGCGGCAACATCGAGGCCCTCGGGCGGGCTGCACTGCGCCTGCTCATGGCTGCAACCAGCCCCGCGCTTCTGGTGGAAGGCAGCAGCCCGTACGAGCCACTCGCCTACCGGGTGCCGCCCTTGGAGGCCGCCGCCGACGAATCTCTCTACGCGCTCCTGCGCGACCTGCCCAGCTACGAGCTCTCCCCTAAGTTCCAGGAGGCCGTCCAGATCGTCGCCGCCAACGCGGCAGCGGGCCGCAAGACGATCGTGTGGACCACCTTCGTACGCAACATCACCACCCTGGCCGAGCTCCTCTCCCCCTACTCCCCAGCCGTCGTCCACGGCGGCACAGCCGACCGGGAGGAGGAGATCCGACGGTTCCGTGAGGATCCCGACTGCATGGTGCTGCTCTCCAACCCGGCTACCCTGGGCGAGGGCATCAGCCTGCACCACGTCTGCCACGACGCGGTCTACGTCGACCGCGACTTCATGGCCGGCCGGTTCCTGCAGAGCCTCGACCGCATCCATCGGCTGGGCCTGGCCCCCGGAACGGAGACGAGGGTCACGGTCCTTGTCGCGGAAGGCACCGTCGACGAGGTGGTCCAACTGCGTCTTGAGGCAAAGCTGGAATTCATGGGCAGCATCCTGGACGACCCGGAGGTGCGCCAGCTCGCTGACCTCGTCGAAGAGCCTGTCGGCAGCACCGGCCTGGACATGGCGGACATCCGGGAACTCCTGCGCCACCTTGAGCCCCCAGCCTTGCCCAACGGACAAGCATTGAGTGTGGCCCGGGACCCTCAGCCGTGACGGGCCCAGGGTGCGGTACGGATCGGAACGGACTCCTCAAGTCCGCCGTGTTCAGCGGGAGGAAGAGATGACACACGCAGAGGTGGACAGTGAGCGCCCGCTGCCCGGCCCCACTGATCCGTCCATCGACGATCTTTTCAGCAGCCAGGAGACTGCAGAAGCCTGTCGGTTCCTCCTCATGCGGCGGGATAGCCCTCCGACCATGGCGGAGTGGCTGGCTCGGTCACAGCAGGTGTTCGGCAAGTCCAACGTGCAAAGCCAGCGGCGCCTGCGCGAGGTCCGGAGCCACTTTGTGGTGCAGAGTCGGCGCCGTACCGGTGACGGGGAGTGGATCTACGAGCTGCTGGGATGGAAGAAGGCGGCTTCCGTGGCCGTGAAGGTCTCGCCCAGGCTGCAGGCGCAGGTCTTCAGCCAGAAGGGCCGCTTCTGTCAGATGTGTGGGCGTGGTCCCCAGGAGGGTGTCCGGTTGCAGATCGACCACATCGTGCCTGAGTCCTGGAGTGGCAAGACGGAGTACTCGAACCTGGAGCCGCTGTGCGAGGAGCACAACCACGGGAAGCAGGCGTTCTTCGCGTCGCTCGACGAGTTCGGCCCGGCTATCGGGCGTGCGCTCCTGTACCCGGATCCGTGGGAGCGCATCGGCGAACTTCTGATCGCCTTCCAGGAGATGGGGAAGCCTACGCCAGTTGAGCTCGTCGAGCTGGTCGCACAGGACACCCACAAGGGCGACCCGAAGAAGCGACTGCGAGAACTCCGTTTCGTCCTCGGCTGGGACATCGTCGCGCACCGCAGGAAGACGGACGGCGTTACCGAGGTGACCTACGAACTGATCAGCTCCGAGCCGTGGCCTGCGGAGGGTGCAGCCGCGGCGGTTGCCGGCTACGAGCGAGGGCGCAGGGAGCGCAAAGCTGCTGAGCGCGCCGCGCCCGGGGTCTGACCCGGGCCACGCACCGGAGACGAGATCCCGGAATTCCTACATCTTCCATTCAAAGAATTGAGTTGGTATGACGTCAGCCGATACCTTATTCCCCATTTCCTTCGCCGTGCCCCCTGATCCGGAACTTGCCCGCGTCCACGCCGGAATCCTGGCGGCGGACCCGTACGGCGAGATCTTCGGTGCAGCCCTGCGCCGCACCTTCGACATGCTGCTCGACGGACAGCACACGGGCCGGTTCCGCTGGGACGACCTCCACAAGACCGAGAAGACGCATGCCGGCACCCTCGTGGAGATCAACCTCCAGCGCGCCTTCGGTTTCGCTGACGGCGACAAGATGGACTACTCGATTCACGGCATCGACGTGGACTGCAAGTACTCCCAGGACCTGGGCCGCTGGATGATCCCGCCGGAGGCGATGGGGCATCTGTGTCTCGGGGTGTGGGCCAGTGATGACGCTGGGCTCTGGTCGGCGGGGCTGTTCCGGGTCGCTGAGGAGCTGCTTACCAAGAAGGAAGGAAACCGGGACGGCAAGCGGTCTCTTACCGCCATTGCCCGGAAGACCGCCGTTCACTGGCTCTTCGAGGATGCGCCGCTCCCCGAGAACATCCTGCTGCGCTTGCCTGAGAAGGACATCTCCGCGATCTTCGCGTCACGGTACGGCACACAGCGGGTGCATGAGCTGTTCCGGCGTACGCAGGGCCGTGTCGTCTCGCGTGGCGTGGTCGCCACGGTCGCACAGCAGGACGACTTCATGAAGCGGGTCCGGTACAACGGTGGCTCCCGATCGGCGCTCCGGCCGGAGGGAATCGTGATTCTCGGGCAGTACGGGAATCACCAGGTGGTAGCCGAGGGCCTCGGCATGCCGGTACCAGGTGCTGGCGAGTCCGTGAGCGTCCGCCTGGCACCCTGGACTTTGGAGCATGTGGACGCACGATGGGTGGAACTGGAGGGCGTCAAGTGGGTGGTAGCGCGGGAACGCGACCCGGTCGTCGAGGCACCGCTGCTGCCGGAGCGGTAGGCGCGGATGCTGCCGCATGGGTCCCCCCGGAAGGATCATGGGCCTCTTCAGCCGCCAGGCGCCGCAACATGCAGGCGATCCGGAGCCGGGACACGTCCCCCGAGCTCGCGCTGCGCTCCCTTGTCCACGCCGAGGGGCTTCGGTACCGGGTGGCGGCAAAGCCGCTGCCCGGTATGCGGCGGACGGCTGATCTCCTGTTCCGTCCCACACGGGTGGCCGTCTTCGTCGACGGGTGCTTCTGGCACGGGTGCCCGGAGCACTTCGTTCCGCCGAAGACCAATCCCTCGTATTGGGAGTCGAAGATCAGCGGAAACGTCACCCGTGACCGGGATACCGACGAACGCCTCGCTGACGAAGGGTGGCTCGTGCTGCGGTTCTGGGCGCACCAGTCGCCTGAGGAATGCGCGGACGCAGTGGTAGCCGCCGTAGTAGCGCGGCGGGGGGAGCTCGCCGAGCGAAAGCGGCGACGTATGGAGGGCAAGCAGGGGTGTCCAGGCGCAGGACCGCCCGCAGGCTGACGCCTGCGGGCGGCAGGTCGATCAGACTCAGCTGATCTTGGCCTTGTTCGCCTTGAAGAGTTCGTGCCGGTCGTGGTCTTTCTGCCCGACGAAGGCCTTGAAGTCGCGGAGCAGATAAGCCATGGCACCGTCCTGGCCGGCCTCGGTCTCTTTGATGTGGAAGTCTCGGCCGAGGTGGGAGAGACGTCGCTCGACGTCGTGCATGCCCATGACGACACCGGTCTTGTCCAGTGCGGCGACAATCTGCTCTGCGGTCATGGCTTCGCTCTTACCGCGGAGGAGCCGGTAAACCGGGTCGTGAGTGGTCTCGACCCGCTCGCGGGGCTGGCCTTCCTTCCGGAGCGCCCTTGCGATGGAGAGCCCGACAGCCTTGGCGACCGGCGGCGGGAAGGCATTGCCGATCTGGCGGTATCCGGTGGTCTTCCCTCCGGAGAACTCCCAGTCGTCGCTGAAGCCCTGGATCCGCGCGGCCATGCGGTTGGTCAGCTTGGGGCCGCCCCTGACTTCGCCCTTCTTGCTCACTGCCGGCTTGAAGTCCGGCTTCGGCGCCTCGTTGGCAATGCCCCAGGCGTTGACGCCCATAGCCTCCCAGGCCGCCTTGGCTCGGGAGGGGCCGAGGTCTGCCCCTCCGTGCTTCTTGGAGCCGCCAACGATCGTGGGTGCGATGCCGTCGGCCTTGACGGCCCATGCCTCGACGCCGCCCCAGCCGTTGGCTGCCATGAGGTCCTTCAGCGTCTCACCGACAGTGGGCGCAGGGCCGGGGAGGGGCTCGGGCCAGTGGAAGTACTCTGCGTATTCGTCCTGGAGTGCCACCAGCACGAACCTCGGCCGGAGCTGCGGCACCCCGAACTGGGATGCCTGGAGGAGCCTCCACTCGCCCACGTAGCCGAAGTCGCGGAGCGTGTCCAGGACGTGCTGCCGGTAGGCCGAGAAGCGGTTGGCACTGAGTCCTCGCACGTTCTCCAGCATGAGCGCCTTGGGCTTGATGCGGCCTGCCAACTGGACTGCCCAGGCAAACAGGTCACGCTCGTCGGTGGCACCGAGCTGCTTGCCCGCGATGGTGAACGGCGGGCAGGGGACACCTCCTGCCAGCAGCGAGACCCCTTCGTACTCCTCTGGGTTCCAGACCGACTCGTCCGCGACATCACCCTCCGCGACCTTCCACGCCGGCCGGTTCAGCCTGAGGGTGTCGCATGCGTTCGGGTCGAGCTCGACTGCGAGCTGGTGTTCGAATCCTGCCCCTTCGAGGCCGAGGGCCTGCCCCCCTGCTCCTGCGCAGATCTCGACAACCTCAAGGGCAGACATTCTTCCTCCGTACAACACACGTCGAGCCTGCGGGATGGGAGGCGCCAGGCAGCGAGCTGAAAATAGTCATGATATCGAACAAACTGGCTACCTCCCTTCGGACGCACCTTGCCGCTCCATCTCCCCGCCCAAGCCTCACCTACAGGGCACGCCGGGGACAAACGATCTCTGTGGAGCGGCCAGCGTAGTCGCGAGCTCTGACATGCCGACCGATGTGACCCGAGTCCTGCCCGCCCCTGCACAACGCGCCGATGTGAACGAGGACACGCGTACCGTCCTCCTCGCACTGGCCCGGACCACTGGAGACCAGCGGCGAGAAGGCCGAGCGCTGACCTGATGCGCGGTGGCCTGGAGCCGCTCTCTGCGGGGGCCTGGGCCTACTCGCAAAGCTTGGGCCCGCCACCTACGCCCCTTGCCGCAACGACATACACGATGTCCCGATCCCGGCTTTCCGCGGACTCAAGCATTCCGGTCTATGCGGACCGCCACATCAGGCTGCCGTTACCACTGGCACGGTCCGTGGCTGGGGCAGGCCGAATGCCGCCGCAGCCACGTGTGCGGCCAGCAGTGGCGGCACGGCGTTGCCGGCCTGCTCATACTGCTTCGTCTGTGTTCCCTGCCACGGGTAGTCCCCGGGGAAGGACTGCAGCAGGCCCGCCTCGTGGACCGTGATGCGCGCTGTGTCGGAGGCGGCGCTGCGGCTCTTCCAGCATCCGCGGTCACGGGACTCGGCAAGAGCACGGCGGGCCTGAGTTGGGAAGGGCTCGGCACCGCCGGTCTTGCCGCCGCCGGCGGTGACGGTGGGCGCGGGCCGGTCGGTGGCGCCCCAGCCGATGCCCTCCGCCATGGAGACCCAACAGGCCCGGGACTCCCCGAAGAGGTTGCCCTCTTCGCCGTACTCGGTGTGCGTGGGCTCGGGAGGCTGGGCGGTGCGCAGGCGCGAGGCGATGAGGATCGCGCGGCGTCGGCTCTGTGGAACGCCGAAGTCTGCGGCGTTCAGGTTGCCGCACCAGGTGCTGTAGCCCCAGCCCCGGAGCACCTCGGCATAGTGGCGGAACAGCGGGAGAGCATCGGGGACCTCCTCCATGACAGCGTCCTCTGGCCGCAGGGCGTGGAGGTAGCGCATCGGCTCGGCAGCGAGCAAGGAGCGGGGATCCTGGCACGCGGCCAGGAGCTGCGGCCGGGTGTCCCGGTCTCTGGCAAGGTCATCGATCGCCTGGTGGACCAGGGGCTGGTCCCGGAGCCCTAGCTGCTTGCCTGCCCTGGACCAGGCCTGACACGGCGGAGACGCGATGAAGCGGCGGATACGGCCTGCCATAGGCGCCGTGGCGATCTGGGCGACGTCCGCATGGACAGTTGGATGCCCGGCAGCAGCCCGCGTCCGGCAGGCCGCAGCGTCCCATTCGATCCCGATGTCAGTGATTCCGTGGTAACTGCGCAAGCCCTCAGACCAGCCGCCGGGCCCGGCGAACAGGTCCAGGGTGTCAGGAGCGATGGGCGCAGGCATCAGGCCTCCGGGACAGATGGAACAGTGAACGTGGCTGGGCCAGGTACGGCGCACTGCGCCCTGCCCGACTGACGCAGACAGCAGCCGACCCGCCCACACGACCATACAGGCGCAGACCCCCGAACCCTCTGCTGAGACGGGCACTGCGCCGTGAGGGCCTGCAGCGGCAGCTCCGATGGAATCCAGCTGCCGCGGTCGGATCGAGCCCGACACGAGGCGATGCGATATCACCAGGCCGTCCGCAGCGGCAGACGCCCGGCCAATCGGGGCACAACAGCAAAACCCTTGCGGCACACGGTTGCCCAATTGCCCGGCAAATTCGCCAACTTCGCCTTTCAAGTTCATAGCGGTGCGCCCGACTTTTCCGCAGCGCTGTTAGACCGCCAGGTCTAGCGGAAGGTCACTGATGCCACGGAGGCGGTTTCCTGCGATCAAAGTGTGCAGCATTGCGCTTGCTTCGTCGTTGCACGTTTTCTCTACTGCCCGGATCAGTTCTGGGAGGGCAAAATGGTACACCGTATCGATGTCGCCAGTTCCCAGGGCGAGAGATGCGAGCCTGGCGGGTGACGGCTCCCCCGTGACGACCGCGATGTGCGGCGTGCGTCCCTTGCGATTCCGGATAACGTTTCAACGCCTCTGATCGCGCATTCTGGGCGCGATCGCTATGCAAGGTCCACTTGCACGATACTATCGCATGGAAAATGGAACGCTCCTGATTGGCGCTCCTAATGACAGCATATCGGCCAGATTCTTCGTCTACGAGTTCGCGCTCCCGGTTGATCGTCGCATCCGGCTCAGGCTTCCGCAACACCAGAATATCTGGACTAATCTCATAAGAATTTCCCAGAACCGAGGCTAGATTCCGGTCCTGCTCAATAGCAATTGCAAGAGCAGCCAGGTGAGCAAACGGCTCATATTTCGAGATCTGATATTCGGCGCGCGATCCTCCAACATTCTCGACAATCCAGCCACCCGGGCGGAGGGACTGGAACATCGGGAAGGTCTCCACCAGGAAGGCTTCCACGGCCTCTTCGAATTGCTTGCCAGCTCGCTGACCCTTGAGTTTCTCCTGAATAGTCTCGGCGCCAAGGTCTCGCGCAATATTGAACGCGATAGCCCTACTGGTATTTTGGCTCCCATCAGCATTGGAAGCCACGCCGTCACGCGAGAGAGACAGGGTGTTCCTGTCGACGAGATGCTTGTGAAAGTTCACCCTTGCTTCGGTGAGTACCGCCGCCATGCGAGACCCGCCTAGATTGTCTGGTTTGCGTTAGCTCATCGCTTTTGCGAAGAGAGGAACGTGCAGTGCGTTCAGCGCGCGAAAGCAGCCACTCGCCTCCATAGGCATCCCGATGAGTATCGCCGGCCGACGCCATCTGGGGCCTCATTGGGTTCCACCGGCAGCCGCCCGTACAGGTTTGCTGTCAGCAGCCCTCTGTACGGCCGCTACCGCACCCCTGCGCGGACGCATAAAGAGGGAGGACCAAGGGTTGCGTACCGGACGGTCATGCGAGTGGGCCTGCTTGCGCACCGGATCCAGGACGGAACGCCCTGCCCTGTCGGCAACAGCTGAAATGAGGGCCGCGGACAGTGAACCAGAAGAGGCCCGATTGGTGGTCTCGTGATCATCGGGGCTTCAGCAGTGCTGGAGCCCCGATGAAGCCAGGGTGATTCGCGTGGAGAACTTGGGTTGAGATCCGCCGGTTGTGTCGGAACGAGGGCCTGTCGACCCGGGCAGTAGCCCGTGAGCCGGGAATCCCCCGGGGACCGTTCAGCGGGCTCTGGCCTCGGATGGCCGCCGAAGTACGGCGTGTGCCGGTGGGGCTCAGTAGTGGACGCGGTCAAACCGACCGTCCTCACCGGCCCATTCTCAGCCCCACCACGAAGCACTCCCCGCTCCGTACACCCTGCGATCCCCCAATGCGCCCTTGATCCACCGTGCCGATCAGCGGACTGTCAGACCCTGAGGTTGGTCATAGGACGATCGATCGGGGGATTCTCATGTCGGACGCAAACTCCGCCAGTCCGTGGGCGCGCACGGTCTTCGGCCCCCTCGCCTCCGAGATCACGACAATCGTGCCCGCATGCCTTGTCCGAGCCCACGAACGTGCCCAAGGCGGCCACGAAGGCGTTCACACGCAGACGCTCGAAGCGTACGGACACGGGCTCTACGCCGCACAGTACGAGGAACTGTCAGCCGGCCTCTCTCAGCTTCCCGGCGTCGAGCTGGTGCGCCTCCAGGCGCGTACCGTCGCAGTGGTCGCCGACCATGTCGTCTACCCCTACCGGTATGCGAAGAAGGACGTGCCCGTGGCTGCCGCCAGGCTCCGCAGTGCGTCAGGACTTCGCGCTGACCTCATCCGCAGGCATGGTCCCGACCCGTGCCAGGGAGAGCTGGACCTCGGCATCGACCTGCCGGACGAGGACGAGCCCCATGCGGATCTCGCGCGCCTCGCACCGGACGCCAAGCTCGTCCTCGTCGCCTACGCCTGCTCCCTGGCCGACAGCGTGGTCCGCCTCGATTGGGGATCCGCGGAACTCCACCGCGAGAATCGATCACTGATCTGGCACCACCACGAGCCCCTGCCCATCCCGCGACAGCACTGACGCAAGACCTTCTAACAGGTGACTACTGGAAGTTCGACCTCGTCGCAAGTCGATCTGGCGCCGCTCACTTACCGCACCACCAAGGGGAACGCCCTGTTCACGGCAGCGCACGGTGGCGGGTGATGGCGGAGTGATGGCAGCTCAAACGCCATGCTCCGCCAGCTGCCATCTCCGAATGCCGGCAGTCATCGTGGGGTCAGGCTCTCCTGGATGGAGGTAACCACGTGGCTGCCCACCCTGACCGTGGTCGGATCTACCGGCGCTGCGGCTGTCGCGATGCCAGCGGAAAACAGTTCGGTGCGCGGTGCCCGAGCCTCAACCACTCAACGCGCCATGGCTCCTGGGCCTACGCCTTCGACGTGCCTTCGACCGGCGGGCGCCGTCGGCAGCGGTGCCGCAGCGGTTTCCGTACCCGCCGGGCCGCGCGCGAGGCGTTGGAGCGCGCTCTCGAGTGCGAGCGCACCGGGCTGAATCTCGACGGCGACCTGACGGTGGCCGGGTATCTGACCGGCTGGCTGCGGACCAAGGAGGACGTGCTCAAGCCCACCACCTACGCTCGGTACCGCGACCACGTCCACAACGACCTCATCCCGGCTTTCGGCCGACTCACGCTGTCCGACCTCCGCGAACGCCACATCACCGCCTGGAACGAAGCCGAACTGGCCCGCGGCCGGGGACGCACCAGCGTCTACCGGGCCGGCGCCACCCTCTCCAGCGCCCTGAACACCGCGGTCCGCACCCGGCGGCTGGCCGACAACCCGGCGCGCTACGCCGTCATGCCCCGCCCCGCCGCTCCCGAGCGGGTCTGCTGGACGCCATCGCAGGCTGCGGCTTTCCTGCGGCACAACCACGACGCTTACGGCGACCAGCTGGCGGATGCCTTCGAGGTGCTTCTGGGTACCGGGCTTCGCCGCGGGGAGCTCCTGGGCCTGCACTGGCCCGAGGTGCACCTGGCCGAGCAGGTGCTGCTGGTGCGGTGGAACCTCACCGCCGTCGACAACAACCACCTCCACCTCGGACACCCCAAAACCAAGGCGAGCCGCAACTGGATCAGCCTGTCTGCTCGGGTCGTCGCCGCGCTGGAGCGGCGTGCTGCGGCCGCGCGGGCAAGTCTGTCGGAGGGCGCCCCGCTCGAAGGACTCGTGTTCTGCCAGCCGGACGGCGCACCGCTACGCCCGCAACAGCTCCTGGTCATGCTTCGGCGCAGGTCTGCGGAAATTGGTCTCCCCCGGATCAGCGTGCACGATCTGCGACACACGGCCGCCAGCATCATGATCAGCTCGAACGTCCCACTGGCCGTCGTGTCGAAGACGCTGCGGCACTCGACGCTATCGACCACGGTCAACATCTACGGGCATCTGCTCCCGCACGCCGCCCGTGATGCGGTCACCGCGCTGTGCCAGGCGCTGAACGACGCCTCGCCGCCGTCAGCCATCCCCGATAGTGGAGCATCAGCCGTTTCGGACGCCGCATAGCTGACCGGGCGTCGCCGTAACTGCGGCCCCTGCCATCACGTCGCCATCACTGTTCACCCGAACGAGAACAGCGGGCCTGTCATTTCTGACAGACCCGCTGCTCACATACGTCGGGACGACAGGATTTGAACCTGCGACCCCTTGACCCCCAGTTTAGTAGGGATATCCTATTATCCTTCAAAATGCGCCCACGCACACATCGTGCGCGTGCAGACGAGCATGTTTCGCGCACCTCGCGCGGCAGCGCGCATGACGTGTGGTCCCCAGCTGGTCCCCAGGTCAGGGGATTGACGGAGGGTCCGGGTGGCGTTCATGTCTCCAGGGTAACGCCACTCCAGCCGTCAATCCAGTGATTCCGGCGGATCGCTCAAAGAGCCACCGGACAGAAGCCAAGGAGTGCCGGAAGAAATCAATCCGACCCAGGCCGAACGCCAGCCAGAGAATGGCCACCAAAAATCCCACTCTCGCCAATTCCGTGTGGCCTCGCAGGAATTCTCGCTGCCCGCCATCGCTCACTCCGAAGACCGGTCCGAGGCTCGACACCACGCACCGCGTGTGCTCCGGGTTGTACGAGCCCAACAACCCACGGCCAGCAGGCCGGTCTCCTGCTTCCGGTCGGCAGCCACCCTTTCCGATGATCCCGGGAAGCCCCAATGCGTGCGATCAAGCTGCCCTACCCACCACCCGCACAGCGTGATCACCTTCGCGGCGTGTCGCCAGCGCGTGCCCGGCCAGTCGATCTCGCCGGTGCTCCATGCCCCGCCCCGCGCGCTCTGCCGCAACACCCACCACTCCCGCAACTCTGGACACGCCATCACCACTTGGTTCAAGGAGGACTCCCATGGCGCAGCGTCCCAAGCGGGGCAGGGTGTACCGCAGGTGTGGGTGCACGGACGGGAACAGCGGGAAGCAGTTGGGTTCGTGGTGCCCACAGCTGGCCGCCGACACGACGCACGGCCGGTGGACGTACGCGGTGGACCTGGCGCCCGAGGACGGCAAGCGCCGGACTCGGCGGCGGGGCGGGTTCGCCAGCCGGGCGGAGGCGGCCCGGGAGATGGCGCGGGTGCTGAATGCCGAGTACCGGGGCGTGTACGAGGACCGCACGCTGCGCGTCGGGCTGTTCCTGTACGAGTGGCTGGAGTCGAAGCGTGCGGCGCTGGCCCCCAACACCTGGACGGGCTACCGGGCGTGCATCGAGCGCGACCTCGTGCCCGCATTCGGCGGCACGCTGCTCGTCGACCTGCGGCCCAAACACATCGACGCCTGGGTGAACGCGCAGCTCGCCGCCGGCCGCGGGCCCACCACCGTCCACCACGCGGTGGCCATGCTGCGCAACGCCCTGAACCACGCGGTGCGCACCTGGCGGCTGCGCTACAACCCGGCCAAGCACTCCGTACCCGCCAAGCCCCGCGCCGCCGAGCGCGTCTGCTGGACCCCCGACCAAGCCGCCGCGTTCCTACGCCACAACACCGAGCACTACGCTGACCGGCTCACCGACCTGTTCGAGGTCATGCTCGGCACCGGCATGCGCCGCGGCGAGATCCTCGCCCTGCACTGGTCCGACGTGCACCTCATGGACCGCCAGCTCTACGTCCGCTGGACCCTGACCGCCGTGAACAACGGCAAGATCCACCTCAACGAGCCCAAGACCGAGGCCAGCCGCGCCTGGATCAGCCTCTCCCCCAGAGTCATGGCCGCCCTCCACCGCCAGGCCGCCCTCCAGATGGCGGCCCACCCGGAAGGCACGCTGGAGGGGCTAGTTTTCGCCCGCCCGGACGGCGAACCCCTGCGCCCCCAGTGGGTCCTCGACCAGCTCCGCAAACGCACCGCAGAACTCAACCTCCCCGAGATCGGTTTGCACGACCTGCGCCACACCGCCGCCAGCATCATGATCGCCGCCGGCATCCCCCTCGCCGTCGTCTCCAAAACCCTGCGCCACTCCAACCTCGCCATCACCGTCGACCTCTACGGCCACCTCCTCAAAGACTCCGCCGACGAAGCCGTCGTCGCCCTGGCGACCGCACTCGACCGGGCGGACGCCCACGTGGCAGGCCAGGCCGATCCCGCCACCGATTGCCGCTTCGGGCAGGCGGCTTGAGTCTGCTGGTACTCCGTGTGTCAGGCCCTCGGGCCCGGCCGGGAGTCGGCCGGGCCCGAGTCGTTGGAGTGGGCGTCCTCGGCCGGGTCCGGCTGGAGGCATTCGAGGAGGTCGTGAGCTGCCCAGTCCGGGAGGGTTGTGGCCGGTGCGACCGGGAGTCTGGCCTGGCGCCGAAGGGATCCCTCCATGAAGACGGCTTCGGTGATCCAGGCGAAGATGTCGTCGTCGAGGAGATCAGGGTGGGCGGCGGCCGTGTCGGCCAGGTGCTCGGTGTCGGGGAAGACTGCGGTTACCGCTTCGGGTAGGCCGCCGTCGCCTGCTGCACGGGCGATCGCGCGGCGGGTGGCGGTCTCGTACCAGCCGGATCCCCACCACTGGCCGACCGACTCGGTGCGGGAGCCGTGCAGGGTGAGCAGCCTCAGGACGGCTTCGGGTCCGAGGGTTTCGTCGGCGGTCTGCCAGAGGTCGATCTGGCGATGGATGGAGGCGAGGATCGGGGCCCAGCCTTCTTCGAAGATGTCGCTGAGCGCGCTGCCGTCTGCGAGTCGTCGGGCGGGTGCGGTGAGGGCGAGGCGTACGGCGGGCCAGTCGACGCCTTCGGGATGGACGTGGGGCAGGACGGCGCGGGTCGCGGCGATGTTGGCGCGGGCCATCGTGACGTCGCAGATCTTGAAGTGCCATTCCTCGACGTCGCTCTCGCGGCGCCAGCACCATTCGGCGATGCCGCGGGCGGCGGCGGAGGGGACGGGGTCCGGGACGATCAGCGGGTAGGTGCGCAGTCCGGCTCCGGTCCGCCAGGAGAATTCCTCGCCGAGTGCCTTGATGGCCTCCGATCCGTCGTCTTCGGCCCGGTGGCGGCTGATCGCGTCGTGGATGGTGTCCGCCCACAGCAGCAGCACCAGGTCGTGGCGCAGATCCCGGGCTTGTTCGGGAACGTGGATGCGGGTGGCGTCGAGGAGTCCGGCTTCGGCGAAGGCGCGGCGTGCGGCCTCAGTCTTCGCTGATTGGGTGGCGTGGTTGCTCAGGTCGAGGGTGAGGGGTTCGTCGAGTGGGCACAGTGGGGGCAGGCTGTCGTCCCAGTCCCAATGCTCGGTCGGGTCGTCGACGGTGAGCTGGGCGTCGGCGGGGGTCCAGGTGACACCGATGTGGAAGTTCGAGCGGGAGAACTCCCGGTAGAAGGACCGGGTTCCGGGCTCGTCGTCCTCGTCCATCTCGTCCCAGAGTTCGCCCTCCGTCCAGCCGGCCCGGCGCAGCGGTGCGGTGAGCCGGGCGACGGCCGACGCCGTGTCCGCCGCCGTGGCGGGTTCGCCAGCCGCGCCGACGCGGCCCGGGAGATGGCCTCCGTCCTGGACGGTGAGCTGCGCGGCGTCTACGAGAACCGCCGCACCACGGTCGCCGGCTTCCTGCGCGAGTGGCTCGCCACCAGGAGGGTGCATCTCGCGCCGAACACGTACGCCGGCTACGCGGCGTGCGTCGAGCGCGATCTCATTCCCGCGTTCGGTCGGCACCGGCTGCTCGATCTGCGGCCGAAGCACATCGACGACTGGATCCTCGCCCAGCTCGAGGCGAAGCGGGGCCGGGTCACCGTCTACCGGGCCGTGTCCACGCTGCGCAACGCGCTGAACGCCGCCGTCCGTTCCTGGCGGCTTCGCTACAACCCGGCCAAGCACTCCGTCCCGCCCAAGCCGCGCGCCGCGGAGCGCACCTGCTGGACCCCCGACGAGGCCGCCACGTTCCTACGTCATGGCGCCGAGCAGTACGCCGACCAGCTCACCGACCTGTTCGAGGTGATGCTCCGCACCGGCATGCGGCGCGGCGAGGTCCTCGCCCTCCACTGGTCGGATGTCCACCTCATGGACCGCAAGCTCTTCATCCGCTGGAACCTCGCCGCCATCGACAACGGCGACCTCCACCTCGGCCAGCCCAAGACCGAGGCCAGCCGCGCCTGGATCAGCCTCTCCCCCAGAGTCATGACCGCCCTGCACCGCCAGGCCGCCATCCAGATGGGCGCCCATCCTGATGGCCGGCTCGAGGGCCTGGTCTTCGCCCGTCCGGGCGGCACACCGCTGAGGCCGCAGTGGGTCCTCGACCAGCTCCGCAGGCGCACCGCCGAGCTCGGCCTTCCCAAGATCGGGCTGCACGACCTCAGGCACACCGCCGCCAGCATCATGATCGCCGAGGGTATCCCGCTGGCCATCGTCTCCAAGACGCTGCGCCACGCGACCTTGGCCACCACGATCAACCTCTACGGCCACCTCTTCAAGGACTCGGCTGACCAAGCCGTACGTGCCCTCGCCCGAGCACTCGACCGCGCCCAGCCCACCCGGCCCCGAATCATCCCGGGCGACGATGGCGGGATGCCGGTGGCGGCGTAGCAGTCGGCTGAATACGCCGTTTCCCCGTCTGGGCGGCCCCTCGTCGCCCAGGCGGGCTGCCGTTGCGGAGCAGCTCACACCGGTGCCACCGGTGGCACGATCGGATCCATGAGCGGTAGCAAGAAGTACTCGATAGGCCTGCCCGAGGATCTCGCCGAGACGGTGCGCGCTCACGTCGGCCCCGGCGGCTTCTCCGCCTACGTGGACGAAGCGCTCGAGAAGCGGGGCGCCATCGACCAGCTGCGCGAGATCGTCGAGGACTTCGAGACGGACAACGACGAGCTCACTCGCGCCGAGAGCGAGGCTGCCCGGGCACTGCTGCGCCACGACCGCCGCCACGCCGGCGGTGCCGCCGTCTGATGTGCGGCGCTATACGAGGGCCTGTCGGTCACGCGTAGGGATCGCGAAGCGGCTTGGGCTCGCGAACCCCGCGGGTGATCGCCTCGGGGAGGTCCGGACCTGCGGTGTAGTAGCGGCCCTGGGCCTCGCCCTTCGCGGCGAGCCAGCCGGCCCGCACGAGTTCGCGGATGTCGCGCTGGGCCTGCTGCTCACTCAGGTCGGCATCCGACTGGTAGGTGGCCCGGCGCACGCGATTGCCCATCGCGGCCGGATAGAGGGCGTAGAGCATCCGGTCGGGCCAGCCGCGCTGCTCGACGGCCTCGTCGAGAGCGGTCCAGACCTCGCGGGTGGTGTTCACCTGCCGCTCGACGGTCTGGGCCTGCTGGTGATGGGCGCGCAGGCAGAACCTCACCCACCGCAGAGTGCCGCGCTCGGGGGTCCAGACAGGCCCGCCGACCTCGGCGAGGACGTCGTAGTAGCGGTAGGTGTTGCGGGCCCGACCGAGCCATTCCTCGATGCTGGAGAACTCGGGGGCCATGATCCCCTCCCGGGCCAGGACCAGGGTGTGCAGGGCGCGGGACATCCGTCCGTTCCCGTCCGACCACGGGTGGATCGCGACCAGGTTCAAGTGCGCCATCGACGCCCGAACCAGCCCCGGCGCATCCAGATCGCCGTCGTTCAGCCACTCCACCAACTCACCGGTAAGCGCCGGAACCTGCTCAGCGTCCGGAGCGGTATAGGCGGCGATGGTCGGGTCCTCGGCCGAGGTGACATACACCGGGCCGGTGCGCCACCAGCCGGACCGCTTGAGCAGGTGGTGGCCCTGCATCATGAAATGCAGCGAGTTGAGCAGGCCCTTGCTGTACGCGAAATCCTCACCGGCCTCGGCGAGGCGCTGGATGTAGGTCATCGCCTGCCGATAGCCCTCGATCTCGACCGCGACCGTGTCGCTCGCCTCGATCGGAGTCTCACCAACCATGATGTCCTCGACATCCGACACGCTCGCCGCATAGCCCTCGATCGTGTTCGACCCGGCGATCGCCCGCGCGGTCAGGTTGCGCCGCAGCTGCCCCTCCCACCGCCGCGGCGTGCGCAGGTGCAGACGTAGCCGCTCCCGCATGTCCTCGATCTCCGCAAGGACGGTCAAGTCAGCGTCTTCGAGCTGGGGCAGCGAGTAGAGCATGAGCAAATGACACCATCATGGAATCATCACGTCAAGGTGAGCAGCATGACGCTCTGCGGCCCGCGATCGAAGTGATCAAGGGCCTGAGGTAGCTACTCGCGCGGGTGAGGCGGCTATAAAACTGCCGGACGTTGGTGACACATAGATCTCCGACTACGACGGAGTCATGTCATGCCCCCTTCGCCTCAACAGCAGCAGGACCGCCAGGC
>NZ_JBICYZ010000020.1:0-126593 GCF_043201465.1 Kitasatospora sp. NPDC048298
CTTCTCGACACCGCCCGGAGCCCTCACCCGAACGGCCCAAAAGTGGGGCCAGCCGAGTCCGTTCTGGTGGGGCCAAAACTCACCGGCGCAGACAGGGCCTGTAGTCGAGGCATTTCCGCCGGTCGGGCGAGAGGTGTAGCCGGGATCTTCCGGGCCCTGTCGATGCCCTGGGGAGGGGGCGGCGGAGCCCTGTCCGAGCCCCGTTCGGGAGGTCCCGAACGGGGCTTGGCCGAGGAGGGCGGTGGGGCCTGGCCTAGGCGGCGGCCTGGTGGGTCTGGTCGGCGACCCATTGGGCGACGGCGTCGGGGTGGTAGCGGAGGTGTCGGCCGGCGCGGAAGGCGGGAGGGCCGGTGCGCTTGCGGCGCCACTGGTAGACGGTCTCCAGCGGGACGCCGAACATGGCGGCGACGTCCTCGGGGGTGAGGAAGCGGGTGGGCAGGGCGGTCACGGTGGGTTGGGTGTCGGCGTGGGCGCGGCGGTTGGCCAAGGTGTTCTCCTGGGCGGTTGGGCTGTCGTCCGCCTGTCGCCTGTCGCCTGTCGCCTGTCGCCTGTCGTCCGCCTGTCGCCTGTAAGGCGCAGGCCAGGGGGGTTTAGGGGCTGTGGGGCCCGTTTCGGGGCGGGACGACAGGTGACAGGTGGGCTGGGCAGTGGCGACCGAGCGGCGGTCGTGCTCTCTCAGCGGGGTGTCAGCCGAGGTGTCAGGGGTGGGTGTCAGGCGGTGCCGGGGACCCCTGACACTCGCGTTTGCCTAGGGGTTTGGGTGTCAGGGCTGTCAGGTGTCAGGGGGTGTCAGGCCCGGCATCAGGGAGGGCGCGAGGCGGGGGAATCTCCGGAGCCTGGGGGTGGGGCGGGGCGGGCCCCTCGGTGCCCCCGCTCGGCGGTGTTGTTGGCGTTGGTGTTGGCACTGTGACCTGGGCCAACGTTGGCAACAACGCCGGGGCGGGGGTGGCGGGGGGAGGGGAGGAGAGGAGGGCGGGGTCGGACGGGGCCGGTCGAGGAAGGCCGGTGGGGGCGGCGCCTCTCTCCCGTCCCCGGCCTGGAGGGGGAGTCTGTTGCGGGCCCCTGAGCGGGCGAGGAAGGGGCTTTCCTGGGTGGGGTTTGGCGTGCTGGGCGAACCCCTCTCCGATGCCCCCGCTCGGCGTTGTTGTGGTTGTTGTTGTTGCTCTGACCTGCGACAACAACGCCGTCAGGGGCGCTCTCTGGAGGGGGGAGGGGAGCGGGGGTGCGTCCTGGTAGTGGACGCCGGGTCCGTTCCCGTCTGGCATGTGTGCCCCCGAGTGGCGACTGTGGTTGGGGCGGAGCGGGGCCCACTGAGGCCTGGTGGGGAGCGCGCCCGGGGCTCAGGGGTGGCCGGTGGAGCGTCCGTTCGTGCGGCCGGTCGGGCGGTGCTGGTAGTGGTCGGGCGGGTCATAGTGGTGGGCCTTTCTGGTCGGGGTGCGGGGTGGAAAGGGTGGAAAGGTTGATAAGGGGTCTGACCTGCGTTTTTGGGAGGTGGAAAGCGGGGTGGAAAGGGGTGGAAAGGGTCGGGGCCGTGGGTGGAGCGGGGGGCTTGGCACTCCTTTCCACCCCGCTTAGCACCCGGTGTTTTCGCAGGTCAGGGCCCTTTCCACCCTTCTCACCCTTTTCACCCCGGGGGTGCGAAGAGGAAGACGGTCCGGTGGCGTCCTTCGCCGGGCACCTGGGCGGCGGCGAAGCCGGGGAGCTGGCACAGACGGGCGGTGAGGTCGGAGCGGTAGGCGGCGTTGCGGCGCTTGAAGAGCCGGTACACCTCGTCGCCGGTCAGCCCGCTGGGCCCGGCGGCCTTCACGGCGGCGGCCAGCTTGTCCAGGTCCGGGTCGCCGGTGCTGGCGGCGGCGGTGGGGCCGAGGATGTGGGCGGCGCTGGCGCGGGCGTACCGGACGAGGGCCCAGGCGGCGCGCAGGTGCTGTTCGCCGATGCGGTCGGTGTGGTCGGTCAGGGCGTAGACCATGGCGGCGCGCTTGGCGTAGGGGGCGGCGCGGGCGGTGAACTCGGCCAGCGGGCCCTCGTCGGCCTCGTCCCCGCACAGTGCCAGGTAGACCTCGTCGCGCCAGAGCTGGGCGGCCTCGGGGGTGAGCCGGACCTCCCCGATGCGGCGGGCGTCCGTGAGTACGGTCCGCCAGGCCGAGGCGAGGTTGTCGATCAGCTCGTCGGAGGCACCGGGGGCGTCCGGCAGGAGGAGGTTGCGCCACAGGGCGATGGGCAGGAAGCGGTTGTAGGAGCCGCCGGCCATCTCGGCGTCCTGCATCCTGGCGCGCAGCTCACGTGGAGAGATGTGGCCGACGACGGCGACGTGCGGGGCGGTGGCGTGCAGCGCGTCCCGGTTCATCACGCCGAGGTCTTCGCCGTTCCAGGCCTGGCGCAGGATGCCGCCCAGGGAGGAGCCTTCGCGTCGGCCCCGGGCCATGGTGACGGCGTACTCGGACTCGACCACCCACAGGCGCTTGTCGAGGACGCCGGGGTCCTTGTCGCCGTCGCCGTCGCGGACCATCTCGATCAGGCCTTCGCCGGAGGAGAGGCCGGAGCGGGTGTTGCTGGCGATGAAGTCCGGCACGGCGGCCTTCAGCAGGCGGCGCACGGTGTTGGTGGCGGCGCCCTTCCTGCCCATGGAGGTGGCGCCGACCGTGAGGGCCCAGATCAGGGCGGGGTGGCGGTCGTTGCCGATCCACATGAACGGCCCGGGGCCGATGGCGGCGCCTGCGGCCGAGAGGAGGTTGGCCAGGACGCCGACGGGGTCGGCCTCGGTGGTGGGGTCGAGGGCGGCGACGGTCTCTCCGGCCCAGCCGCAGAACACCTCCGGGTCCGGAACGGGCCCGGGCCGGTCGGGGCGGACGATGCCGGGTGCCGGGTCGTACATCGGGTTCTGCTGGGCCTGTGGTCGGCCGTCGGCGGCGGTGGCCAGGTGGAGTTCGACGGGCATCAGGCGCTCTCCGCGAGGCTGGTGGTGTCGGGCAGGTCGGCCTGGCGGCCGTCGGGCAGGTGGTGGCGGTGCCAGCCGGGCTGTCCGGGGATGGCCACCGGCGGCCACCCGGCCGAGGCGCTCACGGGCCGTCGGGCGGCCTCGGCGGCGCGGGTGCGGCGCTCGGCCAGCTCCAGCGCGGTCGGGTGGTTCGACCAGGCCCGCACCGTGCGCACCAGGCGCTTCCAGGAGGCTTCGTCCTCGGCCACCCACGCGGCCCGGGCCTGCTCGCCGAGCACGATGTTGGTGCGCATGCTGGCGTGCAGGTAGAGCGGGGCTTCCTCGGCCTGCTGGCGCCAGGCTTCGGCGGCGGTGATGAGGGCGGCTTCGCGGCGCGGGTCGCCCGGCGGAAGGGCGGCGAAGGCGGGGGAACCGTACTCGGGGATCCCGACCGGCTGTCCCCACCGGTCGAGCACCACGGCCGGGCTGATCCGCCGAAGCACGCTCACGAACCGGTCGGCGGCCCACCGGGCGGTCGAGCGGTGCGCGTCCCGCACCGGAGCGGGCAACGCGATCGGGTCGGGCAGCAGGGCCGCTTCAACCCCGTCCGGGGCCGCTTCAACCGCACGGTCGGGCGTTTCAGCGGCGCTGGCGCCGGGGGTGTTCACCGGGCGCTCACCGGCGCTCACGGCACCGCGTTCACCGCTCGCGGCCGGGCCCGTTTCAGGGCCGCCGGGCGCCGCTTCAAGGGCGCGGGCCGGGGCTTCAGCGGCCCCGGTGAACGCTTCAGCGGCGGGGTGAACGAGCCGGTGAACACCGGGGTGAACGGCGCTCACGGCCGGGCCCGTTTCAGCGGCGCGGGCCGGGGTTTCAGCTCCGGGTGGTGGAGGTTCGGGGGCGCGGGAGTCGGCCCCGTTCTGACTGGTCACAGCTACTCCTGCAAGGGCGGGAAGCGCTACCGGGAACGCGGGAACGATCGGGGTGAGCGCCGGTGAGCAAGTCGGGTAGCGGCCGGTCCGTGACGCCTGGTCAGTGGGCGACCGATGCATGGGGGTAAAGAGCGGGAAGCGCTTCCCGGAACACGGGAACGGTCGGCGGGTAACGCCGGGAACGGTCCGGTGAGCGGCGGTGAACAGTCGGGTGTTCACCGCTGAGCGCGTGCCCTTGAAAGTCGGCCGACTGCGGTTGAAACCGGGCCAGTCGGGGTTGAAGCCGGGCGGTCGGGTGAGCGAGTGGTGAGCGCCCGTGAGCGTCGGTGAGCGCTCACCCGACGAGGTGGTGTCAGGCGGCGACGAGCCGGAGGGTGTTCACGGCCGGCGCGGTGGGCGGCTGCGGGGCGGTCATGCCGAACGTGCGGGTGACGGCCTCGGCCACGAGCTTGGTGTACGCGTAAAACGACCGGCGCGGGTGCGACAGCGCCGTACGGGCCAGCTCCGAGTACTCCTCGATCTGGTCGGCGTCGGAGGAGATGATCGCGAACCGCAGGGCCTCCGCCAGCTCCTCGGACTTCAGCAGGTCCGAGGCGGTGAGCATCATCGCCGGGTGGAAGGCCAGCAGGCCCACCAGGTCGAAGAACCGCAGCGACAACGACACCCGCACCGACAGGCGGGCCTCGTCCTGGCCCGGCTCCGTCTCGCCGAACAGCGAGACGTTCTCCTCCACCGCGCCGGTGGTCAGCGACGGCTGAGCGGCGAACGAAGCGTGCATGATGGAACTCCCTTCACTGGGGCACGAAGCGGCGTACTGACTTGGCGGTTGGGGCGCCGCTTCGCTGCGTTTGGGCAGGTCAGAGAAGTGCTAGGCCCACTCTCAGGTTGCTTAGGGGGGCTTTCGCTCTCTCGCGATACCCAAGGTAGGCAGTCCCTATCTGTGCGTCAAGCCCCTCTAGCGGTAGGCTTGCTTTGCCCCCCTAGGCAGTGAAGGGATCACGATGCACGAGGAGCTTGAGCGGGTAACCAACGTGGCCGTCCCGATCGACCGGGCCAAGGCGGCGATTGCCCTGATGGCGGACTACCAGAACCGGGTGGTCGAGCTGTCCCGGGTCCGTCGGGAGGCCATCGAGGAGGCGTCGGCGTCGGGCATGTCGCAGACCGAGATTGCCGCCCTGCTCGGCGTAAGCCGTGGGCGTGTCGGTCAGCTCGCGTCGGCCGGCCCCGCGCCGGAGCGGGCCTTCTTCGGTCTCGGCCCGATGACCGTGGCAGTCGGCGGTAAGTACGAGGCGGGGAAGTCCCCGGACGAGAACCCAAGCCAGGTCGTGACCAGGGAAGACCTGAACAACTACGAGCACCTGCGGAAGCTGTTCGCGGGCCTGAAGCTCGACTCCGAGTACGAGGTCATTCCGCCGTCCGGCATCGTGAACCTCAACCGCGAGCACCTGGTCGTCATCTGCGGTCCGCGGCTGTCCCCGATCGTGGCCCAGGTGCTCGAAGGTGACGACAACTTGCGGTTCCGCAAGGACTCTGCCTGGCACCTGGTGGACCTGCACACCGAGACCGAGTACCGCTCCCCGATCGATGTGGACGGCACGGCCGGGGACGTCGGTTACCTCGCTCGGCTTCCCCGCCTCGACGGCAAGGGCACGTTCCTCTACGTCGCGGGCATCCACGCGATCGGCGCGAACGGCGTCGTGCACTACCTGGAGAACCACCTCGGCGAGCTGTACCGCGAGGTTCGGACGAAGCGTTTCTCCACGCTGATCTCCTGCCGTTACGACCCGGAGACTCTGGAAGTTCTGGAGAGCAGCAGGGTTACCCCGATCTACCGACACGAGGGCTGACAGATGCGCGTCTCCATCGCCACCGCTCCGGGTGGAGCCAACCCGAACGAAGACTGGGTGGCGGCCACGCCCGCGCTCGCCGTGGTCCTCGATGGCCTGAGCACGGCCGGGCTGGACACCGGCTGTCGTCACGGAGTCCCTTGGTACGTCGCCCAGTTGGGTGGCCACCTGGTGGCCGCACTGGCAGAGCCCGGCCGGCCGCTGGCCGACGGGCTGGAACAAGCCCTCGACCAGGTTGCAGCGCTCCACCCCGGGTGCGACCTCGCCAACCCTGGTACGCCATCGGCAACGGTCTCGATCCTGCGGGCCGGAGCCGAGCACTTCGACTACCTGGTCCTCGCCGACTCGCCGATCGTCTTCGAGCGGGCCGACGACTACCAGGTAGTCACCGACCTGCGGGTGGACACCGTGGTGCCCGAACTCCGAGCGGAGACGGAACGGTTCGCCACCGGGACGCCCGAGCACACAGAGGCCGTCCGCAGGATGGTCGAGGCCCAACGGCTCACCCGAAACACCGTGGACGGCTACTGGGTTGCCACCTCCAACGGCGAGGCGGCACACCACGCGATCGCGGGCACGGTGCTGCTGGCCGACGTTCGGGCGGCAGTCGTCCTGTCCGACGGGGCCTCGCGCCTCGTCACCGAGTACCGCGCCGCATCGTGGTCGGACGCCTTCGTCACGCTCCGGGAGGCTGGCGCTGACGGGCTGATCTCAACCGTTCGAAAGGCTGAGGCCAGTGACCCTGACGGACTTCGATGGCCGCGATACAAGGTCAGTGACGACGCTGCTGTGGCGTTCTGTCAGTTGCCGTAAGTCAAGCCGGTTGGACCTCGCGTGTGTTGCAAGAAGGTCCTTCGAGCGGTGATCCTTCGAGGAGGAGACGTTGGCATCAACCAGAAGCAGCGAGGAACTACGAGGAGTTGCGAGCAACTACGAGGAACTGCGAGGAGCCAAAATGGCACTTTTCATGTGGCTCCGTTGATACAGTTCTCTTGTTGTTGTCAGCTGACAGCAAGTTCTTGCCAGCTGGCAACTAAGCAAGTTGCTTCAAACTTCTCGGTTGAAGTCTGGAAGCAACGAACGGGTTGCTTCACTAGCTTCTGCAACAAGAAGCCCGGACCTGGCGGCAACCAGACCCGGGCTCTTGTGTAGAGAGGTCGAGTGAGTCCGGCCGACTTGACAACGGCCGGGCTTGCTCGCGCTAGCCCCGGACGTCTTCCGGTCCTGCTCTCGACCATGGGGGAGCGCTAGTTCAGCGCACCAGCTGCTCTACGCAGCTCGCGATAGCCGTCACCGCCGTAAACGCTGCGATGAGGATCGGCCCCCAAGAGGGCTGACTCTCCGGCATCTTGGCAGGTGACCGCCGCTTTCCCATGTTTGCCCAGCTCCTCGGGTTGAATTGCCCCGTAAACACGAGGCCCTCGGCCGCTCGCCGAGGCGCGCGAGACCGTTGGAGCTGAACATCACTCAGCATACCGGTTGAGAGCGTGCGTTAAGACGTTTACGGCGACGATCGCTCCTGAATAGGAAATTGACTTCGAGCGTGCCCCTCCGGTGCGACCTTGAAGCAGAGTCAGCGGCTTCGGTGTGGTGTGGGATCTGGGCCGCCTGTGGGCCGTCCGGCGTCGGCCAGGGGCGGCCAACGATGACAAGCGTCGACGGATCAGCCCCAGGCCAGAGCCAGTTGACCAGGCCCGCAAAACCGACAGGCCAGACCCAGGGCAAGAAGTAGGCCACTTGCCGCTACGGCCCCGCTGCCCGGGCAGACCGGGTGGCGGGGCCTTCGTTCGTTTTCGGTCGGTTCGAGGCCAACCCGATTGCCTGGCAAGGGAGTTGGGTAGTCGGCAAAGTGGTTCAGACCATTGACGGGCTCGGCCGGCGGCTCCTACCGTGAGGGCACCGGACCGGCGCAGGCATGCCAGGATCCCCCCGTTCGGGCCGCCGCACCCCCAACGCGCGCGTCTGTGCCCCGGCGCACACTCCATCCACCCCCACGGAGGAGCACCATGCGCACACGCCACATCGTCGGGGCGGCCGTCGCCGCGCTGGCGATCCCGTTGACCCTCGCCTTCCCGGCCTCGTCCCACGGCTGGATCTCGACCCCGCCCAGCCGCGCCGCGCTCTGCGACACCCACGTCGACGGCGTCCCGTGGGACTGCGGCGACATCCAGTGGGAGCCGCAGAGCGTCGAGGGCCCCAAGGGCTTCCCGGCCCTCGGCCCCTCGGACGGCACCATCTGCGCCGGCGGCAACGCGCGCTTCGCCGAGCTGGACGACCCCCACGCGGGCGCCTGGCCGACCACCCCGGTGACGGCGGGCCGGCAGCTCACCTTCACCTGGGCGTTCACCGCCCGGCACGCGACCACGGACTTCCGGTACTACATGACCAAGCCGGGCTACGACGCGAGCCGGCCCGTCACCCGGGCCAACCTGGACCTGACGCCCTTCCTGACCGTCCCGTACGGCGGGGTGCAGGTGCCGAGCACGCTCAGCCACACCGCGACCATCCCGAGCGGGCGCACCGGGCACCAGGTGGTCGTCGCGGTCTGGACGATCGCCGACACCGGGAACGCCTTCTACTCCTGCACCGACGTCAGGTTCTGACCCCGCGAGGGGACGGCGGCACGAGCGAGGTGCACGGCCGCCGGAAGGCCGTGCACCTCGGGGCCTCCACGGGCGGCGGGCCGCTCAGTGGCCACCGCAGCAGCCGCCGTCGGCGCCGCCGCACTGGCAGGGCGCGCCGGACTGGCAGCCGCAGCCGCAGCCCGGGCCGCAGCCGCAGCCGGCGGCGAGGACGGGGAGCAGCTTCGGGGCGAGTGGCTCGACGGTGTCGTGGGCGGTTGCCGGTCGGGTCGGGTTGGCCTTCATCGAGCTTCCCTCCTAAGGACGGGCGCACTCCTGTGCCCCCACCGTCGAGTGAAACCGCCGAACGGAGGGGACGTCAACGGGCGCGCAGGGGTGGGGCGCACGGAGGACCGTGCGCCCGCACCACCCTCGTCACGGGTTTACTCACCCCTCGGGGTGAGCCGGGCAGCCACGGCGCCTGCCGGTACCGCGCCTGCCGGTACCGCGACCGCCGCTACCGGGACCGGCGGTCAGTCGACCGGCGCGGCCTCGGCGGCCTCGGTGGCGGCCACGAAGTCGGCCACGTGCTCGCCCGTCACCAGGTACACCACGCGCTTGGCGACCGACACCGCGTGGTCCGCGAAGCGCTCGTAGTAGCGGCCGACCAGGGTGATGTCGACGGCGGTCTCGATGCCGTGGTGCCAGCGCTCGTCGATCAGGTGCGACAGCAGCTCGCGGTGCAGCGAGTCGATCGCGTCGTCGTCCTGCTCCATCTCCAGGGCCTTGTCGACGTCCTTGGTGGCTATGACCAGGCCGGCCTTGGCCACCAGGCGCTGGGCGAGCTGGCCCATCTCCAGGACGGTGGAGTGCAGGTCGCCTGGCACCGCGGTGTCGGGGTAGCGCATCCGCGCGACCTTGGCGACGTGCCGGGCGAGGTCGCCGCAGCGCTCCAGGTCGGCGCTCATCCGCAGCGAGGTGACGACGATGCGCAGGTCGGTGGCGACCGGCTGCTGGCGGGCGAGGAGGTCGATGGCCCGGTTCTCCAGCTCGTGGTGGAGGTCGTTGACCTTCTCGTCGGCGGCGATCACGCTCTCCGCCAGCGCCAGGTCCGCGTCGAGGAGGGCGGTGGTGGCCCGGCCCATCGCCGATCCGACCAGCCGGGCCATCTCGACCAGGCTGTCGCCGATCGCATCGAGTTCCTCGTGGTACGCGTCGCGCATGTTCTCTCCTCAGTAGCTGTGTCGGTGGCGGTGCCGACCGGCCAGCCCGTCCGACCGTCGTTCCGGCGTCCGGGTGACCGCTGCTGGTGGCGCGCATCGTACGCGCACACCCGAGCCGGTGGCCGCTGTTCGGCACACCGATCTCTCCCACACGGGCTGCCTGGCCAACTTTCCGCCGCCAGGGCGACGGTGCACGGCCGCTCCGGTGAATCGGCAGCTACCTGAAGGTGAATTCTCGGCAACGCATGGTCGATGCCTTGATCCCACGCTTGGGGAGTGCCCTGGCCGTGCGCTTACGCTGGCCACATGGACGTGAACGTGGCCGCCGCCGCTGCCTGTGCCATAGCCGGGCTCGGCGTCGGCCTCACCGCCTCCATCGCCTTCCGCTGGAGCGAGCGCGAGCAGGCCAAGGGCAGGTACAGCGGAACCGGCGGCAGGAACCCCGGCCGGCACCAGTCCCTGGGCACCGGCAACCCCGAGCCGCCGCTGCCGCCCGGGGTCGACACCGTGCTCTCCGTGCTCCGCTCCTGCGCGATCGTGCTGGGCGAGGGCGACGAGGTGGTCAAGGCCAGCTCGGCGGCGTACGCGATGGGCCTGGTGCGCGGTGGCGCCGTCGCCGTGGACCAGATGCTCTCGCTGGCCCGCTCCACCCGCCGGGACGGCGAGATCCGCCAGGTCGAACTGGAGGTGCCCCGGCCGGGCGCGGCCCGCGCGGCGGAGCCGCTCGCGGTCTCCGTCCGGGTGGCCCCGCTGGGCTCCCGACTGGTGCTGGTGCTGGTCGAGGACCAGACCGAGCGGCGCCGGGTGGAGGCCGTCCGCCGGGACTTCGTGGCCAACGTCAGCCACGAGCTCAAGACGCCGGTCGGTGCCCTGTCGCTGCTCTCCGAGGCGGTCGTCGACGCGTCCGACGACCCGGAGGCGGTACAGCGCTTCGCCGGCCGCATGCAGGTCGAGGCGGCCCGGCTGGCCAGCCTGGTCCAGGAGATCATCGACCTCTCCCGGGTCCAGGACGACCGGCTGATGGTCGACCCGGAGCCGGTCGCGGTGGACGAGCTGATCGCCGAGGCGATCGACCGCTGCCGCCAGCAGGCCGCCGCCAAGCAGATCCTGATCGCGGCGGGCGGCATCGCCGGCCTCTACCTGCACGGCAACCGCGGCCAGCTCGCCGCCGCGCTCGGCAACCTGGTCGAGAACGCCGTCAACTACAGCCCGCCCCGCACCCGGGTGGCCATCGCCACCCGCCGGATCTCCAGCGCCGCGGCTCTCGGGGAGGCGGACGGCGAGCTCATCGAGATCTCGGTCACCGACCAGGGCATCGGCATCTCCGAGAAGGACCGCGAGCGGGTCTTCGAGCGGTTCTACCGCGTCGACCCCGCCCGCTCCCGGGCGACCGGCGGCACCGGTCTGGGCCTGTCCATCGTCAAGCACGTCGCGGCCTCGCACGGCGGCACCGTCTCGGTGTGGAGTGTCGAGGGCCAGGGTTCGACCTTCACCGTCCGCCTGCCCGCCGGGCGGGCCCCGGTGGAGGACGAGCCCGACGACGAGTTCGACGACGGGACGGACCACGCGCCGGGCGGCGACCCCGCCGCACCCCCGACCCTCACCACGGACCGCAAGGCCCGTTCGCTCCCCGCCGGGGAGCGGGAACAACACCTGTCAGACACAACCCCTCAGCTTGCCCCGGAGGCCTGATCGTGACCCGAGTACTGGTGGTCGAGGACGAGGAGTCGTTCAGCGACGCCCTCTCGTACATGCTCCGCAAGGAGGGCTTCGAGGTGGCCGTCGCCGCCACCGGCCCCGACGCCCTGGAGCAGTTCGAACGCAATGGTGCCGACCTCGTCCTGCTCGACCTGATGCTGCCGGGCCTGCCCGGCACGGAGGTCTGCCGCCAGCTCCGGGTGCGTTCCAACGTCCCGGTGATCATGGTGACCGCCAAGGACAGCGAGATCGACAAGGTCGTCGGTCTGGAGATAGGCGCTGACGACTACGTCACCAAGCCGTACTCCACCCGCGAGCTGGTCGCGCGGATCCGCGCGGTGCTGCGCCGCCGCGGCGAGGACGGCGGCGCGGGGGACAACGGCAACGGCCCGGGCGCCCTCGAGGCGGGCCCGGTCCGGATGGACGTCGACCGCCACGTGGTGACGGTGGACGGCGCCAAGGTCGACCTGCCGCTCAAGGAGTTCGACCTGCTGGAGATGCTGCTGCGCAACGCGGGCCGGGTGCTCACCCGGATGCAGCTGATCGACCGGGTGTGGGGCGCGGACTACGTCGGCGACACCAAGACCCTGGACGTCCACGTGAAGCGCCTGCGGGCCAAGATCGAGCCGGACCCGGGCGCGCCGCGCTACCTGGTCACCGTACGCGGCCTGGGCTACAAGTTCGAGCCGTAAACCGTCCCGACCACGCGGAAGGCCCCCGCCGGCAGCAGCCGGAGGGGGCCTTCGCGTCGCTCCGGCGGGCCCGGGCGGGCCCGCCGGAGGCGGAGTGCGGCGTCAGTGCGCGGCCGGGAGGGCCGGGGCGGTGGTGCCGGCCGGGACGGCGCCACCGGTGGTCGGGGCACCCGGGGTGGTACCGGTGGCCGGGGCGGTGGCACCGGGGGTGGTGGTCTTGGCGGGGGTGGCGGTCGGCGACGGGGTCGGACCGTAACCCTGGTAGAGGCCGTGGCCGTGCTCGCCCGAGTCCGGGCTCACGGAGGCCTGGGCCTCGACCTTCTGGCCGTCCTTGAAGGCGAAGACGGTCGGGGCGAAGCCGCCGACGGGGACGGTCGCGGAGGCGGCGGTGGCGGTCGGGTTGCCCTGACCGCCGATCGCCACGGCTCCACCGGCCGGGATGACGATGCTGGACAGCGGCGCGCCGGCGGCGTCCGCGAAGGTGGTAGCGGCACCGCCGACGGTGACGGACTGGAGCTCGGCCGGGATGTCCGCGGTGTTCGCGATGTTCACGACCACGTTCGCGGGACCGGTGTGGTCGCCGACGGCGCCCTCGCCGGTGACGACCACGATGTTGTTCAGTCGGAGGTGCGTTCCGACGGTCGCCGCCGCGTTATCCGGCTTGATCTGCAGGGTGTCCGGCGTGTTGCCGGCGGCGCAGGAGGACAGCGAGGCGATGGCGATGGCGGCGATGGCGGCGATGCTGCCGCGTCGAAGGCTGCGGCTCACGGCGGCGGCTTCTCCTAGGTCACGTGTCGGTAGGTCAGGTCTCAGATTATCGACCTCGCTTATGCGCTCCTCACGGGGTGGTCCCCGTGTCGCACTCCCGGGGCCCGCCGGGGGCCGTCCGGCGGTACGGTCGACATGTTCGGGTCACGTGACGGACAAGCTTCGACCAAGATCGAATAACGATTCGGCCGCGACCCGGAAAGGGGTGAAAGCTCAAGATCCAATCATGGTTGCGGGGGTGTTGCGCAAGGGTTTCGCCGAACCCCGGAACCGCCTCCGACCTGCGGGAAGCCCCTCTCGAACACTGGTCGCAGCACGTCATGGGGGTCCTTGTCAAGCCCCGAGACCGGCCCTGACCTGCGAAAACGCCCTTCGGGTGCGCCGAGAAGCGTGTTATTCTGGAAAGCCACGGAAGGGGTCCTGTCACATGACGTTCAAGGTTGGCGACACGGTGGTCTACCCCCATCACGGGGCCGCGCTGATCGAGGCCATCGAAACTCGCCAGATCAAAGGTGTGGACAAGACCTACCTGGTGCTCAAGGTGCAGCAGGGAGACCTGACGCTCCGCGTGCCCGCCGAGAACGCGGAGTTCGTCGGCGTGCGCGATGTGGTCGGCCAGGAGGGTCTGGACCGGGTCTTCGAGGTGCTGCGGGCACCGTACACGGAAGAGCCGACCAACTGGTCCCGTCGCTACAAGGCGAACCTGGAGAAGCTCGCCTCGGGCGACGTCATCAAGGTCGCCGAGGTCGTCCGCGACCTGTGGCGCCGCGAGCGCGAGCGCGGCCTCTCGGCCGGCGAGAAGCGGATGCTCGCGAAGGCGCGCCAGATCCTCGTCAGCGAGCTCGCGCTGGCGGAGAACACCAACGAGGACAAGGCGGAGACGCTGCTCGACGAGGTCCTCGCCTCGTAGCGCACGCCACCGCAGTGCGGTCGGGCTGCCGCCCAACGCTCACAGCGCCCGGTGCCGACGCACCACTCCGCGGACGAACCGTTCGCGAGTGGTGCAGTGGCACTTCGGGCGCTGAGGCATGTCCGGACCACGCCACCCGCCCCAGCCGGCCCAGGCCTGCAAGAGCGTTTCTGCACCCGTTGTCGTGCGGAGCTTGCGGAGCTGTGCGGCGGGCGGTGGACCGTGGTTCTTCGGAAGGGGCCCGGTGCGCCCGCCGGGCACGCCATGGCCATACCCACTTCGCCGAAGGAGTGAAACCTGAACGCGTCAGGAGCAGTCGCAGCAGCAGTGGTGCCCGCCGCCGGACGCGGTGAGCGGCTGGGGCCGGGGGCCCCGAAGGCCCTGCGGGAACTCGGGGGCGTGCCGCTCCTGGTGCACGCCGTCCGGGCCCTGGCCCGCAGCCGGGCGGTCGGCCTGGTCGTGGTCGCCGCGCCCGCCGACGGGGTGGCCGAGGTGGTCGCCCTGCTGGACAGCCACGGGCTGGACGACAAGGACATCCGGGTGGTGGCCGGCGGGGCGACCCGCCAGGAGTCGGTCCGGCTGGGCCTGGCCGCGATCCCGGACGAGGTCGGGATCGTGCTGGTGCACGACGCGGCCCGCCCGCTGGTCCCGGTCGAGGTGGTGGACACCGTCGCGGCCGCCGTCCGGGCCGGGGCGCGGGCGGTGGTGCCGGCGGTGCCGCTGGCCGACACGGTGAAGCGCGTCGAGCCGAACCCGGGCGGCCCCGAGCCGGTGCTCGACACGCCCGAGCGCGCCACCCTTCGCGCGGTGCAGACCCCGCAGGGCTTCGACCGCGCCACCCTGGTCGAGGTGCACGCCAAGGCGCTGGCCGAGGAGAGCGCGGGCACCGCCGACGCGCCCGCGGTCACCGACGACGCCGGCCTGGTCGAGCGCTACGGCGGCCGGGTCGTTGTGGTGCCCGGCCACGAGGAGGCGTTCAAGGTCACCCGTCCGCTGGACCTCGTGCTCGCCGAGGCCGTACTCGCCCGCAGGAGGGCCGCCGATGCCTACTGATCCGACGACCGCCGCTCCGGTGCCCGCCGCCCCGCAGGCCCCGGTGATCCCCCGCGTCGGGATCGGCACCGACGTGCACGCCTTCGAGGCCGGCCGTCCGCTCTGGGTGGCCGGGCTGGAGTGGCCGGACGCCGGGGTCGGGCTCTCCGGGCACTCGGACGCCGACGTCGCCGCGCACGCCGCCTGCGACGCGCTGTTCTCGGCCGCCGGGATCGGCGACCTGGGCGCCCACTTCGGCACCGACCGCCCGGAGTGGGCCGGCGCGTCCGGGGTGAAGCTGCTCGGCGAAGCGGCCCGGCTGGTCCGCGCGGCGGGCTTCGAGATCGGCAACGTCTCGGTCCAGGTGATCGGCGTGCGGCCGAAGATCGGCAAGCGCCGGGCCGAGGCGCAGGCCGCGCTGTCCGAGGCGGCCGGTGCCCCGGTGTCCGTCTCCGGCACCACCACCGACGGGCTGGGGCTGACCGGCCGGGCCGAGGGCCTGGCCGCGATCGCCACCGCCCTGGTGTACGAGCGGCGTTGAGCCGGCCACGCTGAGCAGGCGGGAAGAAACCGTCCCTGACGGGTGTTCACCCGGTGTCCGCGGGGCCCGAGTCGCTACTGTTCGGCTCGGGCCCGTACGGGGCTTCCGCTCGGGCCGAACCGCCGACGAGAAGAGGTAAACCGTGTCCGCCCAGCTCTCCGACCGTGCCAGGGCCCTGCTCGACACCAAGAGCTTCGCCGTGGTCTCCACGATCCAGCCCGACGGCAGCCCCCAGTCCACCGTGGTCTGGGTCAAGCGGGAGGGCGACGACATCCTGTTCTCCACCGTCCAGGGCCGTCGCAAGCACCTCAACCTGGTGCGGGACCCGCGGGTCTCGATCCTGATCAACCCGGCGGACAGCCCGTACGAGTACCTGGAGGCGCGCGGCGAGGTCTCGATGACCACCGAGGGCGGCCGGGAGCTGATCGACGAGCTGGCCGGCAAGTACATGGGGCAGGACAAGTACACGATGGACGGCCCGGACGACGTCCGGGTGATCGTCCGGCTCGCCCCGAGCAAGGTGCTCGGCAACATCTGAGCCGCGTCCGCGGCAGCGTCCGACCCCGCCACAGCCCACCGTTTCCCGGGGGAATGTGGCGGGGCACCCCCTGCTGCCCACTACGCTTGACGCTGTGAGCATTCGTCTGTACGACACCAGCACCCGCCAGGTACGCGACTTCGTCCCGCTTGTACCGGGTTGTGTCTCGATCTACCTGTGCGGCGCTACCGTCCAGTCGGCGCCACACATCGGGCACATCCGGTCCGGGCTCAACTTCGACATCATGCAGCGGTGGTTCGCCTACCGCGGCTACCAGGTGACCTTCGTCCGGAACGTCACCGACATCGACGACAAGATCATCGCCAAGGAGCGCGAGCTCGGCACGCCGTGGTGGCAGGTCGGCTACCAGAACGAGCGCGCCTTCAACGACGGCTACGACGCGCTGGGCTGCCTGCCGCCGACCGTCGAGCCGCGGGCCACCGGGCACATCCCCGAGATGATCGAGATGATGCGTGGGCTCATCGAGACGGGCCACGCCTACGCGGCCGACGGCAACGTCTACTTCGACGTCCGCTCGTACCCGGACTACCTGGCGCTCTCCAACCAGAAGCTGGACGACCTGCGCCAGCCCGAGGGAGAGGGCGAGACCGGCAAGCGGGACCAGCGCGACTTCGCGATGTGGAAGGCCGCCAAGCCGGGCGAGCCGAGCTGGGAGACCCCGTGGGGCCGCGGGCGTCCGGGCTGGCACCTGGAGTGCTCGGCGATGGTCCACAAGTACCTGGGCGCGGCCTTCGACATCCACGGCGGCGGGCTGGACCTGATCTTCCCGCACCACGAGAACGAGATCGCCCAGTCCAAGGCCTACGGCGACGACTTCGCCAACTTCTGGGTGCACAACGCCTGGGTCACCATGGCCGGCGAGAAGATGAGCAAGTCGCTGGGCAACTCGGTGCTGGTCTCCGAGATGGTCCGGGCGTGGCGGCCGATCGTGCTCCGCTACTACCTGGCGGGCCCGCACTACCGCTCGATGATCGAGTACAGCGAGGAGTCGCTGCGCGAGGCCGAGGCCGGCTTCGGCCGGATCGAGGGCTTCATCCAGCGCGCCGTCGAGCGCTGCGGGACGGTCGACGCGGCGCCCGAGGTGCCGCCGGCCTTCGCCGAGGCGATGGACGACGACTTCGGTGTGCCGCAGGCGCTGGCCGTCGTGCACACCGCCGTCCGCCAGGGCAACAGCGCCCTGAACGCGGACGACAAGGAGAGCGTGGTGGCGCGACTCGCCGAGGTCCGTGCGATGCTCGGTGTACTGGGCCTCGACCCGCTCGACCCGCAGTGGGCCGGGGCGGAGCGCGGCGAGGACCTCCACGGTGTGGTCGACTCGCTGGTCCGTCTGGTCCTGGACCAGCGGCAGGCGGCGCGCGAGCGCAAGGACTTCGCCACCGCGGATGCCATCCGCGACCAGCTCGGCCTGGCCGGGCTGGCGATCGAGGACACCCCGTCCGGCCCGCGCTGGACGATCAACAGCCAGTAACCCCATCCGACGATCGGGGTGATGGGTGGGCCGTACCGGACCGGTGCGGCCCTCCCGCATGACGTAGCGCATGCCGTCGACCGCCACCGGGCACACCGGGGCGGCCGGGGCATGCCGGACAGACAGGAAGTACAGCCATGGCCGGCAACAGCCAGCGCAGGAACCGCCGCAACCCCGGATCGAAGAAGGGCGCGTCTGTCGGTACCGGCGGGCACAGCCGGAAGGCCCTCCAGGGCAAGGGCCCGACCCCTCCCGGCGAGGAGCGCAAGGGCCACCCGAAGCAGCGCGCCGCCAACGCCGCGGTCAAGCGCGAGCGGGACGCCAAGGCCCGGGCCGGCATGCGCCGGGCCGGCGGCGGCGGTCGCGGTGGCCGCGGCGGTGCGGGCAGCGCAGAGCTGGTCTTCGGCCGCAACTCCGTGGTCGAGGCCCTGAAGGGCGACGTGCCGGCCAACGCGCTGTACGTCCAGCAGTTCATCGACACCGACGACCGGGTCCGCGACGCGTTCCAGGCCGCCAACGACCGCGGCATCCCGCTGATGGAGGCCCCGCGGCCCCAGCTGGACCAGATGACCGGCGGGATGAACCACCAGGGCCTGGTGCTCCAGGTGCCGCCGTACGAGTACGCGCACCCCGAGGACCTGCTGGCGGACGCCGCCGACGCCGGCCAGGACGCGCTGATCATCGCGCTGGACGGCGTGACCGACTCGCGCAACCTGGGCGCCGTGGTCCGCTCCGCCGCCGCCTTCGGCGCGCACGGCGTGGTCATCCCCGAGCGCCGCGCGGCCGGCATGACCGCCGGTGCCTGGAAGACCTCCTCCGGCGCCGCGGCCCGGCTGCCCGTCGCCCGGGCCACCAACATGACCCGCACCCTGGAGGCCTACCAGAAGGCCGGCCTGATGGTGGTCGGCCTGGCCGCCGACGGCGAGGCCGAGATCGGCGACCTGGACCTGCTGAACGGGCCGGTCGTGATCGTCGCGGGCAGCGAGGGCAAGGGCCTGTCCCGGCTGGTCTCGGAGACCTGCGACATGCGGGTCCGGATCCCGATGTCCGGCCTGACCGAGTCGCTGAACGCCGGTGTCGCGGCGGGCATCGTGCTGTACGAGGCCGCGCGGATGCGGGCCAAGCGCTGAGCACCACCGGGCGCCGCTGACCGGCGCCCGGGGCCCAGCACGACCGGGGTTCGGAACGCAGGCGATCTTCCGAATTCCCCGCAAACAGAGTGAAGGCGATCGGGCCCGACCGGGCCCGATCGCTTTTTTCATGATCACTTCAAGTGTGTGCCGGACATCCACTCGGGAGAGTGTCCTAAGCGGCCGTCACCCGGTTAGACGGGCGTGGACACCAGAACACCTCGGCGCCCCCTGTTCGGCGACGGCAGCACCGGGATAGACGCGGGCCCCGGCCTCAACACCGTCAAGGTGGAGTCGGACCCTTCGCGGCTCAGCAGCACCCAGGCGAGCTTCCGGCTCCGGCTCGGCGCCCCGGTGGCGCCGCTGATCGAGGCCCCGGCCGGACTGCTGTCCACCGGCGCCGCGTTCGGCGACCCGTACGCCAACCAGGGCCTGATCCGCCGTCCGCTGGTCACCCCGCAGGTCGTCGTGCCCGCCTCCGCCGTCCCGGCGCTGGCCGGGGCCGGGGCCGGCGGCGCGCCGCGCCGCAAGGGCCGGGTCACCGCCGTCACCTGGACCGGCCAGGCGCCCCCCGGGGACATGGCGGCCACCCGGCTGCTGGAGGCCGTGCGCGGCACCCCGGCCGGCGGCGTCCGCCTGGTCGAGGCGGACACCCAGGTGCTCCCCTCCCTCGCGGGCGTCCGGACCCTCCCGCGCCAGCCCCGCGAGGGCGCCGGCACCGCCACCCACGCGGGCGTCGGACCGGTCGGCGAGCCGCACGGCTGGACCCCGAGCGGCGAGCTGCCCGAGGTCTCCGCCGCCGACGCCGAGGGCAGGCAGCCCTGGTACCCGGGCCGCCGGGTCGACCTCGGCCTGGTGCTGCTGCCGCTGCGCGCCGTCCTCGGCTCGCTCTCGGTCTACGCCGGGTTCAGCAAGCTCTGCGACCCGGTGTACTTCGACGGCGGCGAACGCGGCTCGATGATGCGCTGGCTCTCCTCGCTGCACCCGTGGAAGGTCGCCGAGCCGCTGCTGGCCTTCGCCATGGCGCACCCGGTGGGCGCCGGCCTGGTGGTGTCGTTCACCCAGATCGTGGTCGGCGTGCTGACCGTCCTCGGCCTCTGGCAGCGGTTCGCCGCCGGCGCGGCGATGGCGCTCTCCGCCGCGCTGCTGTTCACCGTCAGCTGGCGGGCCGTCCCGGTCTACGACACCCCGGACCTGATCTTCCTCGCGGCGTGGAGCCCGCTGCTGATCGCCGGGGCGCCGTTCGCCTCGCTGGACGGGCGGCTCAACCTGGAGGCCTGGCGCCGGTTCGGCGCGGACACGCCCGGGGCGCTGCGCCGCCGGGTGCTGCGCCGCGGCACCGTCGTCACCACGGTCGTGGTCGGGCTGACCCTGCTGCTCGGCTCGATGCTCGGCGCCGCCGTCCGCACCGGCGCCCGGGCGCACCAGGCGCCGGACCGCCCGGCCACCGACTACGGCACGCCGGTCTGGCCGTCCGGCAGCCCGTCCGGCGCCCCCGGCGGCAAGGGCACGTCCACCACGCCCCCGCCCGCCGCGCCGCGCCCCGCCACCCCCACCCCGAGCGTGACCACCCCGCCCGGCACGCCGTCCGCCAAGCCGGCCACCCCGACGCCCAGCGGCAAGGGGCACCCGGGCAAGGCGGACGCCGGGTCGGGCGCCTCCCCGGCCGCGTCCGCCCCGGCGGGCGGCTCGGGCGGCACCGCACCCGCGTCGCGCGGCACCCCGGGCGCCGGCGGCGCGGGGTCGGGCTCCAAGGCCAGCCCGAACCCCGGCGGGCTGCTCGGCGGGGTGCTGGGCAGCGCGCCGCTGGCCGACCTGTCCGGCGGCCGGGCCTCCCACCCGGGGGCGCCGACCGCGACCTGAGGGACCGGTGACGGCGATCGGCCGGGCGCTCCGTGGGGGAGCGCCCGGCCGATCGCCGTTCGCGGGCGGTGCCGCCGTCCCGCGGCCGCGTGGTGTGGCGGCCCGGGCCTACCGGAGGGTCCGGGCTAGCGGGGAGTCCGGCCGGCGCCGGAGGCGAGTTCCTTGGCCGCCTCGGTGAGGTCCTTGGCGGTGTCGATCGCCCGCCAGTACACGCCCTGCGGCAGCTGGTAGCCCGCCAGCCGCTTGCCGCGGGCGAGTTGGGGGAAGGTGGTGCGCTCGTGGTCGCCCACGTCCGGCAGCAGCTCGGCGAACTCCGGGCTGAACACGTACAGGCCGGCGTTGATCAGGAAGGGCGAGGGCGGGGCCTCGATGAAGTCCAGCACGTTGCCGAACTGGTCGGTCTCCACGGCGCCCCAGGGGATCCGTGGCCGGGCCAGCGCGAGCGTCGCGACGGCGTCCCGCTCGTGGTGGAAGGCGGCCATCTCGCGCAGGCTGAAGCGGGTCCAGATGTCGCCGTTGGTGGCGTACCAGGGCTCGTCCGGGCGGGGCAGCGCCTTGGCCGCGTACTTGAGCCCGCCGCCGCGCCCGAGCGGCTCCGCCTCGACCACCGTGCGCACCCGCAGCGGCAGGTCCGCCCTGTCCAGCCACTCCTCCAGCACGTCGGCGAGGTGCCCACAGGAGACCACGACGTCGGTGACGCCCTCCTCGGCCAGCCAGGCCAGCTGGTGGCCCAGGATCGGCGTGCCCGTCCCGGGGATCTCGACCAGCGGCTTCGGGCGGTCGTCCGTGTAGGGGCGCAGCCGGGAGCCCTGGCCGCCGGCCAGGATGACGGCCTGGGTCACGGGCGTCGTGGTCGGCCGGGGCTGCGGGTGCGGGGCGGACGGGAGGTCGGCGGCGGGGCCGGAGTCAGCGCTCATGCCTGAACAATAAGGCGGCGGACGGGGGCGTCCGCCGCCTCGGTGGCCTCGGGTTTCGGGCCTTGGGACTTCGAGGCCTTGAGGCCTTCTATGTCCTCGGCCTGCTCGGCCTGCCCGGCGTACTCGGCGTGCCCGGCGTCCTCAGCCGACGACGCCGGCCGCGAACGAACCGTCGCAGACCGGGCGGGCGAAGGAGCGCGCCCGCTGGACGTCGCCCTGGTACTTGCGCACCGCCGCCTTGCCCAACTCGGTGGACAGCGAGGTGCAGTAGGGCGTCAGCGAGGGCTGCTCGCGCATCGAGCGCTCCAGCAGGTCCAGCGCGGCGGAAGGGTTCTTGGCGCGCAGCTCGTCCAGCAGGGCCACCCGCAGCGACTCCTGCGGGGCGAGCCCGTCCGCGGCCTTGGCCACGGCGCCGGCCGCGTTGTTGGAGCGCCCGATCCCGGCGCCGTCGCCGCTGGACGCCGCCACGACCTGCTGGTCGAGCCCGGTCGGCGGGGCCCACGGGACCCGGGTCACGGCGAGGGTGCCGGTGGTCACCAGGACGACCGGCAGGGTCAGGGCGACGGTCTGGCCGATACGGCGCAACAGCTGCTTCACCCTCAGGAGAGTAGCGGTGGGTACGGGCCGGATCGCCCTCCGTTACACCATCGAGTGACACGGTGTCCGGTTTCGTCCCCTTGCCGTGTTGACGCGGGGCGTACGGACGGAGCCCGCCGGACCGCGAGGGTCCGACGGGCTCCGGGGCGTGCCGTGACGTGTCGTGACACGTCGTGAAACTTGGTGGCGTTTGGTGACGCGCAGTCCGCGTCAGTTGCTCAGACGCAGGCCGGAGCTGGTGGAGAAGACGTGGGTCTCGTTGGCGATCGGCACGACGTGGATGGTCTCGCCGCGGGCCGGGATCTGGCGGCCGGGGACGCGGACGACCAGGTCGTGGTCCTCGCCGCCGATCTGGGTGGTGCCGTAGACGAAGCCGTCCGAGCCGAGCTCCTCGACCACGTTGACCGTCACCGCGACGCCCTCGATGCCGCCCGCCGGGACGATCTCGAAGTGCTCGGGGCGGATGCCGACGGTCACCGTCTTGTCGGCGCCGGCGCCGGCCAGGTTCTCGCGGGAGATGTTGACGACCGAGCCGCCGAACTTCACGCCGCCGTCCACCAGCGGCACCTGGACCAGGTTCATGGCCGGCGAGCCGATGAAGCCGGCCACGAAGAGGTTGGCGGGCTTGTCGTACATGTTGCGCGGGGTGTCGACCTGCTGCAGCAGACCGTCCTTGAGCACCGCGACCCGGTCGCCCATGGTGAGCGCCTCGGTCTGGTCGTGGGTGACGTACACCGTGGTGATGCCCAGGCGGCGCTGCAGGCCGGCGATCTGGGTGCGGGTCGAGACGCGGAGCTTGGCGTCCAGGTTCGACAGCGGCTCGTCCATCAGGAAGACCTGCGGCTGGCGGACGATCGCACGGCCCATCGCGACGCGCTGGCGCTGACCGCCGGAGAGCGCCTTCGGCTTGCGGTCCAGCAGCGTGGTGAGGTCGAGGATCTTCGCGGCCTCCTCGACCTTGGTGCGGATCTCCGCCTTGTTCACGCCGGCGATCTTGAGCGCGAAGCCCATGTTGTCGGCGACGGTCATGTGCGGGTAGAGCGCGTAGTTCTGGAACACCATGGCGATGTCCCGGTCCTTCGGCGGCAGGTGGGTGACGTCCCGGTCGCCGATCCGGATCGCACCGGCGTTGACGTCCTCCAGACCGGCCAGCATGCGCAGGCTGGTCGACTTGCCGCAGCCCGAGGGGCCGACGAGCACGAGGAACTCGCCGTCCGCGATCTCCAGGTCCAGCGCGTCCACCGAGGGCTTGTCCGCCCCGGGGTAGACGCGGGTCGCCTTGTCGTACGTGACAGAAGCCATGGTCGTTGCTCTCCTTCACCGGCAGGAACGTGCCGGACGATCCGAGTAAAGGGGGGTGGGTTCGTGCTCCGCCGGCCCACCAGTGGTCTGAACCACTACACGAGCCGACTCCCGGCGACGCTACCTGCGCTTCCGCCGCTTGTCAGCCCCCACCCGACCCGATTTCGGCATCGGTTCCATCACGTCCACCCATCCCACCAACCCCTGGATATCCCCCCATCCCGTCCCCCGCGCCCGGTAGACTGCCCCCCGGTGCCGCCGTGATCCCTCGCGGACGGCCACCGTGCCTCCTTAGCTCAGCTGGCCAGAGCACCGCTCTTGTAAAGCGGGGGTCGTCGGTTCGAACCCGACAGGGGGCTCACAGCACGAAGGGCCAGTTCGCCGGGTGATCCCGGTCGAGCTGGCCCTTCGCCGTTGCTGGGGTCCTACTCCGGCTGCGCCACGGGCGTGCCAGAAGCCGCCGGCGGGTCGTCCCTCCCGAGTGTCCGGAAGTCGCTCCGGCGCAGTCGACCGCTGTGGGGGCCGACGAACTCGCGTGGCTTGCCCCGGAGGAGATCGTCCTACAGTGCGAGAAGGCCCCGCACGTCCGGACGCACGACAGGCGGATGCTCCTCGACATGCCGCGGGCGAGCTGAGTCAGCGGGCCTTCCTGCCGCGCTTGCCCATCTGGCTCCAGACGTGGCGGTGGCGGGCGATGGTGAAGATTCGATCCACCCGGTTCGGCGACAGCACGGCCGGCCGGGCGGGCAGGACGGAGGCAATCTGCTCGCCATCTACGACCGTCACCCCGGAGTCCGCGCCGAGCGTGATCTTCTGGGCGCCCACGATGGCGATGACGGGGTGCACGGGGACGTCGAAGCCGCACCACTCGGTCAGCAGCCTGGCGGTGCGGCTGGCTTCGAACTCGGAGTTCTCCAGGTACGGGAATCCGTTGCGATTGACCTTCACGACCTTGTCGCCGACCCACACGGTGGCGCCCTGGTGGTGCTTCGAGTTGACCGTGAAGACGCCCGGCGGGCCGATCACCACGTGGTCGATGTCGGAGCCGGAGGGCAGCGGCACCCCATGAAGGACCCTCCAGCCAGCAACCTTCAGCGGTTCCAGACGGGCCCCCACGATCTGCTCGCCCTCCAGGCCGCGCAGCGTGCTCGAATCGCCGAGACGTTGGCGGGATACTTTGGCCGCGAGGCGGACGAGCAGCCCGTACCTCTCCTCTCCCTCGCGCACCAGGCTCTCCAGCCCCGCACCGGGAAGGTTCCGCGAGAGGTCGTCCTCTTCCCGCATCGGAGGCAGGAACGGAACCTCGGCGCGAGGCGGCGGTACCTGAACTGAGACCTTCTTTGCCGGCGGGCGCTTCTCTTCACGGCGTCGGACGGTGCGCGACGGTACATGGCTGCCGAAGGATCGGCACCACTCCTCGACCTTGTCCAGCGCAGAAGCCTCGAAGTCAGGGCTGTCGATCGTGACGACACCGGTCTTGCAGTCCAGCCAGGCCACTGAATCGCCGCGGGCGCCAGCCTTGTTGACGTAGAGCCGTTCCTTGCCCGGAACCCGCCACAGCTTGACCACAAGCTCCGTCACGTCTCCCCCTCCCGCATGGCTTCCCCGGCCGAGAAGAGCATGCCCACGCACCGATCGGCGGGAACGCGAGGTCTCAGCCAGCTGGCCCAGCCCGTCCAGCGGCAGGGCGGCGCAGGCGACGCGATGCAGGGGCTTCCATGAGTTCCAGAACGCGGGCGCCAGCGCCGCACAGACCCAAGCGGGCGGTGTGTGGGATGGGGATAGGTAGCAGGGGAGTTGGGGTGACGGGGTGGGGTGGGAAGGTGACTGTTACAAGTTTCGCTACTGGTTCAAGGGCGCACACAGCGCGCCAGTGCGCGGCCCAGCCGCTCGCCGTCGCTCCTGTCTCCGCCCCGCTCCGTCGGCGGCCGGCAGCGCACGTCGAACGTGCGGCCGGGAGGGGGGCCGAGGTCAGAGCCCGTCGTGGCTGGGGGCGGGCGGCTCCACGGTTTTACCCACCTCCCAGGCTCGGGACCCGAGTCGAGCAAGAACGGGGGGCCGCTCGGCCAAATTGCGGTCAGGCCCAGAAGCCCTGACCGAGTCGCAACAGCTTACGGCCCCCCGATCATGCTCGACCCCAAACCAGGCAGGACACCGGCCAAAACCGCTCTACCGCCCGCGCGGGACCGGCTGATCCTTTGGTCCGAAAGATCCTTCACCGCCGCCGTTTGACTGACAGTATGGCTTGGTGAACCTTTCGGATTGGCCGGCTCTGGCTAGTACCTTGACCGTCTCCGTAGGGCTCGTCGTTGGTGGTGTTCTAATCGCATGGAAGGGCTTGGGGGGCTCCTACACCAGGTCTGTTGAGGAGAACCGCGACCGGCTCCGCCGGGAGCTGAGGATCACTGCAGGAGACAGCGCAATCACGCTGCCGAACCCTGTCTCGGGGGCCGAACTCGTAACGCCAGTTGATGCGGAGCATCCGACATCCGTTACCCACAACAGGAATCACTACGAGATCCACGTTCATCAGGCTGCCCTTGAGGAACAGCGGGCCGAGCGTGAGGAGCAGACCTTCACGGTGCTGTTGGCCGACTACTACGCTCATGGTCTCGCCCAAGCTCAGCGCAGCTCGATGGTGAGTTTGGTGGCATCGGTGTTCGGCGGGATTGTTCTTTTTGTTGGCATCTCGCTCGCCGTCTGGAAGTCGGAGACGACCGGCGGACTCTACGCCGCTGTGGTCACAAATGTCAGTGGCCTGGTGACTGGAGCGATTGGCGTGCTCTTTCACCGCCAGGGCCGCCTGGCTTTGCAGCATATGGAGGGGCAGGCGCAGCACCTGCGTCTGGACATGCGCACTGAACGTGGCTTCCGGCAGGCCGTTCGACTGGTTGATCAGGTGGAGGACCCTGGCCTTAAGGCGCAGCTCCAGGCGGCCCTTATTCTCCAGTTCTCGGGAGCAGCGCTGCCGGACATTAAGCCCTGATTCGAGCTCGCGTCCCGTGCCACAGGCGCGCCAGAACGGGCGGTACGTGGCGGTGAATCGTGGGCACCGGCGGCGCGGCGAACGGGGAACCGGCAGGGTGGCCGAGCCACAGGTCACGCTGGGTGTCGAACAGCTGCCCTTGTAAAGCGGGGGTCGTCGGTTCGAACCCGACAGGGGGCTCTGCGGCAGGTGGGAAGGGCCGGTCCGACGGGTGTCGGGCCGGCCCTTTTGTCGTGGGTGGGGTCAGTCCGGGGGGAGGGTGAGGGTGGCCAGTGCGCCGCCGTCGGGGTGGTTGGCGAAGGTCAGGGTGGCGCCGATGACGCGGGCGTGGCCGGTGGCGATGGTGAGGCCGAGGCCGTGGCCGCGGCCGCGTTCGGGGGCGTTGGTGCGGAAGCGTTGCGGGCCGTGGCGCAGGAGGTCCTCGGGGTAGCCGGGGCCGTGGTCGCGGACGGTGATCCGCAGGCAGTCGACGTTCAGGTGGACGGGCCCGGCGCCGTGGCGGTGGGCGTTGAGGATCAGGTTCCCGAGGATGCGGTCCAGTCGGCGCAGGTCGGTGCGGACCTGCCGGTCGGCGGTGATCTCGACGGCGACGTCCAGGCCGGTGAGGGAGACGGTGCGGCGCGCCGCGCGTTCCAGCGGGACGGCGGAGAGGTCGGGGGACTCGGCGTCCGCGTCCAGGCGGGAGACCTCCAGCAGGTCCTCGACCAGGCCGCGCAGCGCCTGGACCCGGTTCTGCACGAGCTGGGTGGGGCGCCCGGGCGGCAGCAGTTCGGCGGCGGTGACCAGGCCGGTGAGCGGGGTGCGCAGTTCGTGGGCGACGTCCGCGGTGAAGCGCTGCTCGTCCTCCAGCCGCCGGTGCAGGGTGCGGGACATCAGGTCGACGGCGGCGGCGAGGTCGGCCACCTCGTCCTTGCCGTCGACGAGTTCGCCGATCCGGGTGTCCGTGCCGCCGGCGGCGATGCCCCGGGCGGCGGTGGCGGCGGTGCGTAGTCGGCGGCTGATCCGGTCGGCGACGAGTACGCCGGCCAGCACGGTGGTGAAGACCGCGGCGACGACGGTGAGCAGGATGATCCGGTCCAGGTCGGCGATGGCCTGCCGGTCCTGGGCGAAGTCGACCCGGACGGACAGCACCCCGTTCTGCACCGGGCCGGCCGCCCACATCGACTCGCCGGTGCCGTCGGTGGCGAGCAGCGAGCCGTGCCGGCCGCCGGCGGCGAGGGCGCGCAGCCGCTCGGGCAGGGCCGGGTCGTTCACGGCGCCGCCGCGGGCGGTCGGCTCGCTGTCGCGGACGTAGGCGTCCAGCGCGGAGTCGAGGGCGGTGAGTGCGGAGGTGCGGGCCTGGTCGACGTGCTGACTGATCATCGCCTGGTGGACCAGCAGGCCGACGGCCACCGCGACCAGGACGGCGATGGCGGCGACGGCGGTGGCGATCTGGCGGCGCAGGGTCATGCCGGGCGCCGCAGCTTGTAGCCGAAGCCGCGGACGGTCTCGATCCGGCCGGAGCCGATCTTGGCGCGCAGCCGCTGCACGTGGACGTCCACGACCCGGGTGTCGGCGCCCCACTCGTAGTCCCAGACGCGTTCGAGCAGGGTGGAGCGCTCCAGCACGATCCCGGGCGCGGCGGTGAACTCCAGCAGCAGCCGCAGTTCGGTGGGGGTGAGCGGGACGAGGCGGCCGTCCACCCGGACCTCCATGCTGTCGGTGTCCACCTGGAGGCCGTCGAATCTGCGGAGGGACGGGGAAGGGGCGGACTCCGGCGCCTGCGGCGGCTGCGGCGTCCCGGGGGTGTCCGAGGGCGCGACGGGGGCATCGGCGACGGGGGCGTCGGGCGGGGCGTCGGCCGGGGACTCGGCCGCCGGGACGACCCGGACGCGGCGCAGCACGGTACGGATCCGGGCGACCAGGACGGCGCTCTCGAAGGGCTTGACCACGTAGTCGTCGGCCCCGGCCTCCAGCCCGGAGACCACGTCCACCGGGTCGGTCCGGGCGGACATCATCAGGATCGGCAGCTGGCTCTCCTCCCGGATCCGGCGGCAGAGCCCGACCCCGTCGAGCAGCGGCAGCATCACGTCCAGCAGGAGCAGGTCGGGCCGGACGGCGTGGAAGGCCTCCAGCCCCTCCAGGCCGTCGGCGGCCGTGGTGACCGGGAAGCCGTAGCGCTCCAGGGCCATCCGGGTGGCCTCGCGGATCACCTCGTCGTCCTCGACCAGGAGGATGTGCGGAGGGGCGGGGGCGGTGGCGGCGGGGGTCATCGCTTCGTTTCCGGGATCACGGCGGGGGCGGAGGGCACGGACGGGACGGAGGGCGCGGAGGGCACCGCGGTCGGCCGGACGGTGCGCGGGGACGGGACGGCGGCCTCGGGGGCGGCCTGCTTCGGCACGAGCGAGCCGGGGCGCATCGGCGCCGGGCCGGCTTCGGGCGCGGCGGTGGCCGTGCGGCCGCTGTCCGGGCTGGTCGGCGGGAGCAGGCCGAGGCCCTCGTCCGTGCGTTCCTTCAGGACGAGCCTGGTCCCGTCCCACTCGTAGTGGCTGCGGGTCACGACGTAGGCGGCGGTCGGCTCGAACAGCCACAGCTCGGTGCCGATGGTCGTGGCGTTGAACGCCGGCTGGACCTGCACCTGGAGGACGGGCAGCAGGTGGTCCTCGACGAGGGTGTACACGTGCAGCACGACCTGCCCGGGGGTGGTGACGGCGGTGATGAGCTCGGGCTGCCCGTCCCCGGTGAGGTCGCGGAACTCGGGGGTGCGGATGTCGCAGCCGGTGCACGAGCCGAGCGCCAGCCGTTCTTCCTGGCCCAGCTTCGGGTCCTTGGCGAGGACGGTGCGGACGTCGACCGCGGTGATGTCGTGGCCGGGGACGGTCAGATCCGGTAAGGGCTGCGGCGCTTCCTGGGTGACGCCGGCCGCGGGCGTGGGTACCGGGGTGGCAGTGGGCAGCTGCGGCCAGAGCGGCTGGGACACCGCCGGCGGTGTGACGGTCCGGGCCGGGCCCTGGTCGCGCAGGTCGCCGGGGGTGGCCCGGCCGAAGGCCAGGGCGGCGAGGGCGAGGACGACGACCAGGCCGGCCAGGGTGGCCACTGGGACGGCGCCGGGTCGGCGGCGGGGTACTGGGGTTGCTGCCACGGTCGGTGTTCGTCCTCCTGCTCTGCGGCTTCGCTCCGGTCGTCGCTTCCGTTACCGTCCCGCGCTGGTAGGTCGCGCGGACGGCGGCGGGCGGTTCCGTTTCCCACCTCAGCACATGCCGCCGTCAGGCCAGGTCCGCCAGCACGATGATGTTGTCCGTCCAGTGGCCGTCCGAGCCGATCTGCCCGCCGCAGGTGATCAGCCGCAGCGCGGGCGCCGGCGTGTCGCCGTACACCTGCTCGGTGGGGAAGTGGTCCTTGGGGGCCTGGAGCAGCGTGCGGACCTTGAAGTCCACGGTGCCGCCGTCCGCGCGACGGATCCGGATCAGCTCGCCGGGCCGCAGCTTCGGCAACTGCTTGAAGACGGCCGGGCCGTGCACGGTGTCGAGGTGCCCGATGAGCACGGCGGGGCCGGTCTCGCCGGGGGTGGGGCCGTTGCGGTACCAGCCGACTTCCTGGCCCCGGTCGGCCGGCGGCACCTCGACCGTGCCGTCCGCGTTCAGGCCGAGCTCGGCCACCGGCGCGTCGACCCCGACGGAGGGGACCAGCAGGCGGGTCGGCGGCGAGGGCGGGTACGGCTTCGGGGCGGTGGCCGCGGCGCCGGTCGTGGCCGGGACAGCCGAGGTGGTCGCCGGGGCGTCGGTGCCGGTGACGGTGCCGTGCCCGGAGGTCTCGACCCGCACCACCGGGGTCTCCCGGCCGGACAGCGCGAGCGAGGTGCCGAGCACCAGGCAGAGCAGGCCCGCGGTGCCGAAGGCGGTGCGGCGCAGGGGGCCCGGGCCGGGGCGGGGGGCGCGTCGGCGTCCCCGCCGGTTGTCCCGGCGATTGTCCCGCTGGTGCTCCTTGGAGCGTCGGTGGCTGGCGGTCCCCGCCACCGGGGCGACCCCGGCGCCGCTTCCCCGACTGGCCGGGTACGGGGAAGCGGCGCCGGGGTGCCCGGCGGACTCGGGACCGGTGTCAGCCGCGCGCACCGGAGCGGCGGCGCAGGACGGCGAAGCCCAGGGCCGCGGCGCCGACGGCCGCGACGGCACCGCCACCGGCGAGCATCAGACCGGAACCGTCGGCGGCGGCGGATCCGTCACCGGCCTGCGCGGCGCCCTTGGGCACCTCGCGGACCTGCGGCTGGGCGCCACCGGGGGCGGCCGGGGCCGGGGTGGCGCCCTTCGGCGCGGACACGGCCGGCGCGCCCTCGGCCCGGGTGGCCGAAGGTGCGGGCACGGCGGTCTTCGGCGCCGGGACGCCGTCCGTGCCGCCGCCCGGGGCGGCGCTGGGGACGACGCTGGGGATGGCGCCGGGGGCGGTCGCGACCGGCGTCGGCACGCCGTCGGCCCAGGCCTGCCCGCCGGTGACGGTGGCGAGCAGCGCGGCGCCGGTCAGGGCGCAGGCGGCCAGGACGCGGCGGGCGGGGGAGTGGTGGGTACGGCTCCTGCTCATGCGGGGTGTCTCCATCGTCTGCATCGGTCGGTACGTGGTGGCCCGCCGGTCCGCGGTGCGGTCCGCGGGACTCGGCGTGCTGGTGTCGCGGGGACGTACGTCGTCGGCGCCGGACGCGTGCGTCCTCGTCGCGGACGCCTTCGGCCGCTTCGCCCGGTTCTGCGGGTTCGGCCGGTGGCGTCGGGGACGACGGTAGGAGGGCCGTGTCGCGGTCCTCGGCCGGTCGTGTCACGGCCGCCCATCGGCTGCGTAACGGCGTGACGTCGGTTGTGGCGTCCTTCGCCCTGAGGCCGCCGCCGTCCGGCCGGCGATGCTCGGCCGCCGGCGGGAGCTGCCTTCGAAGTCCCGCCAGTGCCAAGGGTGTTGGCGCCGCGTCCGCCGCTCGCACGTCGCGCCTGCCGCTGCGCCCGCCTCCCGCGACCGCTGCGCCCGCCGCCTGCGCCCGCCGCCCGCGCGCGGCGCCCGGGGTCTGGTGATGGGCGGGTACGGTGCCGGCGCGGTGCCGGGCGGCCTGCTGATGCCCGGCCGGGCGCCCGCCCGGCCGCTCGCGGTGGCGTCCGTGGCGGCACCGGCGTGGGCCCTGCCCTCCGGGCCGCTCGCGGCGGGGGCGGGGCTGCCCTGGGTGGCCGTCGGCGCGCTGGTGGCCGGGCTCGGCTCGGCGGTCTGCGGGACGCTCTACGACACCACCACGCAGAAGTGGGTGCCGGTGGAGCTGCTCGGCCGGACGACGGCCTTCGGCGTGCCGGGTTCCTTCGCCCTCGGCCCGCTCGGGCCGGCGGCGGCCGGTCCGCTGGCGGACCGGTTCGGCGCGGGCGCCGTGCTGCTGCTCGGGGCGGTCTGGCAACTGGCGGCCGGGGTCGTAGTGTTGACCGTACCGGCGGTACGGAACCGCCGCTGGGAGGAGGGCCCGGACAGCTGACCAACCCCTCGGACGGCTTCGGGGCGCACCCCCGGCCCACCGCGCACCGCGCCCGGCCGGCCCCGGAGCGCGAACGGCTGCCCTTCCCGCGCACGTGCGCCTCCGTGGCGGGCGGGGCGGCCGACCCGGACGTACGGTGGAGGTCGGGGGTGACGGAGGAGGTCGATCATGCCCGGTTCGCTCACCATCAGCCATCACGGGTCCGCGGTCACCCTGGACCACGTGGACGCGCAGCGGCTCGCCACCGTGCTGGCCGACCTGGCGTACCTGCTGGAGATCCCGGGGCCCGACCGGATCACCGACGAACAGCTCGCCGTGCTGTGCGAGGGGCGCACCCCGGACCGTGCCGAGCTGGTGCACTGGTGCGCGTCGAACGCCCGCGGCCTGAAGGGGCAGCTCTGACGGAAGGGGCAGCTTCGACCGGAGCCGCTTCGGCCGCCGACCGCCCGCCGTACGATGGCGCGCGGGGCGGGGACGCCCCCCGGGTGCCGGGGTGGCCGGCGGCCGGTCCGGCGGAGGGTGGGGGCCCGAGCGTGCCGCAGTCCTTGTCGATGTCCTGGCTCACCGTGCCCACCCCGCTGCCCAGCGGGCCGATGCGCATCGCGGTGACCCCGCTCGGCGTGGTGTCGGCCGGATACGGCGGGCCGAGCGGGGGTGAAGTGCCGCCCTGCACCGACGAGTCGAAGATCGCGGCCGTCACCGGGCGGATCGGCGCCTACCTGGCGGGCCGCACCCGCGAGCTGGGCCTGCCGATCGACTGGAGCCTCAGCTCGGGCCCGCACCGCGCGGTGCTGCAGACGCTCTGGCGCGAGGTGCCGTACGGCCGGACCATCACCTACGGCGAACTGGCGGCCCGCAGTGGGGTGTTCGAGGACGTCACGGAGCCCGGACTGGCCGCCCGCACGGTCGGGCAGATGATGGCCGCCAACCCGGTCCCGCTGCTGGTGCCCTGCCACCGGGTGGTGGCGGCGGACGGGATCGGCGGCTTCGGCGGCGGCCGGGTCGGGATCGAGGTGAAGCGCTGGCTGCTCACCCTGGAGGGGGTGCTGGAGCCGACCCTCGACTGGGACGGCCCGCTGTAGGGGCAGTCCGCAGCAGGGACGGCCCGCTGTAGGGGCGGCGCGCAGCAGGTCCGGCCCGCTGTAGGTCCGGCGCGCGGCTGCTCGCGGATCGGGTCGACGCGCGGATCGCGTCAACCCGTGCATCGTGTCAAGGGGTGGTGTCGGCGGGGGTGCGGATGCGCGAGGATGGGGCCTGACACGCCGATATGTTCGAATAAACAGTCGAACAATATCGATCGGGTGATCTATTCGTACTATTTGTTCGGCCATTCCGAACCACTCGAACGAGTGATTGCGGGCTGCCCTCGAATGGGCCCACCATGAAGCTGCAACACGCATGTGCAAGGCGACACTTCATCGGGTATGCGAAGGGCTCCCCTCATGTCGACCGAAACCAATGCCGGTATTCCAGCGCCCGCGCCAGGTGCGCAGTCGGAGATCCGGCAGCAGCAGAGTCTGAGCACGGCGGGCGCGCGGAACCTCGCGACGACCACAAAGTCCGCGCCGCAGATGCAGGGCATCAGCCCGCGCTGGCTGCTCAGGAAGCTGCCCTGGGTGCAGGTGTCCGGCGGCACCTACCGCGTGAACCGCCGCCTGCGCTACTCGGTCGGCCGCGGTCGGGTGAGCTTCGTCAAGACCGGTGCCGAGGTGCGGGTCGTCCCGCCCACGCTGGTCGAGGTGCCGGCGCTGCGCGGCTTCCAGGACGAGGCCGTGCTGGAGGAGCTGGCCGCGCGCTTCGTGCAGCGGGACTTCAACGCGGGCGACGTCCTGGTCCGGGCCGGGGCGCCGATCGCCGAGGTGTTCCTGATCGCGCACGGCAAGCTCGACCGGCTGGGCACCGGCAAGTACGGCGAGGAGACGGTGGTCGGCACCCTCGCCGACGGCGACCACCTCGGCGACGAGGCGGTCCGGCAGGACGGCGGCGACTGGCCGTACACCGTCCGCGCCGCGACCTCCGGCACCGTGCTGACGCTGTCCTGGCCCGCCTTCCAGGAGCTGCACGACCGCTCCGAGGCGCTCCAGCTGCAGATCATCGAGTACCTGAACGGCTTCCAGCAGGCGCAGAACAAGCACGGCGAGGCCGCGATCGACCTCTCCTCCGGCCACCAGGGCGAGTACGAGCTGCCCGGCGCCTTCGTGGACTACGAGCTGAAGCCGCGCGAGTACGAGCTGAGCGTCGCGCAGACCATCCTCAAGGTGCACACCCGGGTCGCCGACCTCTACAACCAGCCGATGAACCAGACCGAGCACCAGCTCCGGCTGACCATCGAGGCCCTGCGCGAGCGCCAGGAGCACGAGCTCGTCAACAACCCCGAGTTCGGCCTGCTCAGCAACGCCGCGTACGACCAGCGGTTCCAGACCCACTCCGGCCCGCCCACCCCGGACGACATGGACGAGCTGCTCAGCCGCCGCCGCGGCACCAGGATGTTCCTGGCCCACCCCAAGGCGATCGCCGCCTTCGGCCGGCAGCTCAACAAGCGCGGCCTCTACCCCGGGACGGTCGAGGTCGAGGGTCGGCAGATCATGTCCTGGCGCGGGGTCCCGGTCTTCCCGTGCAACAAGATCCCGATCGTCGGGGGCGCCAGCTCGATCATCGCGATGCGGATCGGCGAGGACAACCAGGGCGTCATTGGCCTGCACCAGACCGGAATTCCGGACGAATACCAGCCGAGCCTTTCGGTGCGGTTCATGGGAATCGACGACAAGGCCATCATTTCCTACCTGGTGAGCGCCTACTACTCCGCCGCGATCCTGGTGCCGGACGCGGTCGGCGTCCTGGAGAACGTGGACATCGCGCAGTACTGACGGCTCGCGGGGCCGGCCGCAGGGCCGCGCCGTCCGTCGGGGCCACCCATCGGTCCCGGCCGGACGGTGCGCGCCCGGGTGCGCACCGGCGCGTACCGGCCAGGCCCGCCCCCGCCCGAGGGCGGCCATGGGCGGTGCGTGACCGCGCCCGGCACCGCAGCGCAACCCCGGCCCGCCGTCGGCGGGCCGTCCCACGACAGGCGCCCGACAGGGGGAAACACCCATGACGAGTCCCATGCTGGAGCGGGACCACAAAGAGGGGCACGAGGCGGCGGACATCCTCGCCCGGACCCGCGCCCTGGTCGACCCGGTCCTGCGGGCCGCCGTCGACTCGCTGCCCGGCACCATGCGCAAGGTGGCCGGCTACCACTTCGGTTGGTGGGAGGCGGACGGCACCCCCGCCGAGGCCTCCGCCGGCAAGGCGATCCGGCCGGCCATGGTCCTCGCCGCCACCCAGGCCCTGGGCGGCAAGCCCAACGAGGCCGTCGCCGCGGCCGCCGCGGTGGAGCTGGTGCACAACTTCACCCTGCTCCACGACGACGTCATCGACCGCGACGACACCCGGCGCCACCGGCCCACCGCCTGGCGGGTGTTCGGCACCACCGAGGCCATCCTGGCCGGGGACGCCATGCACTCCCTCGCGCTGCGCCTGCTCGCCGAGGACGGCCACCCGGCCGCCCACGGCTCGATCCGCCGGCTCGCGGACTGCGTGGTCGAGCTCTGCGAGGGCCAGCAGATCGACTGCGCCTTCGAGCGGCGCAACGACGTCTCGCTGCCCGAGTGCCTGGCGATGGCCGAGGCCAAGACCGGCGCGCTGCTCGGCGCGGCCTGCGCGATGGGCGCCCTGTACGGCGGCGCCTCCGAGGAGGCGGCCCAGGCGCTGGACGGCTTCGGCCGGGAGATCGGCCTGGCCTTCCAGCTGATCGACGACCTGATCGGCATCTGGGGGGATCCCGCGGTCACCGGCAAGCCGGTCGGCGCGGACCTGGTCGCCCGGAAGAAGTCGCTGCCGGTGGTCGCGGCGCTGGGTTCCGGCACCGCCGAGGGCAAGCGGCTGGCCGAGCTGTACGCGATCGAACGCCCGCTGGACGCCGAGGAGTTGGCGCAGTGCGCGGCGGCGGTCGAGGCGGCCGGCGGGCGCGGCTGGGCGCAGGGCGAGTCCTGTGAGCGGATGGCCGCGGCGATGGCGCAGCTGGCCGCCGCGGTGCCGGAGCCGGCCGCGGCGGACGAGCTGCTGGCGCTCGCCGAACTGGTCACCCGCCGCACGCACTGAGCGGGGTGCGCGCCGCACGCACTGAGCGGGCGCCCGCTACCAACGCTGCTCGGAAGCATCATCGGGAGTGGGAAGTCGGCTGGGCCGACCTCCCACTCCTGCCGCGTCCCGGGGCGTCTGTGCTCCCGAGGCGGTCCGCCGTCAGCCGAAGGCCGCCAACAGCCGCTGCTCCTTGGCGGGTTCGATGCCCTGCCGCACCGCCGCCCCCGGCCGCCCCTTGCGCCCCTCGGCGTCGGTGTCCTCGGCCGGCCCGCGCGCCCGCAGCCACTCCCAGGTGTCCCGCGCCGTCTCGGCGAACGGCCGGCAGCGCAGCCCGGCCGCCTCCGCCCGGCTCGTGTCGGCCAGCCAGGCGCCCGCCAGCTCGGGCAGATCCGGTGCCCACAGGGGGAGTTCGGTCCACGCGCCGACCTGGTCCGGCCCCTCGGCGAGCAGCGGCCCGTCCGGTACCCAGACCAGCTCGGTGTCCGCGGCGCCCGCCAGCTCCCGGCAGGTCTCCAGCCACTCGCCGAAGCGGAGCCGGCCGGGCGGCGCCGTGGTGACGAACCGCCCCGCCGTACCGGCCGTCAGCAGGTCCAGCCCGAAGGCGGCGAAGTCCCGGACGTCGATCACCTGCATGGTCCGCCGCGGATCCCCCGGCGCGAGCACCCGCCCGCCGCGGGCCATCCGTTCCAGCCACCAGGGCAGCCGGCCTCCGAACTCGTACGGACCGACGAGCAGTCCGCTGTTCAGCACCAGCGCGCGCTCGGTGTCGAATCCGGCCAGCACGGCGCGCTCGCAGCCGGCCTTCAGGGCGGTGCCGGGCGGTTGGCCCGGCGGGGTGTCGGCGGGGCAGGGGTGCGGCGCGGAGTCCTCGTCGACCACCCGGGCGGGCCAGTCGGCGAAGGCGTGCACGGAGGAGACGAAGGTGTAGTGGCCCGCCCGCTCGCGCAGCAGCCGGGCGCTGAGCGCGGCCTGGGCGGGCTGTTGGGCGGAGGTGTCGACGACGGCGTCCCAGCTGCGGCCGTCGACCAGCCGGGCGAGGTCCCCGGCACTGTCGCGGTCGCCCCGGACGGCCTCGACTCCGGGCAGGTCGGCGGCGCTGCGGCCGCGGTTGAAGGTGGTGACCCGGTGGCCCCGGGCGAGGGCCTCGGCAGCGTAGGCCCGTCCGAGGAAGGACGAGCCCCCAAGCAGGAGGATCTTCATGTCGACGACCCTGCCTCGTACGCCCGGCCCGTACGCCCGGATTAGCGGTGGGCAGATATCGGGTCGGCGGCGCCGAACGGCGTCCGGTCCGACGTGCCGCGCCTCCGGGGCCGCCTTAGCATCCGATCTGTACGGCTTGTGCCGGTTGTGCGCCCATGCCGCCTGTGCCGCCCGTGCCGCGGTCGGCGACCGCACCCCGGCCCGGTGCCCGCCCCGGACGAAGGACCCGTGATGAACCAGCCCGAGCTGGAGGCCCTGGCCGCAGACGCGTACGTCTACGGCTACCCGCTGGTCGCCGGCCTCACCATGGTCGAGCGCTTCGCCCGGGGTGGCCTGGGCACCCTGCCGGCGGCGCCGTTCAACCACATCAGCCACGCCACTCGGCTGGCCGGTCCGGCCGACCGCTTCGTCTCGGTCAACAACGACACGATCTACTCGATCGCCCAGCTCGACCTCTCCGAAGGCCCCCAGGTGCTGCGCGTCCCGGACACCGAGGGCGCCTACTACGTGCTGCAGATCATCGACGCCTGGACGGACAACGTCGCCTACCTCGGCCGCCGGGCCACCGGCACCGGCGCGCAGACCTGGCTGATCGTCCCGCCCGACTGGCACGGCACCCCGCCGGACCCGAGCCGGGTGATCGAGCTGCCGACCACCGTCGGCACCCTCGTCGGCCGCTTCGCCTGCGCCGGCCCGGACGACCTGCCCCGGGTCCGGGCACTCCAGGCCGCCCTGGAACTGGAGCCGCTGGAACCCGGAGGCCTGGCCGCCGGACTGCCCGAGCCGGACGAGGCGGTCCCCGAGCGGCTGGCCTTCTTCGAACGGCTGCGGGTCTGGATGCAGGCCTTCCCACCCGCCACCGCCGACATCGAGTACCAGCGCCGCTTCGCCCCGCTCGGCCTGCTGGACGACGGCGCCTCGCCGTACCAGGCCGCCGCCCCCGAGTGGACGCTGGCACTGGCCAAGGGCCTGGCCGCCGGCCGCGAACGGGTCGAGGACGCCAGCCGCCCGCCCGAGGACCACCCGCCCGGCGAGTGGCGCAGCGCGCTCCACCTCTTCGACTACAACACCGACCACCTGGGCCCCGGCACCCTGGACGACCCCGAGTGGCGCATCCCCGACCGCCGCGCCGCCTACCTCAGCCGGGCCGCCGCCGCCCGGGCCGGCCTCTGGGGCAACCACGCGTACGAGGCCTCGTACGCGATGACCTACGACGACTCCGACGGCCGGCCCCTCACCGGCCTCCACAGCTACACCCTGCACTTCGACCAGCCGCCCCCGACCGGGGCGTTCTGGTCCGTCACGATGTACTCCGTCCCGGACTACCACCTGGTCGAGAACCCGATCGACCGCTACTCGATCGGCGACCGCACCCCCGGCCTGGTCCACGGCGAGGACGGCTCCCTCACCCTGACCCTCCAACACGACCAGCCCGAGGACCCGACCGCCGCCGCCAACTGGCTCCCCACCCCACCCGCCGAGTTCCGCCCCATCCTCCGCATCTACCAGCCCGAGCCCCCGGTCCTGGACGGCACCTACCAGATCCCCCCGATCCACCGCGTCTGACGCCCGGCCCCTTGCGTGAGGGCGTCCTTGGCCCGGGGCTTTGGGGGAGTTCGGCCGGGTCGACGTCTCGCGCAGTCAACCCGGCGACAGCTCGGCCTAGTTCGGGGCCGACGGGGAGGCGGTTGCGGAGGCCGTCGGATGCGGTGAGGCGTCCGAGGCGGGTGGTGTCGTGGGGGTCTGCGCGGGGGTGGGCGATGCCGTCGCGGAGGTGGCGGCGGTGGCGGAACCGGTGGGCGCCGGTGTGGAGGACGGCGAGGGATCGGCCGGGGCGGAGGTGGCGCCGCCGCGGTTGTGCGGCCCGCCCTCCAGGGTGACCACGGCCTGCGAGGGCGGCAGCGCGATCCGGGCGGTCCAGTGGGTGGCCGGCGCCTGGTCCTCGTCCACGGTGACGATCACGGTGATCCGCTGGCCGGGCGCCAGGGTGCCGGAGTCGCGGCTGAGCCGGAGCCAGCCGGCGTCCGTCACCGCGTGCCAACGGATCTCCGTGGTGCCGGAGTTGGTGAGGGTGAGGACAGTCCGGCTGCCGTACTCGCCGGCCTCGACGGTGAGCAGCCCGGCCGGGGCCGGTCCGCCGGCGTCCGTCGTGGAGGCCCGGTCGACCGAGGGGACCGGTGCGGCGGCCAGGGTCGGGCTGCCGAGCGGGGCCGCGCCGTGGGCCGGGACCGGGATCACCGCGCCCTGGAAGCTGAGTCGCTGAAATCCGGGAAGCAACGTTTCTGCACCGCCCGTGTCGGCACCGCCCGCGCCGACACCGCCCGAGACCAGCCCGCCCCCGGTCCCCGTCAGCTCCGTCCCGGGCATGCCGGACGCACCCAACCCCGCCGGGCCGTCCACCGCGGGCTGCGGCCGCCGGCCGCCCGCCCGGCCGGACTCGTCCACCCGCACCGCCGACACCGAGACTCCCGACCCCGACCCGCCACCGCCCCGGTGCCCGGCCCAGAGCGCGATCACCGGCGCCGCCAGTACGGCCGCGAGCACCCCGGTGGTCACCACCCGCCGCCGCACCGCCAGTCCGCGCCCCGCGTCCGGCGCCCGGTGCCGGGGGAAGCCGCCCTGGTCGAACCGCGGACCCGGCTCCGCCGCCCGGCCGACCACCTCCCGAAGCGCCGCCTCCGGGCCCGCCACCGCGGGCGCCCGCAGCAGCGCCAGCCCCGCCAGCCCCGCCGAACCGACCGCACGCACCGAACCAGCCGCACCTGCCGAGCCCTCCGCCGCCCGGCTCGCCGCCACCCGCTCCGCCGTCCCCCGGCAGGTCGGGCAGTCCACCACGTGCTGCACCAGTTCCCGCCGCAGCGCGGGGCCGAGCACCCAGTCCCGCCAGGACTCCGCTCCGGCCCCGCCGAGCCGGTCCAGCTCCGGGCAGCTGCCCACGCCGAGCACCAGCAGCGCCGCCCTGGTCCTGGCCACCTCGGCCTCGGCCCCGGCGAGCAGCGCGCGGGTCCGTTCGAACGGCAGGCCCAGCACCGCCGCCACCTCCAGCGGGGTCAGCCGGTGTCGGACGGACAGCTCCAGCGCCTCGCGCTGCTCGGGGTCGGTGCCGGCGGCCTCGGGCCAGGCGAGTGAGGCCAGCTCGCGCCGCCGCCGGGCCGCCTCGGCCTCACCCGCCCCGGCCCGGCCCCCCTCGGCCCCGGACACCAGCCCGGTGCCCACACCGGGCCCTCCGCTCACCCCGCCCGCCAGCCTGCGCAGGCAGCAGTACCGGGCCAGCGAGAACAGCCAGGCGCGCAGCAGCCCGGGCTCGGCCAGCCGGGCGCCGTGCAGCCGCGCCAGCTCGCGGACCTCGCCCAGGGCGTCGGCGGCCGCGTCGTGCTCGCAGAGCACCGAGAGGCAGTAGGTGAACAGGCCGTCCACCTGCCGGTCGTACGCCGCGAGCGCGGATGCGGCCCGCGCCGCCCCGGCCTGCCCAACAGTTCTCGTCGTCACCCGTCCGACCGTAGAGAACGCCGCCGGCTGACCCCGACCATTCGAGGCGTATGTACTTCTTTCGGGTAACAACATCGCCCATCTGTGTGGATGCCACGGTCGGACACACGGCCGCACGCGCGGCCGGACGCACGTTCCCCGCACCGCGAGCCCGCCGCCGGCCCCGCCCGCCGTCCGCCCGGGCACTGTCGGACCCAGGCGCTACGGTGGGCCGCATGCCTCCGCGTTCCAAGACCACCGCCAAGCCCCGCCCGGCGTACCGCTGCACCGAGTGCGGCAACCAGCTGCCCAAGTGGGTCGGCCGCTGCCCGGAGTGCAACGCCTGGGGCACGGTCGAGGAGTACGGCGCGGTGCCGATCCGCACCACGGCCGCCGGCCCGGTCAGCGCGCCCGCCCGCCCGATCGCGCAGGTGGACGGCCAGGTCGCGACGGCCCGCTCGACGGGCGTGCCGGAGCTGGACCGGGTGCTCGGCGGCGGTCTGGTGCCCGGCGCGGTGGTGCTGCTGGCCGGTGAGCCCGGCGTCGGCAAGTCCACCCTGCTGCTGGACGTCGCCGCCAAGGCGGCCACCGCGCAGCACCGCACGCTCTACGTCACCGGCGAGGAGTCGGCCGGCCAGGTCCGGCTGCGCGCGGACCGGATCAACGCCCTCTCCGAGCACCTCTACCTCGCCGCCGAGCAGGATCTCGGCGCGGTGCTCGGGCACATCGAGGCGGTCAACCCCGGCCTGCTGATCCTGGACTCGGTGCAGACCATCGCCTCCGCCGAGCTGGACGGCGCCCCCGGCGGCCCGGCCCAGGTCCGCGAGGTGGCGGGCGCGCTGATCCGGGCGTCCAAGGAGCGCGGCATGGCCACCCTGCTGGTCGGCCACGTCACCAAGGACGGCCAGATCGCCGGCCCGCGTCTGCTGGAGCACCTGGTGGACGTGGTGCTGAGCTTCGAGGGGGACCGGCACGCCCGGCTGCGTCTCATCCGCGGGGTCAAGAACCGTTACGGCGCCACCGACGAGGTGGGCTGCTTCGAGCTGCACGACGAGGGCATCGTCGGCCTGGCCGACCCGTCCGGCCTCTTCCTGACCAGGCGTGACAAGCCCGTCCCTGGCACCTGCCTCACCGTCACCCTGGAGGGCAAGCGCCCGCTGGTGGCCGAGGTGCAGGCGCTGATGGTGGATTCGCAGATCCCCTCCCCGCGCCGCACCACCTCGGGCCTGGAGTCCCCCCGGATCGCGATGATCCTGGCCGTGGTCGAGCGGCACGGCGGGGTGAAGCTCGGCAAGCAGGACATCTACACCGCGACGGTCGGCGGGGTGAAGCTGACGGAGCCCTCCGCCGACCTCGCGGTGGCGCTCGCGGTGGCCAGTTCCTCCACCGACACCCCGCTGCCCAGCAACCTGGTGGCGATCGGCGAGGTCGGCCTGGCGGGCGAGGTGCGGCGGGTGACGGGGGTGCAGCGGCGGCTCGCCGAGGCGCACCGGCTGGGCTTCACCCACGCGCTGGTCCCGCCGGACCCGGGCAAGGTCCCGCCGGGCATGAAGGTGGTCGAGGTGGCCGACATCGGCGAGGCGCTGCGGGCCATCCCGGGCCGCCGCCGCTCCGCCGCCAAGCCGCGCACCGAACAGCGCGGTGAGGCACCGTCGGTGCCGCCGGCCCCGCGCTCCGCCCGGGGCGCGGAGCGTCCCGCGGCGTACCCCGAGGAGCTGATGGACGGCTGGGAGCCGCTCGACTCCGACGAACTGCGCTGACCCAAGCCCTGCCGAGGCCACACACAGTTAGACTTTCCCCAGTCTCATTGGCCAGAAGGCAGTACCGAGCGGTACTGAGCGACAGAGCAACAGACCGCGGACCGGCGCACGGCGTGAGGCGCGCGGCACGGGTCGACCGGAGGAGTCACGTGGCAGCCAGCGACCGGGGGGCGGACAAGGCCTCCCGCGAGGAGGCCCTGCTGCGGGCCTCCCTCACCGCCATCGCGCCCGGTACCGCGCTTCGGGACGGCCTGGAGCGGGTCCTGCGGGCCAACACCGGCGGTCTGATCGTGCTGGGCTTCGACAAGACCGTCGAGTCCCTGTGCACCGGCGGCTTCGTCCTGGACGTCGAGTTCAGCGCCACCCGGCTGCGTGAGCTGTGCAAGCTCGACGGCGCGGTGGTGCTCGACAAGGACATCACCAAGATCGTCCGGGCCGGCGTGCACCTGATGCCGGACTCGACCATCCCCACCGACGAGACCGGCACCCGCCACCGCACCGCCGAGCGGGTCAACCGGCAGACCGGCTACCCGGTGGTCGCGGTCTCGCACTCGATGCGGCTGATCGCGATGTACGTCAACGGCACCCGCCGGGTGCTGGAGGACTCCACCACCGTCCTGTCCCGCGCCAACCAGGCGCTGGCCACCCTGGAGCGCTACAAGCTCCGCCTGGACGAGGTGGCCGGCACGCTCTCCGCCCTGGAGATCGAGGACCTGGTGACGGTCCGCGACGTCACCGCCGTGGCCCAGCGCCTGGAGATGGTCCGGCTGATCGCCACCGAGATCGCCGGCTACGTGCTGGAGCTCGGCATCGACGGCCGGCTGCTCTCGCTCCAGCTGGACGAGCTGATCGCGGGCGTGGAGCCGGAGCGCGAGCTGGTCGCCCGGGACTACTTCCCGGAGCGGGCCGCCAAGAAGGGCCGGACGGTCACCGAGGTGCTGGCCGACCTGGAGGCGCTCACCCACGCCGAGCTGCTGGACCTCCAGACCGTCGCCAAGGCGCTCGGCTACTCGGGCTCGCCGGAGTCGCTGGACGCCGCGGTCTCGCCGCGCGGCTACCGCCTGCTGGCGAAGATCCCGCGCCTGCCCAACACGGTCATAGAGCGCCTGGTCGAACACTTCGGCGGCCTCCAGAAGCTGCTCGCCGCGAGCATCGACGACCTGCAGACCGTCGAGGGCGTCGGCGAGACCCGCGCCCGTTCGGTCCGTGAGGGCCTGTCCCGCCTTGCCGAATCGTCCATCCTGGAACGCTACGTCTGACCGCACGCGCGGCCGTACGAACGCCGGACGAACACGGCGACGGCCCCCCGGGGAGCACCTCCCCGGGGGGCCGTCGCACATCCGCACCCCACCTCGCCGGCAACCCCGGGGCACGACGGAGCACGACGGGCACGACGGAGCCCCCGTCCGCGCGGCGGACGGGGGCTCCGAGGGGAGTTGACCGGCGCTCAGCCGTCCAGGCGGATCGAGGCCCGGGCCGAGACCTTGTCCCCGGCGACCCCGGTGAGCTCCGCGAGCACCACGTAGGTGCCGCTCGGCGGCGGCGTCTGGTCGGCGGTCGCGCACTGCGGCTTGCTGCGGCTGCGGTCCCAGGTGAAGGTCTCGGTCTGGCTGCCGTTCGCGCCGAGCTGCACCCAGATGTTGCCCTTGTCGGCCGGGCAGTCGCCGGAGGACCAGACCCGGTCGTTGCTGCTGCCGCTCACCGTGATCACGGAGGCGGTGCGGCCGAGGTCAACCCGGCAGTTGCTGCCGGAGGAGTTCTTGACCGTCAGGGCCAGCCGCGGCTTGTCCTTCGGCTGGTACGAGTTCTGGGTGCCCGCCAGCTCCAGCGCCACCTGGGAGGAGGCGCAGACCGGCAGCGCCATGATCTCGGGGGTGTTGACCGCCGGAGCGGACCCGCCCGTACCGCCGGCGCCGCCACCGGTGCCGCCGCCCGTGGCCGGCGCCGCGCCGCCGGGGGCCGGGTTGGCCGCGCCGGCGCCGGTGCCACCGCTGAGGTTGACCTCGGTTCCGCCACCGCCCGCCACCGGCCCGCCCCCGTTGCCGCCGCCCGGGCGCGCCGCGGGGCCGCTCGGGGAGACGCCGGGCGTGATGGCCTGGGCCGGTGTCTGGTTCTGGGACTCGGACGGAACGGCCTGTGCGGCCTTGCCCTGTGAGCCGCCGTCACCCCCTCCGCCCTGATCGATCATCAGCCACGCGATCAGCGCGGCGACCGCCGCGACGGCGACGAGCACGACGACGCGCCGACGCCAGTAGATCGAGGCCGGCAGTGGTCCGACTGGTTGACGCAGAGAAGGCACGATCAAACTCTACGAGACTGTGTGTGGCGATTGACTCACCAACACCGCACAGTCGCCCCTTCCTTCACATGATCCGCCATTTGATCCGTTCGAGCGAGCCCCGACCGGACGATTTCAGCCGGGTCCCGGGGGTGATCCGGACCACTCCGGTCCACTTCGGCCCGGTCGGCGGGCGTGGGAGGATCGAAGGGCCATGACTGCCATCACCGCCCCTGCCGCCGCCGGCGCCGTCCGGCCGCCGATGCCCCTGCCGCTGTTCCACTCGACCGTCCTGGACTGGTACGAGGCGAGCAAGCGGGACCTGCCCTGGCGCGCCCCCGACGCGACGCCCTGGGCGGTCATGGTGAGCGAGTTCATGCTCCAGCAGACCCCGGTCAAGCGCGTGCTGCCCGCCTGGGAGGCGTGGCTCACCCGCTGGCCGACCCCGGCCGACCTCGCCGCCGAGGCGCCCGGCGAGGCCGTCCGGATGTGGGGCCGACTGGGCTACCCGCGCCGGGCGCTGCGCTTGCACGCGGCCGCGGTGGCGATCACCGAGGAGCACGGCGGCAAGGTCCCGGACGACCACGACACCCTGCTCTCGCTGCCCGGGGTGGGGGAGTACACCGCCGCAGCCGTCGCCTCCTTCGCCTTCCGCCAGCGGCACGTGGTGCTGGACACCAACGTCCGCCGGGTGTTCGCCCGCGCGGTGACCGGTGTCGAGTACCCGGCCCAGGCCACCACCGCCGCCGAGCGCCGCACCGCCACCGCGCTGCTGCCGGACGACGCCGAGACGGCCGCCACCTGGGCGGTCGGCGTGATGGAGCTGGGCGCGCTGGTCTGCACCGCGCGCGGCCCGGAGTGCGGGGACTGCCCGCTGTTCACCACCTGCGCCTGGCAGCGGGCCGGCCGCCCGCCGTACGAGGGCCCGGCCCGGCGCGGCCAGTCCTACGAGGGCACGGACCGCCAGGTGCGCGGCAAGCTGCTCGCGGTGCTGCGCGAGGCGCACGGGACGGTGCCGCAGGCCCGGCTGGACGCGGTCTGGCCGGACGCCGTGCAGCGGGCCCGGGCACTGGACGGCCTGGTGGCGGACGGCCTGGTCGAGCCGGTCGAGCAGGGCGTCTACCGGCTGCCCCAGTAGCGGGCACCTCCCGCGCCGAACCCACCCGGCCCCCGCCCGGCCCCGCGGCCCCACGGCCCCCGCGAAGCCGCCCGTCCCCGGAACGACGGCGCCCACGGAACCACAGCGCGCCCGCGGAACGACGGCGCCCCCGGGAGGACGAACCTCCCGGGGGCGCCGTACGGGGCGGAGCCGTCAGACGGCCGCCGCCTCCAGCGAGGCCTCGGCCTGCTTCTCGTCCTTGCCGGTCCCGCGCAGCGGCACCTCGCGCAGGAACACCGCCGCGGCGATCGCGATCACGGCCACGCCGGCGCCCCAGAGGAAGACGGTGTGCATGCCGTTGGACACCGCGTGGTGGTAGGCGTCCTGAACGGCCTCGGGCAGCTTGCGCAGGTCGTCCATGCTCATCTGGCTCGGGTCCTGCGCGCCGCCACCGGCGACGGCCTGCTCGCCGAGCCGCTCCTTCATGGTGTCGGTCACCCGGTTGTTGAACAGCGCGCCGAACAGCGCGACACCGAAGGAACCGCCGATGGTGCGGAACAGGGTGGCGGTGGAGCTGGCCACGCCCATGTCCTTGAGCTCGACGCTGTTCTGCGCGACGAGCATGGTGATCTGCATCAGGAAGCCCATGCCGGCGCCCAGCACGACCATCCAGCAGGCCGAGGTGAACCTGCTGGTCTCGGTGCCCATGGTGGAGAGCAGGATCAGGCCGCCGGTCATCACGAGGGTGCCGATGATCGGGAAGATCCGGTACTTGCCGGTCTTGGTGACGGCCTGGCCGACCACCAGCGAGATGATCAGCATGCCGAACATCATCGGCATCAGCAGCAGCCCGGAGTTGGTGGCCGAGGCGCCCTGGACCGTCTGCTGGTAGAGCGGCAGGAAGACGGTCGAACCGAACATCACGAAGCCGACGATGAAGCCGATGATCGAGACCAGGGTGAAGTTCAGGTTCTGGAACAGGCCCAGCGGCAGCATCGGCTCCTGGGCCCGCCGCTCCACGTAGCAGAAGCCGATCAGCGAGGCGGCGGCGAGCGCGGCCAGGCCGAGGATCTCCTTGGAGCCCCAGGCGTACTGCTGGCCGCCCCAGGTGGTGATCAGCACCAGCGAGGTGATGCCGGTGGTGAGCAGGATCGCGCCCAGGTAGTCGATCTTGGCGTTGCTGCGGACCTTCGGCAGCTTCAGGGTGACGACGACCACGGCCAGCGCGATCACGCCGAGCGGCAGGTTGATGTAGAAGGTCCAGTGCCAGCTCAGGTGGTCGGTGATGAAGCCGCCGGCCAGCGGGCCGCCGATGGTGGCGAGGGCCATTACCGCGGCGAACATGCCCTGGTACTTGCCGCGGTCACGCGGCGGGACGAGCGCGCCCATGATCGACATGACGCCGACCATCAGACCGCCGGCGCCCAGGCCCTGCACGGCGCGGAAGCCGATCAGCTCGTTCATGGTCTGCGACAGGCCGGACAGCGCCGAGCCCACCAGGAAGATCACGATCGAGGTGAGGAAGGTGCCCTTGCGGCCGTACATGTCGCCGAGCTTGCCCCAGATCGGGGTGGAGGCGGCGGTGGCCAGGGTGTACGCGGTGACCACCCAGGACAGGTGCTCGGCGCCGCCGAGGTCGTGGACGATGGTCGGCATCGCGGTGCCGACGATCAGGTTGTCGAGCATGGCCAGCAGCATGGTGACGACCAGGCCGACCATCACGAGGCGGATCTCGCGCGGTGACCGCGGCTGCTCCTCCTCGGCCGTCTTGTCCTCCGGCACCGGGCCGGCGGTCTTGGACTGTGACATGAGGTGGGTCTCCCGGAGGGTGGTGCGGGCGGAGCGTGGTGCCGTGGGGCGGCTCACTTACTTGTCGCCCGGCTAGTTTATCGACCGTCGGCACGGTAGGTTGTTCACTAGCCGGTCGTCAAGCCAGTTTCCCGACCGGCCTTCTGGGCAGGGAGAATGAGCCCGGAGCGGACACCGCCCCGGGGTCCGCAGCAGTCACCGACGCAGTCATGAGGCAGGCCATGGGCACTCCGCACAGCCCCCGTAGCGACACCCGGGCTCGCATCATCGAGGTGTCCCTGGAGCTCTTCTCCGAGCAGGGCTACGAGCAGACCTCACTGCGCGAGATCGCCGACCGCCTGGGCGTCACCAAGGCCGCGCTCTACTACCACTTCAAGACCAAGGACGACATCGTCCTGGGTATCGTCGAGCGGATGGCCGCGCCGATCGACGACACCATCGCGTGGGGCCGCAAGCAGAGCTGGAACCCGGAGGTGCGCGACGAGCTGATCCGCCGCTTCGCCGACGGGATGGCCGAGCGGGCCCCGCTGCTGCGCTTCTTCCACGAGAACCAGCCCGCGCTGCGCGAGTCCCCGGCCGGGCTGGCCTTCAAGGACCGCATGATCACCATGATGCAGCTGGTGCACGGGCCGGGCGCGGACTTCCACGACCGGCTGCGGGCCGCGATGGCGCTGTTCACCGTCCACTCGTCGCTGTTCCTGGTCAAGCAGGACAACGCGGACTGCGAGCACGCCCCGAACGTGTGGGGCGAGCAGCCGCCCCCGGCCGAGCTGGACGAGGCGATCGGGGCGGCCCGGGACATCGCGCTGGAGATCGGCGCCCGGATCAGCCACCCCGCCCCCAGCGCGGGCTGACGACCGTCGGGCGGCTCAGAAGTCCGTGACGCCGTGCCCCGCGAGGTAGGCGATCGGGTTGACCACCGCGCCGTAGCGGTTGCTGGTGCGGATCTCGAAGTGCAGGTGCGGGCCGGTCGAGTTGCCGGTGTTCCCGGACGACCCGATCCGCTCGCCCGCCGACACCCGCTGGCCCGCCGAGACGGAGACCGAGGACATGTGGGCGTACTGCGCGAAGTGCCCGTCCGCCAGCCGCAGCACGACCTCCCTGCCGTACGCGCCGTCCCAGCCGGCCGACACCACGGTCGCGTCGCCGACCGCCAGCAGCGGCGTGCCCGGGGCCACCGCGAAGTCCACCCCGGTGTGGTACCCGGCCGCGTAGTGGCGGTTGGGCTTCCCGTACGGGTTGCTGGTCGGCGCGTTCGGCACCGGCGCCGACCACCCGGGAGCCGGCTCGGGCTCGGGACCGGGCGCCGCTTCGGGCTCCGGGGCCGGCTCTCCGGCGGGCTCCTCCCCGGGCTCCGGCGCCGGCGGTGCGAGCGGCAGCAGGTTGGCCGCCACCCCCACGGACTGCTGCGCCGAGTCCCCGTCGTCGGGCAGCTTGTACGGGCTGGGGCCGGCCACCTGGACCAGCCCGGCGTTCGGCACCTCCGCCCGCGGCACGGTGAAGGCCGAGCTGCCCGGCGTGGTGGGCCGTACGGTCTGCGCCGAGGCCGTGCCCGGGGTGGCCACCAGCAGCACGCCGGCGAGCAGCACGGCGGCGGCTCCGGCCGAGACCAGCGCGTGGTCGTGCTCGGCGCGCTGGCGGCTGCCGGGCAGCGTGGTGTGCCGGGGCGAACCGAGCGTGCGCAGCGGCGCGGCCTGGGTGCGGACGGCGTGGCCGATCCGGGGTCGCCAGACGGCGGCCTGGGCCGCGGCCTGGGCCACCGCTCGGGCGGCGAGCCGGCGGAGGGCCGGCCCGACGGGCGGGATGGTGGACATCGCTTGCCGTACCTCACGGATCGTACGAGGGCAGCACGAAGGGCCCGTTCGGGAGCGTGCTGAGCGGGGGACCACTCAGGTTTAACGGTCACTGAGCGGAGTCCCAAACGCGGTGACGTACTACGGCATGTAGTCAGCGTGGCGGCGGAGATTCCAACCGATGGAGTAGTGATCATGCGATCCGATCGTCCATGACGGCTTCGGAGCGGACCGCCGATCCCGCCGGCTCCACTACTACCGCCGGTCGTACCGCGTCGGAGGCCTGTGACCAGCACCACGCGCGGCCGGGGTTTGACGGACTCGGACCGCTTTCCGCGCGCACCGCTGACCGGTCCGGTCCGCTGCGGGACCATCGAGCCATGTATGGCAACAGGAGCGAAGATCCCGACGCCAGTGACCGCCCGAGCCTGCCGGACCGCCGCTTCGCCGCCCTGCGCGGCTGCGAACGGCTGCTGTCCGGGGCCCGGCCGCAGAGCATCCGCGAACGCCTCGCCGACCTGGCGGGCCGGCCCCCGGGCGAGCCCGGGGCCACCTCCGAGCCGCACACCGCCCCCGACCTGGACGGCCGTCCGGACCAGTACGGCGACGGCGTGGTCCGCACCCTGGAGCACCGGGTCGCCGAGCTGCTCGGCACCGAGGACGCGGCCTTCTTCCCGACCGGAACGATGGCCCAGCAGACCGCGCTGCGGATCCACGCCGAGGCCGCCGGGCTGCGCGCCGTGGTCACCCATCCGCTGGCCCACACCGACCGGCACGAGCGGCACGCGCTCGGCGTCCTGTCCGGCCTGCGCAGCCTTTGGCCGACCACCGCGCCGCGCCAGCCCACCGCCGGGGAACTGCGCGCCCTGGACGAGCCGTACGCCGCGCTGAGCCTGGAGCTGCCGCTACGCGACGCCGGGTTCGTGCTGCCCGGCTGGGCGGAGCTGGTGGAGCTGGCCGCGGTGGTGCGGGAGGAGCACGGTGCGGCGCTGCACCTGGACGGCGCCCGGATCTGGGAGTCCGCGGTCGCCCTCGGCCGGCCGCTGCCGGAGGTCGCCGCCCTGGCCGACTCGGTCTACGTCTCCTTCTACAAGACGCTCGGCGGCATCAGCGGCGCCGCGCTGGCCGGCCCGGGCGGCTTCGTCCGCACCGCCCGGGCCTGGCGGCACCGCTACGGCGGGCAGCTCTACCAGCAGTGGCCGTTCGCGCTGGCCGCCCTGGCCGGGCTGGAGCGCGAACTGCCGCGGCTGGCCGGGTACGTGGCGCACGCCCGGACGGTCGCCGGGGCGCTGGCCCGGGCGGTCGCCGCCGTCCCCGGCGCCCGGGTGCAGCCGGCCCCGCCGCACACCCACCAGCTCCAGCTCTGGCTGCCGTACCCGGCCGCGGAGTTGGAGGAGGCCGGACTGGGGCTGGCCGAGGACACCGGGATCGGGCTGTTCGGCGCCTGGCGCGAGTGCGGGCCGCCCGGGCTCTCGATGACCGAGGTCACGGTCGCCGCGCCCGCCCTCGACTGGACCGGCGCGGACGTCGCGGTGGCGGTCGCCGCCTTCCTGGACCGGCTGCCGGCCGGCCCCGGAGCCGGGCGGTCCTGAACCCCGGCCCGACGCCGGCCGGGCCCGACAGGGCGTCCGGCCCGACGCCGGCCGGGCCCGACAAAAAGCGTCCGGCCCGCCCCCGCGCGCTGCGGGGACGGGCCGGACGTGGAGTTGTCAGAGCTGCCTGGTCACAGGCCGATCGCTACCGGGGTGGCGATCAGTTGTCGACCGGGCGGACCCGGATCCAGGTCTCCAGGTAGTTCGAGGACTCGTTCTCGACCTCGATGCTGGTCCCGGTCTTCGGGACGTCGACACCGCTGTACGGGTTGTCCTTGTTCCACCAGGACTTCAGGTCGTTGAACTCGTCGACGCCCTTGGCCTTCGGGATGACGGTCTCGGCGCCGGCCTTGTGCAGGGTCAGCCCCGAGGTGCGGCGGGAGCCGAAGGTGGAGTCGTAGCCCTGCATGCGCGGACGCATCAGGCTGCCGTCGGTCCACTTCAGCGGAGCCGGGTGCGAGTCGACCGGCAGGACCAGGCCGTGGCCCGGGTGGGCGCTGACGTTGTTGTCGGTCTGCGACTCGTCCCAGTACCAGATCAGCAGGCCGGGCTGGTACGAGTAGTGCTCGACCCAGTTCGGCTTGTCGGCGAAGCCGAAGTTGTACGGGCCGGTCTTCAGCGTCTGGTCGAAGGACACGTACTGCCGGTTCTCCGCGATGTAGTACTGCGCGTAGTCCTTGGTGTACGAGCCGCCGAAGCGGGTGAAGCCCTCGGCCGCCCAGCTGCTGTCGGCCTTCTCGACGTCGTCGCTGAACACGGTGGCGCCGTCGGCGACGACCGCGATGTTGTCCAGCGTCAGGCCGCGGTAGTGCAGGCCGCCGTCGGTGGTGTTGTGGTAGCGGAACTTGATCTGCTGGCCGGCGTAGGCGTCCAGGTTGAACGACAGGTCGCCCCAGGCGGCCACCTGGCCGCTGATGGCCGGACGGCCGTTCTCGCGCGGCAGCGCGGTGCCGTTCCAGGTGCCGTCGACGACGGTCCAGGTCTTGCCGCCGTCGGTGGAGACCTCGCCGAACGCGTAGTCGAAGTCCTGCTCCAGCTCGTACCAGGCCTTGGCGTTGATGCTGGCCTTGGTCTTGCCGGTCAGGTCGATGTCACGGGTGAGCGTGACGTTCAGGTTGTCGGCGCTGCCGCTCCACCACTCACCGGTGCCGCCGAACGGCTTGTTGATGTCGGTGGTGATGCTCTTCTTCGGCAGGTCGACGATCAGACCCTGCGGCAGCTTGCTGTTGTACTCCGCCGGGCCGATGTGGTGGGTCGACTCGGTGCCGGCCTTGGCGCGGTCGGCGTTCAGCCAGCCGAGCTGGTACTTGCTCCAGCCGTCGAGGTCGTTCGGCATGTCGCCGATGCTGTTCTTGCCCTCGCCGAGCCAGGAACCGGAGGACATCAGCGACCAGAAGCCGACCGAGTTGTCGATGCCCTTGCCGGCGGTGTCGTAGAGGTCCGGCAGACCGAGGTCGTGGCCGTACTCGTGGGCGAAGACGCCGAGGCCGCCGTTCTCCGGCTGCATCGTGTAGTCGCCGATCCACAGGCCGCTGCTGCCGACCTGGACGCCGCCGAGCTTGTTGCCCTCGGGGCCGGCCGTGCCCTGCAGGTTGCCGTAGACGTACGAGCGGTGCGCCCACAGGGCCTTGGTGCCCTGCTTGCCGCCACCGGCCGACTTGTCCTCGCCGGCGTGCACGATCTGGAAGTGGTCGATGTACCCGTCGGGCTGGTTGAAGTTCCCGTCGTGGTGCGAACCGTAGCGGTCCCACTGGTCGTACTGGGCCAGGGTCGCCTTGATCTGCGCCTCGGTCTGACCCTTGGCCAGCTGGTCCTTGTACCAGATGTCCACGGCGTCGCGGATCAGGTCCTGCGCGCTGGCGCAGACGTTGGAGCCGCAGTAGTCGGACCCGTAACGGGCCTCGTTCCACGGCACCCGGACCCAGTCCGAGACCACGCCGTCGACCGAGTAGCGGCCCGAGGACTGCTTCTCGTAGTAGGTCTTCAGCGAGGGCTTGTCCTTGGCGAAGTACAGGTCCTGGAAGTGCTGCTGGTTGTAGTCGGCCTGCCAGGCGGTCGAGTTGTTGGTCGCCGGGTCCGGCGCCTCGATCTCGTTGTGCTTCGGGCCGGCCTCGCCGCCGTACTTGACCTTGCCGTCGGCGGTCTTGGTGGTGTTGTCCACCTGGTCACCGAAGTCGACGAGGATGGTGAAGATCTTGTCCGTGCGCTCGCGGGCGAGCTCGACGTACTTGTCCTTGCCGAGCTTCACACTGGTGCTGCCGTTGTGCTGCTCGATCTGCGCGGTGCCGTTGAGCAGCTTCTCGGTGGCGGCCTTCTGCTCCGCCTCCACCTTCGCGGTCAGCGGGCCCGGAATGTTGTGCTCGGTGTTCTGAACGGCGTCGGCCGGGTCCTTCGGGACCGGGGCCGAGCCGGCGGCGACGGCGGTGCCCGGGAACAGGCCCGCGCCGAGCGCGACTATGACCGCTGCGGCCGTCGAGGCCGCAGCGGCTTTCCTGGTGTTCTTCAACGTTGTGACGTCCTCCCCGACCGGGGCCAAGCACATGGCCAAAGCCCGGCAAACCAAAATGAAAGACAGGTGGACGTCATTTGATACAAGCGTGCACAGAAAAGATAGACCTTGACCATGACATGGCCACGGCGCTATGCTCCGCGACTTCCCATCACCTGACCGTCTGTCAACCGTATGTTGGTTAAAGCTCGCTGAGAAACCGGGCGCACCCGCACCAGCCGGAGTGGGAGCCAGCCATCCCGGCCCGCACCGGCTCCGGCCCTGGTGGGAGGCGCACGCAACGAGCCCCCGGCGCGAACGCCGGGGGCTCGATGGCTGTGAAGTTGTCTGTTAAAAGTTGGGTTACTTCGTCAGGTCCGGACCGGACGAGGCGACCGCGGCCGGGGTGTCCGCGACGGCCGACTTCTCCTCACCGCGGAAGGTGAACTTGGCCTCCTTGCCCTCACCCTCGACGTCGACGACGACGATGTGGCCGGCCCGCAGCTCGCCGAAGAGGATCTTCTCGGAGAGGTGGTCCTCGATCTCGCGCTGGATGGTGCGGCGCAGCGGACGGGCACCCAGGATCGGGTCGTAGCCGCGCTTGGCCAGCAGCTTCTTGGCCTCGACGCTGAGCTCCAGGCCCATGTCCTTGTCCTTGAGCCGCTCGTCCACCTTGGCGATCATGAGGTCGACGATCTGGATGATGTCGTCCTCGGACAGCTGGTGGAACACCACGATGTCGTCGACACGGTTCAGGAACTCGGGGCGGAAGTGCTGCTTGAGCTCCTCGCCGACCTTCGCCTTCATCCGCTCGTACCCGGTCTGGGTGTCACCCGCGGCCGCGAAGCCGAGGTTGAAGCCCTTCGAGATGTCCCGGGTGCCGAGGTTGGTCGTCATGATGATGACGGTGTTCTTGAAGTCGACCACGCGGCCCTGGGAGTCGGTCAGGCGACCGTCCTCCAGGATCTGCAGCAGCGAGTTGAAGATGTCCGGGTGGGCCTTCTCGACCTCGTCGAAGAGGACGACCGAGAACGGCTTGCGGCGGACCTTCTCGGTCAGCTGGCCGCCCTCCTCGTAGCCCACGTAGCCGGGCGGGGAGCCGAACAGCCGGGAGACGGTGTGCTTCTCGGAGAACTCGGACATGTCGAGCGCGATCAGCGCGTCCTCGTCGCCGAACAGGAACTCCGCCAGCGTCTTGGACAGCTCGGTCTTACCGACACCGGACGGGCCGGCGAAGATGAACGAACCGCCGGGGCGCTTCGGGTCCTTGAGGCCCGCACGGGTGCGCCGGATGGCCTGGGAGAGCGCCTTGATGGCGTCCTTCTGGCCGATGACGCGCTTGTGCAGCTCGTCCTCCATGCGCAGCAGGCGGGACGTCTCCTCCTCGGTCAGCTTGAAGACCGGGATGCCGGTGGCGGTGGCCAGGACCTCGGCGATGAGCTCCTCGTTGACCTCCGCGACGACGTCCATGTCGCCGGCCTTCCACTCCTTCTCGCGCTTGGCCTTGGCCTGCAGGAGCTGCTTCTCGTCGTCGCGCAGGGACGCGGCCTTCTCGAAGTCCTGCGCGTCGATCGCGCTCTCCTTCTCGCGGCGCACGTCGGCGATCTTCTCGTCGAACTCGCGCAGGTCCGGCGGCGCGGTCATCCGGCGGATGCGCATTCGGGAGCCGGCCTCGTCGATCAGGTCGATCGCCTTGTCCGGCAGGAAGCGGTCCGAGATGTACCGGTCGGCCAGGGTGGCGGCGGCGACCAGAGCGGAGTCCGTGATGGAGACCCGGTGGTGGGCCTCGTAGCGGTCGCGCAGACCCTTGAGGATCTCGATGGTGTGCGGCAGCGAGGGCTCGGCGACCTGGATCGGCTGGAAGCGGCGCTCCAGCGCGGCGTCCTTCTCCAGGTGCTTGCGGTACTCGTCCAGGGTGGTGGCACCGATGGTCTGCAGCTCGCCGCGGGCGAGCATCGGCTTGAGGATGCTGGCGGCGTCGATGGCGCCCTCGGCGGCGCCCGCGCCGACCAGGGTGTGCAGCTCGTCGATGAACAGGATGATGTCGCCGCGGGTGCGGATCTCCTTGAGCACCTTCTTCAGGCGCTCCTCGAAGTCACCGCGGTAGCGCGAGCCGGCCACCAGGGCGCCCAGGTCCAGCGTGTAGAGCTGCTTGTCCTTGAGCGTCTCCGGGACCTCGCCCTTGACGATCGCCTGGGCCAGGCCCTCGACCACGGCCGTCTTGCCGACGCCGGGCTCACCGATCAGCACCGGGTTGTTCTTGGTGCGGCGGGACAGCACCTGCATGACCCGCTCGATCTCCTTCTCGCGCCCGATGACCGGGTCGAGCTTGGCCTCGCGGGCGGCCTGGGTGAGGTTGCGGCCGAACTGGTCCAGGACCAGCGAGGTCGACGGGGTGCCCTCGGCGGGCCCGCCGGCCGTGGCCGACTCCTTGCCGCCGCCACCGGTCTGGTAGCCGGAGAGCAGCTGGATGACCTGCTGGCGCACCCGGTTGAGGTCGGCGCCCAGCTTCACCAGGACCTGGGCGGCGACGCCCTCGCCCTCGCGGATCAGGCCGAGCAGGATGTGCTCGGTGCCGATGTAGTTGTGGCCGAGCTGAAGCGCCTCGCGGAGCGACAGCTCCAGGACCTTCTTCGCCCGGGGCGTGAAGGGGATGTGGCCGGACGGGGCCTGCTGGCCCTGGCCGATGATCTCCTCGACCTGCTGGCGAACGGCCTCAAGAGAAATCCCGAGGCTCTCCAGGGCCTTGGCGGCGACGCCCTCGCCCTCGTGGATCAGACCCAGGAGGATGTGCTCGGTGCCGATGTAGTTGTGGTTGAGCATCCGGGCTTCTTCCTGAGCCAGGACGACAACCCGCCGCGCGCGGTCGGTGAACCTCTCGAACATCGTTTATCGCTCCTCAGAGCGGTCGGGCAGTTCGGGGTCCGTCCCCGCCCTGTCCTTCCGCATGCTAGTCCCGCTCAGCGGCGCGGCCCACGGATTCACTCCCCGGTAGAGGAGCGAGATGCTGCGCGACCAGCCGACACCAATCTCAACCTGATGCTGGGAAACGGTGTTCCCGCAGACGGGCCGGATGCACCGGATTCCGCTACGCCATCGGCGAACACGTGCCGCCGGGGCGCGGCCGGAACGGCTCCGGCCGGTCGCACTTACTGCCCCTGGACGGGCCGAAGAACCCGTCCACCTGCATTCATACCCGGTATCGGGGCGCTTCTCGCGCAGTTTCCGCGGTGGCGGTGTTCGCCTGGCGAGAAGTCGGGCCGTGGGGACGGCGGTTCGACGGCGGCCGGGGCCCGGGTGCACCGCCCGGAGGTGTCCGCGTTGCCGCTTCGCCCCTACAGCGTTGCACAGGCCGTCGTTGTTCCGCCGCCCGAGCCGGCGCCCCGCGCGGCCCTCGGTACCGGTGGTGGCGCGGCCCCGGTGGGCACGCGCCGCGGGGCGCGGAGGAGATCCTCCGCGCCCCGTGCGTGTGATGGCGGTGCCGTCCCCGGCCGCCGGGGCCCCGCACCCGCTCCGGCGGGCCTGCGGCGCCGGGATCAGGACGCGTTGGCCTTCTCGTAGGCCTCGCGGACGTTGCTCGGAACGCGGCCGCGGTCGTTGACCTCCAGGCCCTGTTCCTTGGCCCACGCGCGGATCTTGGCGGTGTCGGGCGCACCGCCGCCGGACGGACGCGCGGCACCGCCGCGGCCCGGGCGGCGGGCACCGGCGAGCCGGCCGCTCTGCTTGCGGCCCTTCTCGACGTACGGCGCCAGCAGACCGCGGAGCTTGTCCGCGTTCGCGCTCTTCAGGTCGATCTCGTAGGCAACGCCGTCGAGCGCGAACGTCACCGTCTCGTCCGCCGAACCGCCGTCGAGATCGTCTTCAAGAATGACCTGCACCCTCTGTGCCACGGGCTTCCCTTTCCGCTAAACGACCCATTGCCTAAGGAAAGGAAAGCGCCTTTCTCCGGAAAACACAAACCCTTGACCCGGGTGGAGCGGCTCAGAGGTGCAGCAGCATGCGCGAGTTGCCCAGTGTGTTGGGCTTCACCCGCTCCAGGTCGAGGAACTCGGCGACGCCTTCATCGTACGAGCGGAGGAGTTCTTCATAGACATCCGTAGCGATCGCCGCCGGGTCTGTCGTACCATCATCGGTTTCCTGGAGCTCGCCGATCTCGACGAAACCGTGTTTCGCGAAGAACGCGACCTCGAACGTCAAGCAGAAAATCCGACGGACGCCCAGCCAGCGTGCCGTCTGCACCAGCTTCTCCAGCAGCAGGTGCCCGATCCCGTGGCCCCGGACGACCGGATCCACGGCGAGCGTGCGGACCTCGGCGAGGTCCTCCCACATCACGTGCAGCGCACCGCAGGCCACCACCGCGCCGTTGTCGTCGCGTTCCGCGACCCAGAACTCCTGGACGGATTCGAACAGTGTGACTGTGGGCTTGTCCAGCAGAATGCCGTCGCGGGAGTAGGCGTCGATGAGCCCGCGCACTGCCCGCACGTCCGTGGTCCGCGCCCGGCGGATGGTGACCTCCATGGTCGGGACGTTATCGCGCCGCTCCCGGTTCCGTCCCACCGGTATCCGGTCCGTCGTCCGCGGAATCCGCGCCGGTCGGATCGGACGGGAACAGTGCGGCCACCCGCAAGGCGTCCCGGAGCGCTTCGCGTTGCTCGGGGGACATCAGGCCGAAGAAGTGCACCAGGGCCGCCGCCGGATTGTCACTGGTGGCCCAGGCGTCGTTCATCAGGGCCGCCGTGTACGCCTCACGCGAGGAGACCGGTTCATATCGATAGGCCCGGCCGACCCGCTCGCGGCGCAGCCAGCCCTTTCTGTGGAGCTTGTCCAGGACGGTCATCACCGTGGTGTACGCGATTTCGCGTTCCGACCGCAGATCCAGGAGAACCTCGCGAACCGTGACCGGTCGGTTCCACTGCCACACCCGGGTCATGATGGCGTTCTCAAGTTCGCCGAGTTGCCGGACCATAGTGCGGCCAGGATAGGGAGTGAATGGGGCAAATCTTGTGAAGTGCGCCAAACCGGCGCGCCGCCACCCCCGGGAATCGGGAATGGCGGCGCGCCGGTCGTTCGGGCGGCTGACGGTGTCAGTCGAGGTCTTCCTTGGCCCGCTGGGCCCCGCCCTGGCTGCGGATGATGGCCCGCACCAGGAATCCGAAGCCGATCGCCATGACCAGCGGCGGCACGATCGCGCTGACGTAGTCCATCAGGTCACTCCTCCTCGGTCTTCTCCGCCGTCGCGGCGGAAGCCTTCGGCTCCGGCTTCACCAGCGGGAAGAGCACCGTCTCCCGGATGTTCTTGCCGGTCAGCAGCATGATCAGGCGGTCCACGCCGAGGCCGAGGCCACCGGTCGGGGGCATCGCGTACTCCAGGGCGCGCAGGAAGTCCTCGTCCACCTGCATGGCCTCGACGTCGCCGCCGGCCGCCAGCAGCGACTGGGCGGTGAGGCGGGCGCGCTGCTCGACCGGGTCGACCAGCTCGGAGTAGGCGGTGCCGATCTCGGTCCCGAAGATCACCAGGTCCCACTTCTCGGCCACGCCGGGCTGCGAGCGGTGCTGGCGGGTCAGCGGGGAGACCTCGGTCGGGTAGTCCTTGATGAAGGTCGGCCGGACGGCGTTCTCCTCCAGCAGGCGCTCGACCATCTCCAGGACGATCTGACCGTGGCCCCAGTCCTTCTCGAACGGGATGCCGTGCTCGGTGGCCAGCTTGCGCAGCTCCTCGACACCGGTCTCCGGGGTGACCTCGGCGCCCAGGCGGGCGGAGATGCCCGGGTAGACGCTGACCTCCTCCCACGGCTCGGCCAGGTCGATCTCGTGCTCGACGCCGTGCGCGTCCACGCCCCTGATCACCGTGGTGCCCAGCGCGTCCCGGGCCGCGTTGACGATCGTCTCGCGGATCAGCTCGGCCTGGGTGTCGTAGTCGCCGTACGCCTCGTACGACTCCAGCGAGGTGAACTCCGGGTTGTGGGTGGAGTCCGCGCCCTCGTTGCGGAAGTTGCGGTTGATCTCGAAGACCTTCTCGGCGCCGCCGACCACCAGCCGCTTGAGGTACAGCTCGGGGGCGATGCGCATGTAGAGGTCGATGTCGTACGCGTTGATGTGCGTCTTGAACGGACGCGCGTTGGCGCCGCCGTGCACCGGCTGGAGCATCGGGGTCTCGACCTCGATGTAGCCGCGGTCCTCGTAGGTGCGGCGGATCGAGCGGACGACCTTGCTGCGCAGGTGCAGGATCTCCCGGGCCTCGGGGTTGACGATCAGGTCCACGTAGCGCTGGCGGACCCGGGCCTCCGGGTCGGTCAGGCCCTTGTGCTTGTCCGGCAGCGGGCGCAGGCACTTGGCGGTGAGCTCCCAGCGGTCCACCATCACGGACAGCTCGCCGCGCTTGGAGGTGATCACCTCGCCCTCGACGCCGACCTGGTCGCCGAGGTCGATGTCGGCCTTCCAGGCCGCCAGCCGCTCCGCGCCCAGCTTGTCCAGGGAGAACATCACCTGGAGGTCGCCGGTGCCGTCGCGCAGGGTGGCGAAGCAGAGCTTGCCGCCGGTGCGCGAGAGGATCACGCGGCCGGTGACGCCGGCCCGCTCGCCGGTGGCGGTGTCCGGCTCCAGGTCGGGGTGCTTGGTACGCAGGTCCGCGATGGTGGTGGTGCGGGGGAATCCGACCGGGTACGGGTCGACACCGGCCGCCCGGAGCCGGTCCAGCTTCTCGCGCCGGACGCGCATCTGCTCGGGGAGGTCGTCGGTCGCGGGAACAAGGCTCTGATCGCTCACCCCACAAGGGTAGCCAGCCACACGTGGTGCTCCGCGCCGGGATTGCCGTGAGGGGAGAGCGCGACGGCGCTCCCCCCTCGCGGCGGCGGTGCGGCGGGGTCAGCCGTCGCGGCGGGCCCGGAGCCGGCGGGCGGTGACCAGACCGGCGGTGCCGAGCAGCACGGCGGCGGCGCTCGTCGCGGCCAGCGGGAGGGCGCCGGAGCTGCCGGTGCTGGCCAGGCTGTCGCCGGTGGCCCGGTCGGTGCCGGAGCCGGTGCGCGTGGTGGAGCCGGCGCGCGTGCCGCCGGTGCCCGGGTCGGCCGCCGCGTCGGGGCCGGCGGAGTCCTTGCCGGTGAGGCCGGCCGGGACGACCGCGCCGGTCGGCGCGGGGGAGGGCTCGGGCACCGGCGCCTCGGTGGGCGTCCCGGTGGGGGTCGGGGCGGGCGTGCCGCCGCTGCCGGGGGTGCCGCCCGGGGTGGCTCGCAGGTCCACCGTCAGCAGGTCGTTGGCGGGGTTGTGGTCCCAGCTCATGACGGCGCTGGGGTGGCCCGGCTCGTACTCGCTCGTCATGTTCTGCAGGGAGACCGTCGCGGTCAGCTCGCCGGTGCCCTCGGGGACGGAGAGGGTCAGCTTGTGGGAGTTGGTGGCGCCGACCGGCATGAAGAACCCGCCCAGTCCCTCGCAGGAGAACTTGTTGAGCGGCTTGTCGGACTTCTGGCCCAGGACGTAGTCGTACGGCTGGCAGGTCGACGGCAGGCCGGTGACGGTGACCCCTTCCGGGAACTGCACGTGGAGGGAGGGCGCGCCCTCGCCGAGGCTGCGGTCGATGATCGAGCCCGGGCCGTTGTTGACGGCGCCGAGGGTGAAGGTGCCGGTGGTGCCGGAGGCGTCCGGTGCCCAGGAGCCGTTCACCGCGAAGTCGGCCGAGTTGTCGGCGAGGACCTGCTGCTCGGTGGAGTGGTTGACGTCGAGTCCGTCCGGGATCCCGTCACCGGAGGTCTTGACCAGGGTGGCGGGCGCGCCGGTGCCGCGCTGGAACGACAGCCGTCGGCGCAGGTCCGCGGCGCTGCCGCCGTACACGCCCTCGGCGGGGTAGACCTCGTAGCCGGCGAAGGTGGAGTAGGCGTCCGTGCCCACGGTGAGCTCGAGACCGGAGAGCTTGACCGCCTGGCCGGGGGCGATCTCGCCGTCGATGGTGCAGATGCCGTGCACGGTGGGCATCGGGTAGCCGAAGCCGCGGCCCGCCCAGTCGCCCTTGTCCTTGGCGTACTCGCAGTTGGAGGGCCAGGTGGCCACGTCGAGGCCGGGGGTCAGATAGACCTCGACGACCGCCCGCTGGGCCGCGGACTCGCCGCGGTTGGCGAACTCGAGGGTCGACGGGAGCGTGCTGCCGACCTTGACGCCGAGCTGCTCCGAGGGTGCCTTGGTGCGGAAGCCGGCACCGCCGATCTCCACCCGGATGTCGGCCTCGGCGGTCTCGGCGTCGGGTGCGCTGAGGGTGGCGTGGACGGTCCCGGTGGAGCCGGGGCGGACTCCCGCGACGGCACTCAGCCACGGGTGGCTGGTGATGTTGATGTTCTCCAGGTCGAGGCGCCAGATGTCGCAGGTGACCACCTTGCCCGCGGTGGCGCAGCCCGGGACGCTGAGCGTGGCCAGCCCGTCGATGCCGGTGGTGTCGAACGCGAGCTTGGCGCCGTTCACGACGCCGGTGCCGGTCCGGCCGATCCGCAGGTGGATGTTCTCGCCGAACTGGGGCTGGGCGGCCGGCTGGGTCGAGATCTGGATCGTGCCGGTCGGGAAGATCCTGAGCTGGGTGCCGGCGGCGTGTGCCGGGAGGGCCGCGGTGCCGGCGGCCAGGGCGGCCACGACCGTGGCCGTGCCCGCGCCGAGGAACCGGCGCGTGCGAGTGGAGTGCATGTGAATCCCCCGTGAATGGAGTGGTGAGGATCCGCACCCTAGGGATTGTCGAACGGCCGTCAACCCGGTTGATCCGTCATCAATTCGCCCAGGTCGGGACCGAACGGCCTGGCCGGCGGGGGGAAGTTATCAAGACGTGACCGGCGACGGCCGGCGGGACGACGGCATTGTCGACACATGGACCGGCATGCGGACGGAGGGGAGACCGCGACGGGCGGTCTCCCCTCCGGGTGGTGGTGCGGCCGGCTCAGCCGGTGCCGGTGGCGAGTTCGACGTCCTCCACGTCCTCGGGGGTCCGGTCGGCCGGCGGGGCCGGTCGGGTGGGGGGCTTGGGGCGGCGGCCGAACAGTTCGGCGGGGGTGGGCATCCGGTGCGGACGGGGCGGCGGGTTCGTCGCGGCGGCGGGCTGCTCGGGGCGGGAGTCGGTGCTGCTCATGGGGGTCCGTCCTCCTACAGGGGTGGGGTGACTGTTCGGCGGTGCGGCGGGGCTCGGTACGGCCACCAGGTGGCGGGGCGCCCCGGTGTGGAGGGCGAGCCGCTCGCGGACGGCGGCCTCGGCCAGCGCGTGGCAGCGCCCGGCGAGCCGGGAGCGGCGGGCCCGCTCGCCCTGGCCGCAGGGCTGGCGGGTCAGCCCGCGCAGCGCGGTGAGGTCCTCGGGGCCGGGCAGGTATCCGTCGGTCACCGCCTCCTCCAGCCGCTGCAGGTAGCCGGGGGCGCTGCCGGGCAGGGCGGAGCGGTAGCGTCCGAGGTCGGCGAGCAGGAAGGCGCGCAGCCGCCCGCCCTCCTGGACGGCCTCGTCGATCGCCTCGGTCAGGCGCAGGGCGTCCTGGACGTCCTCCGCCCACAGTTCGGCGCCCGGTCCGGCGAACGCCGGCCGGTCGGGCCCCTGGAGGTGGAAGGGGACGGCGGGGTGCAGGGCTTGGGCGAGGGCGCGGCGCAGCACGCGGACTTCGTCGGCGCTGAAGGCCATGCCGCCGCGCGATCCGTGTGGCGTAGGCATGGACTGACACTACGTGAGGAATATCCGATTTGTCGGTAACGTCGCGCCGAACCACCGGCGTCCGGCCCGGTGAAAAAGCGTTTCGCCGCCATCTGTAACGCCGCCCGGGGCCCGCCTGGTCATCCAGGTGTCAGGGACGAACGAGGGAGGGGCCGGGCAGGATGCGACCGGACGATCAGGAACAGGCGGCCCGCGGCCGGGGCCGGGACGAGGACTTCCAGGCCTTCGCGGCCGGCCGCGCCAGACCGCTCTACCGGTCGGCCTGCCTGCTCACCGGCGGGGACACCCACCTCGCCGAGGACCTGGTGCAGGAGGCGCTCGGGCGGATCTACGTCCAGTGGCACCGCACCTCGTGGTTCGGGGCCAAGCGGCGGATCGACAATCCGGCCGGGTACGCCCACACCGTGCTGGTGCGGGCCTTCCTCTCGCACCGCGGCCGCCGCTCCAGCGGCGAGCGGCCGGTCGACGCGGTGCCGGACGGCGCGGCCCCGCAGGGCGACCCGGAGCTGCGGCTGACCCTGGTGGACGCGCTCGGCCGGCTCACGCCGCGGGACCGGGCGGTGCTGGTGCTGCGCTACTGGGAGGACCGCAGCGTCGAGGAGACCGCCGCGATCCTGCAGAGCACCCCGGGCGCCGTCCGTACCCAGTCCTTCCGGGCGCTCGGCCGGATCCGCACCGTGCTCGGCGACAGCCTCGACATGCCGGCCGAACGCTGAGCCGGCTCTCACGACCCCCACTGATCACGTCAACTCACCAGGTAGAGAGGTTGGTTCAGCATGTCTGCAGAACACGACGGGCCCGACGAGCGGTTCGAGCGGGCCTTCGCCGAGGCCATCGGCGCGGCCGGCGGGGCCTTCGAGACCGAGGCCGGCCGGCTGGTCGACACCGGCTGGTCGCACGGGCGCCGGCTGCGCCGCAGGCGGCGGGTCGGCACCGCGGCGGGCGCCGCCGCCCTGGCCCTGGTCGGGGTGGGCGGAGCCGCGCTCGGCGGCCTGCTGCCCGGGCAGGTCGCCCCGGCGGTGGCCGGCCCGGCGTCGGGCGGGGCGCCGAGCGCGTCCGCGGCCCCGGTCTCGGGACCGGAGTTCCAGCAGATGCTCACCGAACTGCTGCCGCAGGGGGCGGTGACGGTGGGGGAGGCCCGAGGGACCGAGAGCGACATCCCGCAGCTGCGGCTGGTCCTGGACGACGGGAACGGCGCGGTCCAGTACCTGTTCTGGATCATGGGCCGCGTCGGCGACACCGGCTGCCCGGCCACGACGACCCCGGGCGACACCTGCACCGAGTCGGACCTCCCGGGCGGCGAGCACCTGCGGGTCTACCAGGCCGGGACGCGCGACGGCGAGCCGGCCGGCTCCAAGATGTGGTCCGCCAAGCTGTCCGGGAGCGGCTACCAGGTGTCGATCCAGGAGTGGAACCGCAAGCCGCTGGAGCAGGGCGCGCCGATCACCCGCACCGACCCGCCACTGACACCGGACCAGCTCGCCGCGGTGGTGAAGGCCCCGCGCTGGCAGCAGGTGGTGGCCGCGCTGCCGGACCCGCGGGCGGGGAAGCCCACCGGTCCGGCGCCCACGCCCACTGGGCCGGCGCCCACGCCCACGCCCCCCGCACCGGGGACCCTCCCGATCACTCCGGCCCCGGGAGTCACCTTGTATCCCTGGGATGGGGTGACGACCGGCCCGCAAACCCTGCCGGCCTTCCCGAAGCCCGGCAGCTGAGCGCCGCTCGGCAGCCCCGCGACCGAGGGGCTCAGGCGGCGGGTCGGTTGCGCTCGTACACCAGGCGCAGCCCGATCAGGGTCAGCCAGGGCTCGTGCACGTCGATGGTGGTGGCCTCGCCGAGGACGAGCGAGGCGAGACCGCCGGTGGCGATCACCTGGACGTCGTCCGGGTCCTTGGCGAGCTCCCGGGCCATCCGCTCGACCAGGCCGTCGACCTGGCCGGCGAAGCCGTAGAGGATGCCGGACTGCATCCCCTCGACGGTGTTCTTGCCGATCACGTTGCGCGGACGGGCCAGTTCGATCTTGCGCAGCTGGGCGCCGCGGACGCCGAGCGCCTCGACCGAGATCTCGATGCCCGGGGCGATCGCCCCGCCGACGTAGTCGCCGCGCGCGTTGACGGCGTCGAAGGTGGTCGCGGTGCCGAAGTCGACCACGATGCACGGACCGCCGTACAGGTGGTTGGCGGCCAGTGCGTTGACGATCCGGTCGGCGCCGACCTCCTTGGGGTTGTCCATCAGGACGTGCACCCCGGTCTTCACGCCGGGCTCCACGATCACCGCGGGGACGTCGCCGTAGTAGCGGCGGGTCACCTCGCGGAGCTCGTGGAGCACGGCGGGGACGGACGAGCAGATCGCCAGGCCCTCCACCGCGGCCTCCCGGACCGCGGTGTGGTTGCCCATCAACCCCTGCAGCAGCACCGCCAGTTCATCGGCCGTGCGGCGCGGATCGGTGGAGATCCGCCAGTGTTCCACCACGTCCTCGCCGTCGAACAGGCCGAGCGTGGTCTGGGTGTTGCCGACGTCGATGGTGAGGAGCATGGGGCGCTTTCTGCGAGTCGGGACGGGTCTGTGCTCGACCGCTGACGGTCAGGCGCGCAGGTCCAGGCCGATGTCCAGGATCGGCGAGGAGTGGGTGAGCGCGCCCACGGCCAGGTAGTCGACACCAGTCTGGGCGACCTCGCGCGCGCTGGCCAGGGTCAGTCCGCCGGAGGCCTCCAGCTTCGCCCGGCCGGCCACCAGCGCCACGGCCTCCTTCAGCTGCCCGACGGTGAAGTTGTCCAGCAGGATCAGGTCCGCCCCGGCCTCGAGCACCGGCGGGATCTGCTCCAGGGTGTCCACCTCGACCTCGACCGGCAGCTCCGGGTACGCGGCCCGGACGGCCCGGAAGGCCTCGGCCACGCCGCCGGCCGCGACCACGTGGTTGTCCTTCACCAGCGCCGCGTCCGAGAGCGCCATCCGGTGGTTGGCGCCGCCGCCGCAGCGCACCGCGAACTTCTCCAGCGCGCGCAGGCCCGGGGTGGTCTTGCGGGTGTCCCGGACCACCGCGCCGGTGCCCTCCAGGGCGTCCGCCCAGGCGCGGGTCGCGGTGGCGATGCCGGACAGGTGGCAGAGCAGGTTGAGCGCGCTGCGCTCGGCGGTCAGCAGGTCGCGGGTGCGCGAGCGGACGGAGAGCAGCACCTGGCCGGCCTCCACCCGGTCGCCGTCCTCGACGTGCCGCTCGACCTCGAACTCCTCCTCGCAGATCAGCGAGACGACCGCCTCGGCGACCCGCAGGCCGGCCACCACGCCGGCCTGGCGGGCGGTGAAGTCGGCGGTCGCGACGGACTCGGCGGGCACGGTCGCCACCGAGGTGACGTCCTCGCCGCCGGCCAGGTCCTCGGCCAGCGCCAGGGTGGCGATGTCCTCGACCTCGACCGGGTCCAGCCCGGCCTGCTCCAGCAGCTCGGCCAGCTGCGGGTCCAGGCCGGTCTCGTAGCCCTCGCCGTCCCCGCAGGCGCAGCCGTCGCCGCAGCCGCCGGCCATCGGGAGTTCCTCGTGGGAGTGGGTCATGGTTCTACTGCTCCTCAGGGGTGCTGACCGGGCCGCCGGCGGCGGCGAGGGTGGTGATCAGGTGGCGCCGCCAGTGGGCGTCGTCGCGCTCGGGGAAGTCCTCGCGCCAGTGGCAGCCGCGGGTCTCCGCGCGCTGCGCGGCGGCCGCGACCAGGGCGGTGGCGACCAGCAGCAGGTTGGCGGCCTCCCAGGTCTCCACCCGGGGGTCGGCCGGCTTCTCCTCCGAGACGTGCGCGTGGGCCTGCTCGGCGATCAGGGCGAGGCCGGCCGCGGCGCCGGCCATCGAGGCGGCCGAGCGCAGCACGCCCGCGCCGCGCGACATCAGCCGCTGGATCTCGGCGCGCGCCTCGGAGGCGGGCAGCGGGACGGCGTGCGCCGACCGGGCGGCCTCGACGTCCACGGTGCGCTCGGGCAGTTCGCCGGCCCCGTGCCGCGCGGCCAGGTCGGCGGCGATCCGCTCGGCGAAGACCAGGCCCTCCAGCAGCGAGTTGGAGGCCAGCCGGTTGGCGCCGTGCACCCCGGTGCAGGCGACCTCGCCGCAGGCGTACAGGCCGGGGACGCTGGTGCGGCCGTGCGGGTCGGTGCGCACGCCGCCGGAGGCGTAGTGGGCGGCCGGGGCGACCGGGATCGGCTCGGTGACCGGGTCGATGCCGTGGGCGCGGCAGGAGGCGAGGATGGTCGGGAAGCGCCGCTCCCACATCTCGGCGCCGAAGTGCCGCCCGTCCAGGAACATGTGCTCGGCGCCCTGCTCCTGCATGCGCCGGGTGATCGCCTTGGCGACGATGTCGCGCGGGGCCAGTTCGGCCAGCTCGTGCTGCCCGAGCATGAACCGGACGCCGTCCGCGTCCACCAGGTGGGCGCCCTCGCCGCGCACGGCCTCGGAGACCAGCGGCTGCTGGCCCTCGGCCTCCGGACCGAGCCAGAGCACGGTCGGGTGGAACTGGACGAACTCCAGGTCGGTGACGGCGGCGCCGGCCCGCAGCGCGAGCGCCACGCCGTCGCCGGTGGAGACCGCCGGGTTGGTGGTGGCCGAGAAGACCTGGCCCATGCCGCCGGTGGCGAGCACCACCGCGCGGGCCCGGACGGCGCCGACGCCGTCGCGCGCGCCCTCGCCCATCACGTGCAGGGTGAGCCCGGCGGCGTGGCCCTCGGCGTCGGTCAGCAGGTCGAGCACCAGCGCGTGCTCGATCAGCTCGATGGCCGGGTCGGTGCGGACGGCGGCGACCAGGGCGCGCGATATCTCGGCGCCGGTCGCGTCCCCGCCCGCGTGCGCGATCCGGTTGCGGTGGTGGCCGCCCTCGCGGGTCAGCAGGATCTCGCCGGCCGCGCCGCGGTCGAAGGCGGCGCCGACCGCGATCAGCCGGCGGACGGCGTCCGGGCCCTCGGTGACCAGGGTGCGCACGGCCTCCTCGTCGCAGAGTCCGGCGCCGGCCACCAGGGTGTCGTCCAGGTGCTGTTCGGGGGTGTCCCCCTCGCCCAGGGCGGCCGCGATGCCGCCCTGGGCCCAGCGGGTGGAGCCGTCGTCCAGCATCGCCTTGGTGACCACCATGGCCCGCAGGCCGGCCTTGCGGACGTTGAGCGCGACGGTGAGGCCGGCGACCCCGGAGCCGACCACGACCACGTCGGTGGTGGCGGTCCAGCCGGGGGCCGGGGCGGTGAGGCGGTGCGTGGACATGGGTTGGGTGGCTCCTTCAGCGCGAGGCGGCGTCGGCCGCGCCGTTGCCGTCACCGTACGCCCTGTCCCCCCGGAGCAGCCCGGTGCCCTCCTGGGCCTCGGCGGCGTCCCCGCCCAGGCCGGTGATCCGGTTCCGCTCGTCCACGAAGACGATCCTCGGTTCGTAGCCCTTGGCCTCGGCCGTGTCCATCTGCCCGTAGGCGATGAGTATGACGAGGTCGCCCGGGTGGACGAGGCGGGCGGCGGCGCCGTTGATGCCGATCACGCCGGAGCCGCGCGGGCCGGCGATGGTGTACGTCTCCAGCCGGGCGCCGTTGTTGATGTCGACGATGTGGACCAGCTCGCCGGGGAGCAGGTCGGCGGCGTCGAGCAGGTCCTCGTCCACCGTGACGGATCCCACGTAGTGCAGGTCGGCCTGGGTCACGGTGGCCCGGTGGATCTTGGACTTGAGCATGGTGCGGAGCATTGCGGGTCACGCCTCCTGTGAGTGCATGCCTGAAGGGGGGTGTTGCTGTGGGTGTCGCTGCCGGTGTCGCCGCCGGTGTCTCAGCGAACGATGATGCGGACGTTGTCGATCAGGCGGGTCGGGCCCACCTTCGCGGCGACGGCCAGCACCGCCTCGCCCTGGAAGTCCTCCGCCGCCTCCGAGAAGTCGTGCGGGTCGATCAGGGCGAGGTAGTCCAGGGTGACGCCCTCGGCGCCGTCCAGGGCGGCGGAGGCGGCCTCGCGGACGGCCTTCGGGCCCTGCGCGGCGGCGTCCCGGCCGGCGAACAGGGCCTTGGACAGGGCGAGCGCGTGGGCGCGCTCCTCCGCCGAGAGGTAGCGGTTGCGCGAGGACAGCGCCAGGCCGTCCTCCTCGCGGACGGTCGGCACGCCGACGATCTCGACGTCGAAGTCCAGGTCGGCGACCATCCGCTGGATGATCGCCAGCTGCTGGGCGTCCTTCTCGCCGAAGAACGCGAAGTCCGGGTCGCTGATGTGCAGCAGCTTGGCGACCACGGTCAGCACGCCGTCGAAGTGGCCGGGCCGGGTGGCGCCCTCGTAGCGCTCGCCCATCGGGCCGGCCACCAGGCGCACCTGCGGCTCGCCGTTCGGGTAGACCTCCTCGACGGACGGCGCGAAGACCACGTCGGCGCCGTTCTCCTCGGCCAGCCGCACGTCCTCGTCGAGGCTGCGCGGGTAGCGCTCCAGGTCCTCACCCGCGCCGAACTGGAGCGGGTTGACGAAGACCGTCACCGCGACCCGGCCGTCCCGGCCGACCTGCTTGCGGGCGGCCCGGACCAGCGCGGCGTGGCCCTCGTGCAGCGCGCCCATGGTCATCACGACGGCGTTGTCCACCGGCTGCTCGTCCGGCCAGAACGCGGCCTCGAATTCGTCCACGGTGCGGGTGACGACGGCCCGGTGGACCTTCGGCGTCCGCTGGGGCTTGTTCGACTGCTTACCGCGTGCCATCTAGGGCTTCTCCTCGTTCAGTACGTCCAGCAGCGCCGCCGCCGACGTTTCGTCGATCGTCCCGTTGGCGAGCGCCCGCTGTGCGGTGGCGCGGGCCATCGCACGGTAGGCCGCCGGGATGTCCGGGGACACCGTACTGAGCTGCGCCAGGTGGCGCCGTACGGTGCCCGAGTCGCCCCGGGCGACCGGACCGGTGAGGGCCGCGTCGCCGGAGCGCAGGCTGTTGTCCAGGGCGGCGCCCAGCAGCGGGCCGAGCATCCGGCCCGGCTCGGCGACGCCGGCCGTGCGCAGCAGGTCCATCGCCTGGGCGACCAGGGTGACCAGGTGGTTCGAGCCGTGGGCGAGGGCGGTGTGGTAGAGCGGGCGGACCTCCTCGGGCACCCACTCGGGCTCGCCGCCCATCTCCACCACCAGGGCCTCGGCGACCGGCCGCAGCTCCTCGGGCGCGGTCACGCCGAACGGGCAGCCGGCCAGCCTGGCCAGGTCCACCGAGGTGCCGGTGAAGGTCATCGCCGGGTGCAGGGCCAGCGGCAGCGCCCCGGCCCGGGTGGCGGGCTCCAGGATGCCGACGCCGTGCGCGCCGGAGGTGTGCACCAGCAGCTGCCCGGGGCGGACGGCGCCGGTGGCGGCGAGGCCGCCCACCAGGTCGGCCAGCGCGTCGTCCGGGACGGTCAGCAGCACCAGGTCGGCGGCGGCCAGGACCTGCGGCGGGGTGACGATCCGCACGCCCGGCAGCAGCGCCTCGGCGCGGCGGCGGGAGACGGCGGACACCCCGGAGGCGGCGACCACGGTGTGCCCGGCGAGCTGGAGCGCCGCGCCCAGCGCGGGGCCCACCCGGCCGGTGCCGACCACGCCGACGGCCAGCCGGGCGGGCCGGTTGCCGGGGTCACCGGGGTCGCCGAACGGGGCGAACTCGCTGAAGTCGGACGAACTCATGTCCACCCTTGTCCTGAATGACCGTTCCAGTCCGCGACGGGTACCGGACGTACCGCCCCAGTGTACGGGCGCCGCCGCGGCCCGTCCGGGCCCGAGGCGGCTAGTCCGCGGCCCCGGCCCGGATCAGACCGGCCTCGTACGCCAGGACCACGGCCTGGACCCGGTCGCGCAGGCCCAGCTTGGCCAGGATCCGGCCGACGTGGGTCTTCACGGTGGCCTCCGAGAGCACCAGCCGGGCCGCGATCTCGCCGTTCGACAGCCCCTGGGCGACCAGCAGGAACACCTCCCGCTCGCGCTCGGTCAGCGGGCCGAGGGCGTCGGAGCCGGGCGCGCTCTGCGGGGTGGGCAGCACCTCGGCGAAGCGGTCGATCATCCGGCGGGTGGTGGTCGGGGCGACCACCGCGTCCCCGCCGTGCACCGCGCGGATCGCGGCCACCAGCTCGGTCGGCGGGACGTCCTTGAGCAGGAAGCCGCTGGCGCCGGCCTTGAGCGCGGCGAAGGCGTACTCGTCCAGGTCGAAGGTGGTGAGGATGAGCACGTGCGGGGCGTTCGGCAGCGGGCTGCCGTCCTCGGCCAGGCAGATCCGGCGGGTCGCCTGCACGCCGTCCAGCCGCGGCATCCGGACGTCCATCAGGATCACGTCCACCTCGGTGTGACGCAGCTTCTCCAGGGCCTGCGCGCCGTCGCCCGCCTCGGCGGAGATCTCGATGTCGCCCTGTGACTGGAGGATCATCCGGAAACCGGTGCGCAGCAGTTCCTGGTCGTCGACGAGCATCACGCGGATGGTCAAGGTGGGACTCCTTGGAGGGGTGGACGGCGGACTGGGCTAGTGGGCCGCCTTGAGCGGCAGGACGGCGCGGATCCGGAAGCCGCCGCCGGGGCGGGGGCCCACGTCGAGGCTGCCGCTGACCATGCCGACGCGTTCGCGCATGCCGATCAGGCCGTGGCCGAGGCCGTCCGCGCCGCCGGCGGTCAGGTGCTCGTCGGTGCTGCCGCGCCCGTCGTCCTCCACCAGGACGGCCAGCTCGCGCTCGCCGAAGTCGACCGCGACCCGGGCGTGCACGTCGGGGCCGCCGTGCTTGCGGACGTTGGTGAGCGCCTCCTGGACGATCCGGTAGACGGTCAGCTCGACGCCGCGCGGCAGCTCGCGCGGCTGCCCGGAGGTGGCGTAGTCCACGTCGAGCCCGGCCGTGCGGACCTGCTCCAGCAGCTCCGGCAGCTCCTCGACGCCCGGCTGCGGCACGTACTCCTCGGCCTTGGTGTCGGCGGTGCGCAGCACGCCCAGCAGCCGGCGCATCTCGACCAGCGCCTGGCGGCCGGTGGAGGCGATCGTGCCGAGCGCCTCCTTCGCCTGCTGCGGGGAGTTGTCCAGGACGTACGCGGCGCCGTCGGCCTGGACGATCATCACCGAGACGTTGTGGGCGACCACGTCGTGCAGCTCGCGGGCGATCCGGGCCCGCTCGGCGGCGACCGCCACCTTGGACTGGGCGTCCCGCTCGCGCTCCAGCCGGGCGGCGCGGTCCTCCAGCTCGGTCAGGTAGGCGCGGCGGACCCTGGTCAGCCGGCCCCAGGCCCAGCAGAGGATGAACGGCGTGCTCATCAGCAGCGTGATCATCGCCGCCTCGCCGAAGCCGTACGGGCGGGTGTGGGCGTCGCCGGCCCCGTCGAAGACCGTCTTCACCGGCTTCATCTGCCAGAACACCAGCGGCCCGGCGGACAGGCCGGCCGCCAGGGCCAGTCGGGAGGTCCACTTGTGGCCGAAGGCGGCGCCCGTGTAGGCGAAGACCAGGTAGGCGACCGAGGAGAAGCCCGGTGTGACGCCCGCGATCACCTGGCCGACGCCGACGCAGGTGGCGGCGACCACCGTGAGGTCGGGGAAGCGCCGCCGGAAGACCATCAGCAGCGGCAGCAGCACCGCGAGCGCGATCGAGGCGTCGAAGCGCCAGCCCTCGTCGACGTTGGCCTCGTTCGGGATCAGGCCGAAGAACAGCACGATCGCCGCCCAGGCGGCGTCGACCACCATGGGGTGACGGCGGAGCCAGGCGTTGAGTCGATGCACGTGTCCAGCGTAGGCAGTCGCCCGGTGTGCCCAGGTCCGCCGGTAGGGCGATCCGCCCTACTCCGTAGGTCGGAGAAGCACCTGATCCGATTGGGAGGGTCCTTCCCCCGCCGGGTAGCGTCCGGCCCCATGACTTGGATGCGGTGGGCGCCCGCCATGGAACAGGCCCTGTACGACCCCGGGCAGGGGTTCTACCGCAGGCCGGAGGGCCCGGCCGGGCACTTCCGCACCTCCGTGCACGCCTCACCGAGGTTCGCCCGTGCGGTGGCCCGGCTGCTGCTGGAGGTTGACGAGGCCCTCGGCCGTCCGGAGGAGCTGGCCCTGGTCGACATGGGGGCCGGGCGGGGCGAACTGCTCACCGGGGTCCTGGCCGAACTGCCCGCGCCGGTGCTGGCGCGGCTGCGCCCGTACGGCGTGGAGATCGCCGGGCGTCCGGCCGGCCTGCCGTCCACAGCCCTGTGGACGGACGAGCCGCCGCGCGGGGTGACCGGGCTGCTGTTCGCCAACGAGTGGCTGGACAACGTCCCGCTGGACGTCGGCGAGGTGGACGAGGACGGGGTGCTGCGCTACCTCGAGGTGGACACCGCGACCGGCGAGCAGCGCCTCGGCGAGCCGGTCTCGGCGGCCGACGCGGCCTGGGCCGGCCGCTGGTGGCCGGCCGCGGAGCCCGGCGAGGTGGTGGAGTTCGGCGCCCCCCGCGACGCCGCCTGGGCGCGGGCCGTGGCCGGGCTGGAGCGCGGGCTGGCCGTCGCCGTCGACTACGGGCACACTGCCGGGCGGCGGCCGCCGTTCGGCACGTACGCGGGCTTCCGGGACGGCCGGGAGGTGGCCCCGGTGCCGGACGGCTCCTGCGACGTCACCGCGCACGTCGCGCTGGACTCCGCCGCCGTGCCAGGTCTCCACAGCCTGTGGACAACCCAGCGGGAGGCGTTGCGCGCGCTCGGCGTGAGTGGCGAGCGCCCGGCGCTCGCGCTGGCCTCCAGCGACCCGGCCGGCTACCTGCGGGCGCTCGGTGGGGCGGGGGAGGGGGCCGAGCTGACCGACCCGGGCGGCCTCGGCGCCTTCGGGTGGCTGGTGCAGGCCGTCCGCATGCCGGAACCGGTGAGCTTGGCGGGCCTGCCGGGATGGCAGACTCTGGGAGCATGAGGGAGACCACGGTCGGCATCGGGGCGGGAGCCGAGAACTTCACCGGCGCGGCGGGCACCACCGACATGGTGCTCAACATCGGCCCGCAGCACCCGGCCACCCACGGCGTGCTGCGGCTGCGGATGCTGCTCGACGGCGAGCGCATCGTGAGCGCCGAGCCGGTGATCGGCTACATGCACCGGGGCGCCGAGAAGCTGTTCGAGGCCCGCGACTACCGGCAGATCATCATGCTGGCCAACCGGCACGACTGGCTCTCCGCCTTCTCCAACGAACTCGGCGTCGTCATGGCCGTCGAGCGGATGCTCGGCATGGAGGTCCCCGAGCGGGCGGTGTGGATCCGCACCCTGCTCGCCGAACTCAACCGGGTGCTCAACCACCTGATGTTCCTCGGCTCGTACCCGCTGGAGCTGGGCGGGATCACCCCGGTCTTCCACGCCTTCAACGGCCGCGAGGACCTCCAGCACGTGCTGGAGGAGGCCTCCGGCGGCCGGATGCACTACATGTTCAACCGGGTCGGCGGCCTCAAGGAGGACCTGCCGGCCGGCTGGCTCGGCCGGGTCCGCACCGCCGTCGCCACCGTGCGCTCGCAGCTGCCGGTCTTCGAGGACCTCGTCCTCGGCAACGAGATCTTCCGCGCCCGCACCGCCGGCGTCGGCGTCCTCACCCGGGCGCAGGCCGAGGCGTACGGCGTCAGCGGCCCGATCGCCCGGGCCAGCGGCCTGGACCTCGACCTGCGCCGCGACGAGCCGTACCTCGCGTACGGCTCCGAGGAACTGCGGCAGGTGCTCACCGTGGTCACCCGCGAGGAGGGCGACTGCCTGGCCCGCTTCGAGTGCCTGCTGGAGCAGACCCTCAACTCGCTGGCCCTTGCCGACGCCTGCCTCGACAAGCTCGCCGCGCTGCCGCCCGGCCCGGTCAACCAGCGGCTGCCCAAGGTGCTCAAGGCACCCGAGGGCAGTACCTACGCGTGGACCGAGAACCCGCTCGGGATCAACGGCTACTACCTGGTCTCGCGCGGCGACAAGACGCCGTGGCGGCTCAAGCTGCGCTCGGCGTCCTTCAACAACATCCAGGCGCTGACCGAGCTGCTGCCGGGGACGCTGGTCGCGGACATGGTGGCGATCCTGGGGTCGATGTTCTTCGTGGTCGGGGACATCGACAAGTAGGGTCCCGGGCCCGGCCTCGGGTTTCCCGGCTCCGGCCCACCAGGACGCCCGGTGGGCCGGACGTCCTGGTGCCCCGGTCAGGCCTTCTTGGGCTTCTTGACCGGGTCGGCCGGGTGCGGGGCCACCTTGCGGTCGCCCTTGGTGGCGATCCGCTCCTCGCACAGCCGGGCCAGCACCTCGTAGCCGGCCCTGCCCATCAGCTCGGTGAGCTCGGGGCGGTAGCTGACGTACACCGGCTCCGCGCCCTGGTGGGCCGCCGGGGCGCCGGTGCACCACCAGTGCAGGTCGTGGCCGCCCGGGCCCCAGCCGCGGCGGTCGTACTCGCCGATCGACACCTGGAGGTAGCGGGTGTCGTCGGGGCGGTCGATCCAGTCGTAGGTGCGGCGGATCGGCAGCTGCCAGCAGACGTCCGGCTTGGTCTCCAGCGGCTCGCGGCCCTCCTTGAGCGCGAGCGCGTGCAGGGCGCAGCCGGCGCCGCCCGCGAAGTCCGGGCTGTTCACGAAGATGCAGGCGCCGCCGACCCGGCGGGTCTGGCGGTCGCCGTCCTCGTCCAGCATGGTGATGCCGCCGTCGGACCTGATCCGGCCCTTGGCGTCGGTGCCCTCGGCGAAGTTCTCCCACAGCTCGGGGGTCAGCCGGGCCGCGTGTCCCAGGACGCGCTGCTCGTCGTCCTCGTCCGAGTAGTGCGCGCCCAGCGTGCAGCAGCCGTCCGACTCGCCCCGGCCCTCGCGGATGCCATGACAGCCCTGGCCGAAGACGCAGGACCAGCGGGAGGTCAGCCAGGTGAGGTCGCAGCGGAAGACCTGCTCCTCGTCGGCGGGGTCGGCGAACTCGGCCCAGGCGCGGGGGAAGTCGAGCGGGACCTCGTCGCGCGGGATCTCGCGGCGCAGGGTCGGCATCGCGAGGTCGACGGGGGCGGGGGAGGCCTTGGGCTTCGCCTTGGCCTTCTTCTTGGACGTTTCTGCTGGTGCCACCCGGCAAGGGTAGAGCTTTCGGGGGTGGTGGCGCGGTGGCGGGACCGATGGCGGTGCCGATGGCGGTGCCGATGGCGGTTCCGCGGGTGGTTCCGGGGGTGGTTCCGGGGGTGGTTCCGCGGGCGGGAGGGATGGCGGCTCCCGGCCGCGGGGACGCCGGGGTGAAGGCGGGGTGAAGAGGTCCGGCGGGGCGTGCGGGCGGGCCCGGCGGCGTGCCTAGGATGGCGGCCGGTCCGCTACGGGCCCGCTACGGGGAGGTACGGGGATGGCAGGCGGCAGCACCGGGGCGTCCGGCCGCGCGGGTGGGGAGTTCGTCCTCAGGCCGTGGGAACTGCACGGCGAGGGACGGGAGTTCGAGAAGCTCGGCGGCGAGCTGGCGAAGGCCGTCACCGCCCTGGAGGAGGGTCTCGCCGCGATCGGCGCGCCCTGGGGCGCGGACCAGCCGGGCAGCGGCTTCGCCACCGTGTACGGGCAGGCGCGCGGCGAACTCGTCGGCGGGCTGCGGGGGTTGGCCGGGCGGGTGGCCGGGGTCGGGGCCGGGCTGCACACCATGGCCGCGCGGACGGCGGACACGGACAGCTCGGCGGCGAGCGGGTTCGGGGCCACGGCTGGTTCGGGGGCCACGGCTGGCTCGGGGGTGCCGGCGGTGACGTCCGCGGTGTACTCGACGGCGCCCGAGGCAACCCCGGGGGCCGTTCCCGTCGTCCCCGGGGACAAGTCGGTCTGACCGATCCGGCTCCAGGACGGAGCGGCTCGAAGGGGGACCGGCTCCGGGACGGAGCGGTTCGAGACGGACCGGTTCGAAGGCGGACCGGCTCGAAGGGGGAAAGCGCGTGTCCAGGAAACTGCCCGAGGAACTGGCCCCGGTGCTGGCCAGGACCGGCCAGCAGTGGCCGCAGGCCGACGAGGAGGGCCTGCGCAAGGCCGCCGGGGTCTGGCGCGAGTTCGGCAAGGAGGCCGACCGGCTCACCCGGCGCTGCGGCGAGTCCGTCCGGCGGGTCACCGCCGACAACTCCGGCCACGCGGTCGAGGCCTTCGGCGCGTACTGGCAGGGCTTCAGCGGCGGCGGCAGGGGCCACCTGGACGACGCGCACAGCGCGGTCGGGCTGGTCGCCGGGGCCTTCGACACCGCCGCGCGGGCCGTGGACACCTGCAAGGCCGAGATCATCGCGACCCTGCGGCAGCTCGCCGCCGAGCTCAAGCAGGCCGAGGAGCAGGCGGCCAAGGCCAAGGAGGCGGCCGGCCGGGCAGCCGCGGCGGCCGACGGCGACCCGACGAAGAGCGGGGTGGTCGGCGGACTGGAGACCGCCGTCGGCGGCCTCGCCACCAAGCTGAAGAACGCCGCCGCCGAGCAGGTCGCGGCGGGGGTGGCGGCCGTCGCCGTCGAGGCCGCCGCGCTGAAGATCGGCGGGCTGCTCGCCGAACTCGGCCGCGCCATGAAGGACGGCCTGTCCGGCGCGCTCAAGGAGCCCGCCGCCGTCGCCCTGCTGAAGCTCGGCACCGCGCAGGGCACGGGGATCACCGCCGCCTCGTACCGCGCCGGCGCGTTCGACCCGCTCGCCGCCGGACTGCCCGCCGCCCTCGGCGAACCCGGCGTGCTCGGCGCGGACGGTTCCGGGCTGGTCCTGCTCGCCGGGAAGGACGGCAAGCCGCTGGTCGGCGTGCCCGGGCTGACGGTCAAGGTGGACGAGCACGGCAAGCCGGTCCTCGGCCCGGACGGGCAGCCCGTCATCCTGCGCGCCGACGGCACGCCGGTGGCCGACGCCGCCGGGCTGCTGGTCGTCCCGGGGCCGGACGGGAAGCCGGTGGTCGGGGTCGCGGACCTGGCCGTCCGGCTGGACGAGCACGGGCAGCCGGTGCTCACCGACGAGGACGGCAAGGCGGTCCGCGGGGTGCCGATCGCCGGGCTCACGCCGGGGGCGGACGGGCCGGGTGACGACAAGCCCGGCGCCGACAGGCCGTCGGCGGGTGGGACGCCCGACGGGCCGGCGGATCCGAAGGTGCCGGGGGCCGTGAAGGTGGCCTCGGTCGCGGTGGCGGACCCGGGGGCGGTGGTCGGCGGCCCGGATGTGGCGGTGGCGGCGGGCGCTTCGGCGGGTGCGGGTGCGGGCTCGGGTGCGGTGGCGGCCGGGGGCGGGGATGGCCTCTGGGGCTCGGCGGGGCAGCACCGGGCGGCGGGTGGCGGTGGCGGCGGGGGTGGCGGTGACTCGGCGCCGTCGGTGCCGTCCGGTGCCGCTCCGGTTCGGCAGGGCGGCGGGTCGGCGGGCTGGTCGGACGGGGACTACCCGCTCCAGGCGCCCGCGGCCTCCTCGCATGGCAGCGCGGTCGGGGGCGGTGGCGGTGGCGGCGGGCCGGTGACCGTACGGACGGACTCGGTGAGTGCGCCGGTCGCGCCCGTCACGGCGCCGTCCGTCGGCGGTCCCTCGCACGGCCCGGCGCCGGAGGCCCCGCCGACGGTCCGGCCGGTCGCGGTGCCCGGGCAGTTCGCGGCCCCGGCGTACGGCGGCGGGTATGGCGGGCACGGCGGGTACCCGGCGCCCGGGCCGGTCGGCACCGTCGGGCCCGGGCCGCTGGCGGGCAGCGGCGGCGGGCCCGTGAACGTGGCGGCTCCGTTCGGCAGCGGCGTCGGGGCGGGCGCGTCCGGCAGCCCCGGTGGTGTGGTGGGTGGCGGTACGGCCGTCGGCGGGCCGCAGCCCGGCGCTCCGGGGGCCAGGACCCCGGCCGGCGCCGCGCCGAACCCGGTCGTCGGACCGCCGGTCCACGCCGCCCCGCCGCCTCCGGCCGCACCCCCGATCGTCGGGACCACCCCGGTGATCGGCCGGCCCGAGCCGCACCCGGGGGAGGCCCGGCGGCGGGAGAACGCGGCGGGCCTCGCCGACCCCACCCTCGCCTGGGGCGCGGTCCCGGTCGCGACCGCCCACGCGATGGCCCTCCAACTCGCCCTGCGGGCACGGCACGGAGCCCAGCCGGAGGACCCGACGGTCCGGCCGCGCAGCATCACCGACAGCCGACCGTACGGCCTGCCGGGCGGGCTCGGGCCGGTCGACCCGGAGCACCAGGCCGAGGTCGAACGCCGCGTGCCCCGGGACGAGGACGGCCTGCCCGTCCGCCACCCCGACCCGGCGGTCGGCGGCTGGGCGGAGGTCGTCAACGACGGCGGCCACCGCGAACCGGGCCGGGCCAACAACAGCCTGGAGATCGCCCTCTCGGCGGTCGAGTGCTACACCGGCCGCCCGACCTGCGCGGCCCCGCGCATCCCCACCGAGGGCGACGCCGGCGAACGCGGCGGCCGCGACCGCGCGGAACGCGAACTCGGCGCCCCCTTCCGGGACCTGGGCGACGGCGGCCCGGCCTTCGACCGCCTCGCCGACGACCTCCGCCGCGCCGGCCACGGCTCCCAGGCCGTACTGCTCACCCTCGACGCCTACGGCCGCCCGCACGCCTGGAACGCCGTCAACCACCAGGACACCGTCACCTACCTCGACCACCAACTCGCCCGCCAGGCCCCCACCCCCCTCCACCCCGCCACCCACGGCCTCTGGGCCATCGCCCTCACCCCCGAAGGCCGCCCCCTCACCCCCACCCCCTGACCCGCCCTCACCGGAAGCCGCCCCCCCCCGACTCCCCGGGCCACCCACCCCGGCGGAAACCACGAGGCCCCCACAGGAAGTCGGCCCGTCCGACTTCTCGCGCAGGGGGTGGTGATGGGGGCGTAGGGTCGCGGGTCAGGTCGGGATGGGGCTGGGAGTGGACGGACGGGGTGGTCGGGTGATTGCGCGGGCGCAGGCGGTGGAGGCGGGGCACCGGTGGATCAACGGGGATCTGCCGCAGGGGGCCGGGGCGGTGCGGCGGGTGTGCACCCATGAGTTCGAGCTCGGCTGGGTGGTGTGGGCCGAGCCCGCCCGGGTGGTGGTGGATCCGCGGACGGGGGAGCGGCGGGCGCCCGAGGAGGTGGGGGCGGCCTGCGCCGTGGTGGACCGGGAGAGCGGACGGTTCACGGTGTGGCCCTCGGTGCCGGTGGACGAAGTGGTCGGGCTGTACCGGGACTTCGTCGGCGCGGGCGGCTACGACCCGACCCTCCCGCCCGCGACCGGCCGGGGTGCCCGGGCCGAGCTGACCTACCGGGACGGCACCGGCGAGGAGCGGTCGCTGGCGCTGCGTTCCGCGGCGGGTCTGCCGCACCCGGCACTGCGCGGCTGGTGGTGGCTGCGCGAGCAGGGCGTCGCCGCCGGGGACGTGCTGGCCGTCCGGACCGACCTGCGGCCGAGCGCCCTGCCCGGCGGCTACTGGTCGTACGCGCTGGCCGCCGAACTGCCGCACGTCCGGATCGACTTCGAGCTCCCGTACGGCCCGCGCTTCGACCACCGGGCCGCCGCCGTACGGGCGCTGCCCGTGTCGCCGGACGGTCCGGCCCGCAACCGGGTGCCCTTCCCCCGCGCGGTGCGCCCCGCACCCGACGAGCCCGACGCGGCGCTCGCCGCCCGGCTCGCGGAGCGGTTCGGCCCGGCGGGCGTCCAGCGCTTCGAGCCGGCCGACGTCGCCCGCGCCGAGCTGCCCGGGGACGCGGCCGCGCTGCTGCTGACGGTGGGCGTCCCGGTGGCCGTGCCGGGGTTCTTCGCCCTGCACCACCCCGGGCCGGACGCGATCACCGACGGCACCCGCCAGGGCGGCGTCCTGCCCCCGCTCGCCGGGTACCTGGCCGAGCTGGGCCGCGGCACCAGGGTGGCCGAGCGGGAGCGCCTGGCGCTCGCCGGGCAGCTGCTGCTGGGGACGGACGGCTGGGCGCTGCTGGCCCTCGACCCGGTGGCCGGAGCCGTCCGGGCGGTGGAACCGGACTACGCGACCGCCCGCCACTGCAACGCCGACCTGCGCGCCTTCGTCCGCTGCCTGGAGGTGTTCGCCGACTGGTGGCCCGCTCTGCGCGGACTCGACCCGGTGGCCGCCGGCGGGGCGGTGGACGCCCTGCAGCGGGCGCTGGCGGCGGTGGACGGCACGGTCTTCGCGGACCCGGAGAACTGGTGGGCCGTCATCGTGGAGCAGCTGTGGGACGGCCTGCTGTGAGGGGCGGCCCGCGGTGAGGGACGCCCGGGGCCGCCGGACCCCCGCTCCGCCGCCCGCCGACCGGTCCCGGACCAGCGCGAATACCGTCACACCCCCGCTCGGCGGCTCCCGGATCGCGTAGCGTGGAGAGTTATGCGACTCGGTGTGCTCGACGTAGGTTCCAACACGGTCCACTTCCTCGTGGTGGACGCCCATCCGGGCGCTGCTCCGTTGCCCGCGTACTCGCACAAGGCCGAGCTGCGCCTGGCCGAGCTGCTGGACGCGGACGGCGCGATAAGCGAGGCCGGCATCGAGCGGCTGGTGGGCCACGTCGCCTCCTCGCTGCGGGTCGCCGAGGACAAGGGCGTCGTCGACATCCTCCCGTTCGCCACCTCCGCCGTGCGCGAGGCCGCCAACGGTGAGGAGGTGTTGCGCCGGGTGACCGCCGAGACCGGCGTCGAGCTGCGCGTGCTCTCCGGTCAGGACGAGGCCCGGCTCACCTTCCTGGCCGTCCGCCGCTGGTTCGGCTGGTCCTCGGGCCGGCTGCTCAACCTGGACATCGGCGGCGGCTCGCTGGAGATCGCCTGCGGCCTGGACGAGCAGCCGGACGTCGCCTGCTCGCTGCCGCTGGGCGCCGGCCGGCTGACCGCCCGCTGGCTGCCCGGGGACGTCGCCGACCCGGACGGGCTGCGCGAGCTGAGACGCCACATCCGGGCCGAGCTCGCCACGGTGGTCGGCGAGATCACCCGGCTCGGCCCGCCGCGGCACGCCGTCGCCACCTCCAAGACCTTCAAGCAGCTGGCCCGGATGACCGGCGCCGCCCCCGCCGACGCCGGGCCGTACGCCGACCGCCGGCTCACCCGCAGCGGGCTGGCCTCCTGGCTGCCCCGGCTGTCCGCGATGACCGTCGCCGAGCGCGCCCGGATCCCCGGCGTCTCCGAGGGCCGGGCCAAGCAGCTGCTGGCCGGCGCGTTGGTCGCCGACGCCGCGATGGACCTGTTCGGGCTGGAGGAGCTGGACGTCTGCCCGTGGGCGCTGCGCGAGGGCATCATCCTGCGCCGCCTGGACGCGATGGACGGCTCGGCCGACCGCCGCCGCCCGGCGCTCACCTCGTAAGCCGGGCGCGCGGCCCCGTAGTCCGCGCCCCCGGCCGCGCCGGGCGGCCACCCGGCCCCCGTACGCCCCGCCCCGGGGCCGGGAGCGCCCCGGAGGGCCGCCGACCGACCGGGCCCGGGGCAACGTGCCGATGGTCACTGCGCCGGTCATCCCGTCCCGTTCGCAGCGTGCTCCGCTTACGCTGTCTCCCGTGGTGCAACCAGCGGGCGAGGACGGAACGCAGGAGGGCCGCACTCCCGGGAACGGGCAGTCGCGGCCGGACGGTCCGCGCCGCCGGCTCGGCAAGGCGGTCACGGGCGCCACCGCCGCCCAGGCCGCCAAGCAGGCCGCGAAGGCCGTCAAGGCCGCCCAGCGCACCGCGAGGACCGCAGCGGCGAAGACGACCGCCGCCACGACCGCCGCAGCCAAGGCGAAGACGGCCAAGACGGCGAAGGCCGCGAAGAGGCCGAAGCGGGCCCCCGGGCACCAGCCCACCGCCGGGACCCCCGCCGCGCAGCAGTCCGCCCCGAAGAAGACCCGCACCGCCCGGGCCACCGGCGCCGCCAAGGCCGCCGTCCAGTCCGTCCGCTCGGTCAAGGCCGCCAAGCGCGACGCCGCCCGACCGCCGCTGCTGCGCACCACCGACCGGCTGGTGCTGCCCCGGCACCCGGCCCTGCACATCCCCGACACCAAGGTGGTGCTGTCCACCGCCTCCGTGTACCCGGCGAGCACCGCCGTCGCCTTCGAGCTGGCCGCCAAGCTCGGCTACGACGGGGTCGAGGTGATGGTCTGGAACGACCCGGTCAGCCAGGACATCGACGCCCTGCGCCGGCTCTCCGACGCCCACCGGCTGCCCATCCTGGCCGTGCACGCGCCCTGCCTGCTGATCACCCAGCGGGTGTGGAGCACCGACCCGTGGACCAAGCTGGTCCGGGCCCGGGCGGCCGCCGAGAAGCTCGGCGCGAGCGCCGTGGTCGTCCACCCGCCGTTCCGCTGGCAGCGCCAGTACGCCCGGGAGTTCGTCGAGGGCATCAACCGGATGGCGGGCGAGACCGACATCCGCTTCGCCGTCGAGAACATGTACCCGTGGCGCTACCGCGACCGCGAGATGCTCGCCTACGCCCCCGGCTGGGACGTCACCGACGAGGAGTACCGGCACTTCACGATCGACCTCTCGCACGCCGCCACCTCCCGGATCGACACCTTCGCCATGGTCGAGCGGATGGGCGACCGGCTCGCCCACGTCCACCTGGCCGACGGCAGTGGCTCCGGCAAGGACGAGCACCTGATCCCCGGCCGCGGCAAGCAGCCCTGCGCCGAGCTGCTGGAGCACCTCGCCCGCACCGGCTTCGACGGCCACGTGGTGCTGGAGGTCAACACCCGCCGCTCGGCCTCCCCCGCCGAACGCGAGGCCGACCTGGCCGAGGCCCTCGCCTTCACCCGCCTGCACCTGGCCACCCCGTCGCACGTACGCTGAGCCGTCCGGCCGGAGCGGGTGCGAACCGCCAACCGCCCTACCGAGGGGGAGAAGTGACGAACAGCCAAGAGAGCAAGGGGAGTCAGGAGTTCAGCGGACTCCGCAACTTCCGCGAGCTGGCCGGGAGCTTCGGCGCGGTGGCCGCCGAGTACGACCGCGGCCGCCCCGGCTACCCGGAGGAACTGTTCGACGAGCTGGAGCGGTTCTGGGGCCGGGGGCTCAAGGGGGCCAGGGTCCTGGACGTCGGCGCCGGCACCGGCATCGCCACCCGCCTGCTGGCCGCCCGTGGCGCGGACGTCGTCGCCGTCGAGCCGTCCGCCGGGATGGCCGCGCAGTTCCAGGCCGTCTCCCCGCAGCTCCCGCTGGTTCGCGGCGGCGGTGACGACCTGCCCTTCCACGACCACTGCGCCGACCTGATCACCTACGCCCAGGCCTTCCACTGGACGCAACCCGGGCGGTCCGTCCCCGAGGCGGTCCGGGTGCTGCGGCCCGGCGGGGCCCTCGCCGCCTGGTGGAACCTCTTCGACGAGACCGTCCCGTGGGTGCGCGCCCGGGACGAGCGGCTGTCCGCCGAGCTGTCCGGCCGCTACCACGGCTACGGCCGGGTGGCCGACCTGACCGCCCCCTTCGCCGCCGCCGGGCTGGAGGTCCGCCGCACCCAGCTGCGCTGGCAGCGGCGGGTGTCCGTCGAGCAGGTGGTCGACAACCTCACCTCGCGCTCCTACTTCGCCTCGTTGGCCCCGGAGCGGCGCGAGCCGCTGCTCGCCGCCGAGCGCGCGGCGCTGCTGGCCGAGTTCCCGGACGGACAGGTGGTCGAGCCGTACGTCCTCGACCTCACCGTGGCCGTCGCGCGGCACTGAGCCGTCGCCCCGACGCCCGCCCGCTCCCGCTGTCCGGCCCGCCCCGCGCCGCCTGCCCGCATCGCGGACGGACCGTCCGCCGGCCGGACGGCGGGCGTAGGCTCGGTACCCACAGCGGCCCCCGAACCCTCCCAGCAGCGGGGTGCCCGCGAGAGCCCCGAAGGAGTGGAGCACAGTGCCCGAGCTGAGGTCCCGTACGGTCACCCACGGTCGCAACATGGCAGGCGCCCGGGCGCTTCTCCGGGCGGCCGGCGTAGCCCGCGAGGACTTCGGCAAGCCGATCATCGCGGTCGCCAACTCCTTCACCGAGTTCGTCCCCGGCCACACCCACCTCCAGCCGGTCGGCCGGATCGTCTCCGAGGCGATCAAGCAGGCGGGTGGTATCCCGCGCGAGTTCAACACCATCGCCGTGGACGACGGCATCGCGATGGGCCACGGCGGCATGCTCTACTCGCTGCCCTCGCGCGACCTGATCGCCGACTCGGTCGAGTACATGGTCAACGCGCACTGCGCGGACGCCCTGATCTGCATCTCCAACTGCGACAAGATCACCCCGGGCATGCTGATGGCCGCGCTGCGCCTGAACATCCCGACCGTGTTCGTCTCCGGCGGCCCGATGGAGGCCGGCAAGGCCACCCTGGTCGACGGCACCGTGCGCAAGCTCGACCTGGTCGACGCGATCTCCCAGGCGGTCAACGAGAACGTCTCCGACGAGGACATCGCGATCATCGAGGAGAACGCCTGCCCGACCTGCGGCTCGTGCTCCGGCATGTTCACCGCCAACTCGATGAACTGCCTGACCGAGGCGATCGGCCTCTCGCTGCCCGGCAACGGCTCGGTGCTCGCCACCCACACCGCCCGCAAGGACCTGTACGAGCGGGCCGGGCGGACGGTGGTCGAGATCGCGAACCGTCACTACGGCCAGGACGACGCCTCCGTCCTGCCCCGGGCGATCGCCACCCGCGCCGCCTTCGAGAACGCCATGGCCCTGGACATCGCCATGGGCGGCTCGACCAACACCATCCTGCACCTGCTGGCCGCCGCCCAGGAGGCCGAGCTGGACTTCGACATGCGGGCGATCGACGCCATCTCCCGCAAGGTGCCCTGCCTGTCCAAGGTCGCGCCGAACGGCTCGTACTACATGGAGGACGTGCACCGGGCCGGCGGCATCCCGGCCATCCTCGGCGAGCTGTACCGCGGCGGGCTGCTCAACGAGGACGTCCACACCGTGCACGCCGACTCGCTCGCCGAGTGGCTCAAGACCTGGGACGTGCGCGGCGGTTCGTCCTCCGCCGAGGCCGTCGAGCTGTGGCACGCCGCCCCCGGCTGCGTCCGCTCCGCCGAGGCCTTCTCGCAGTCCGAGCGCTGGGAGTCGCTGGACACCGACGCCGCCGGGGGCTGCATCCGCAGCGTCGAGCACGCCTACTCGGTCGAGGGCGGCCTGGCCGTGCTGTACGGCAACCTCGCCGAGGACGGCTGCATCGTGAAGACCGCCGGCGTGGACGAGTCGATCTGGACCTTCAGTGGCCCGGCCGTCGTGGTCGAGTCCCAGGAGGACGCGGTCGAGGCGATCCTGGCCAAGCGGGTCAAGGAGGGCGACGTCGTCGTCATCCGCTACGAGGGCCCCAAGGGCGGGCCGGGCATGCAGGAGATGCTCTACCCGACCTCCTTCCTGAAGGGCCGGGGCCTGGGCAAGGCCTGCGCGCTGGTCACCGACGGCCGCTTCTCCGGCGGCACCTCGGGCCTGTCCATCGGCCACGCCTCCCCGGAGGCGGCCTCCGGCGGCACCATCGCGCTGGTCGAGGACGGCGACACCATCGCCATCGACATCCCGGGCCGCCGGATCTCCCTGGAGGTCCCGGACGAGGTCCTGGCCGAGCGCCGCAGCGCCCTGGAGGCCGCGGGCGGCTACCGGCCGAAGAACCGCGACCGCCAGGTCAGCCAGGCCCTGCGCGCCTACGCCGCGATGGCCACCTCCGCCGACAAGGGCGCCGTCCGCGACGTCTCCAAGCTGGGCTGAGCCCGTACGGGCCCGTACGGGGCACCTCGTACGGAACGAGGAGCACGCAACGAGGAGGAGCCGTCCCACCGGCCGGGACGGCTCCTCCGCCGTGTGCGGCGGTCGGGTGATAATCGACGGTGTGAGCGAGCAGCCCCCCACCCCCGCCCCCACTCCCGCCGGCGCCCCCGAGCCGGAGCCCATCCGCTGGTTCGGCACCACCTGGCTGAACCGGGACAACGGCTACTGGCTGCGCCGGGTCGCCGTGTCGGTCGGTTCCCTGGCCGCGGCCGCCGCCGCGGTGCTGCTGCTGCGCTTCGGCGTCGAGGGCGTCGCGCTCTCCGACAACGGCGGCTTCCTCAACGGGCTGCTGACCGCCGCCATCGTGGTCTGTTCGATGATGGCCGTGCGGCGCACCTGGAAGGTGCTCACCGAGGGCAAGGACAAGCTGACCGGCTGGATGGCCGAGGACAAGTCGCTCGGCGCGGTGTGGATGATCGGCGGGGCCGGCTCGCTCCTCGCCTACTTCGCCCGCAGCCTGGTCGAGGCCCCGGGCGAGGCGGTCCGGCGGGCCGCCCACCGGCGGGCCGTCGAGCAGTACGAGAAGCGCCGGGCCGGCCGCAGTGGCCGACCCGGCGGGAAGCGCAAGGGCTGATCGTCAGGTCCGGCTGACGGATCCGCACTCGTCGGTCGGCTGGATGTCCTTGCTGCGGTCGTACGGGTCGATCTCGGGGCCGGTCGGCCGGGAGCCCGGAGCGTCCGACTGCAGCTCGGCGAACTGGTCGAACTGCGGGTGGAAGTAGCCGTCGTAGACGCCACAGGCCGAGTTGGCGGGGTCCGTCTGGCTCCCGCCGAAGGCGATCTTCCTGGGATCGACGGGGTAGCGGCCCGGGTCGTAGAAACGGAACGTCTCCACCCGGCGCACGATGGTGCGGGTGGTCCAGGTGTCCCCGGACACGTCGCCGCTCGGCGTGAGCAGGCCCGCCGGCTTGGCCGCGCCGTCCTGGGGCGCGGCCGGCTTCGTCGGCTGCGGGGCGCCGGTCGGCGGCTTGGGCGACATGGCCCGCTTGGCGGCGTCCGGACCGGGGCGCAGCGCGTACACGAAGCTGAAGTCGGTGTGGACGAGGACGCCCTTGTCGCCGTCGCCCTCGTACGTCATCCGGCCCTGCACCTTGACCACGTCGCCCACCGGAATGGCGTCGCGCGGGTCGAAGCGGCTGAACCAGGAGGTCGGGTCGTTCTTCTCGGACGGGTTGTCCAGAGCGGCCACCGCTCCGTCGCGCTCCTCCCGCAGCAGCAGCGCGAGCGCGGCGTCCGGCCGGCCGCCCCCGACCGTCTTCGGGTCCAGGTCGGCGGCGGTCAGGTAGTCCTTGACCAGCTGCAGCTGGGCGGCGACCTGGTCGGCGGAGAAGACGCCGGTGGCCTTGGCCTCGGGGAGCACGAAGGCCTCCGCGCCGTTCGGCCAGCCCTCGGCCGGGGAGCCGGCCCACGGGTGGTCCACGGTCGGCTGCTCCTCGGGGGCCTTCGGCGGCGCGGTCGTCGGCTTGGCGGTCTCCGGGGCGACGGTGGGCACCGGCGAGTGCGGGGCCGAGGCGCCCGCACCCCAGCGGAACGAGTACCAGTCGCGCAGCGCGTCGACGTTCAGCGCCGCGAGCACCACGGCGACGGCCAGCGCGACGAACAGCGGCGCGCGCCACTCCAGCCGGCGGCGCGGGCGCGGGTTGCCCCACGGGTCGGGCGCGGCGGACTTCGGCTTGCGGCCGAACCGGCGCTTGGACGCCCGCGGGCCGTCGTTGACCGAGCGGCGGCCGCCCGGGTCGACCGGCGGGGTGTGCTTCCACCGGGCGGACAGCATGCGGGTGCGTCCGCTCTGCTCCTGGACGGCGGCGCCCCTGATGAACTCCTCGTCCAGGACGAGGTCGGCGAACGGGTCCTTCTTGCCCGTCCCGGACGGGTCGGACCCGCCCGGCTCGTCGCCCCCGGAGGGGCGCGGTTCCGGATCTTCGGCTATCGGCATCGCGCCAGTATGACGACGGGGGGTGACGGTGCGCCGATCGGGGGCACACCACGTGGTGAACTCGTGCGGATCGGGTGACAGTTCACCCCGGTTCGTCCGGAACCGCGCCGCCGTTCGGGGCCGCGCCGCCGCTCGGGGCCGGTCCGCTGCCCGGGTCCGTCCCGCTCAGCCCTTGCCGCGGGCCTGCTTGACCGAGCCGACCACCCCGGCGATCGCCAGCAGCAGGCCGGCCGGCAGCAGCGAGACGAAGAAGGCGCCGAACAGCCCCTCGTCGCCGAGGAACAGCTGGGCGAGCGTGTTGAGCGCCAGCAGTCCGCCGGCCGCCGGGAGCGCCGACCGCCACGGGTGCTCGTCCGCCCAGCGGCGCAGCCGCCGGTCGGTGGTGTCGTGCCGCAGCCGGCCGCCGACGGTGCCGACCAGGAAGAAGAAGAACAGACCCCAGCCGGCCGGTGAGGCCAGCATGCTCAGTGACCAGTTCCCGGAGATCGCCTCGATCCCCAGGGCCGTCGCCCCCACCACCGCACCGACCCCCGCGGCGGTCCGCCACGGTCCCACGGTCGCCGAGGCGACGGCGAGTTGCCGGTTCTCACGTCGGGACATTTCGTCGTGTGCCATGGCTCCACGGTGCGCCTGCCGGAGCGCGGAGGCCATAGGGGAAACCCCGGAGTTTTCACCCTAGGGGCAGGGCCGTTGCGGTCCGTGGCGACCACGGAGCGGACGGTCCCCGCGTGCGCCGCCGGGCGGTGCGAGGATGGCCGCAGCACCGAGGCAAGGCCGCAGCACCGAGGCAAGGAGCGGACCATGGGCAGCAGCGCAGCACACGGACAGAAGATCGCCTTCCTGGGCACCGGCAAGATCGGCGAGGCCCTGCTCTCCGGTCTGCTGCGGGCCGGCAAGGACCCGGCCGACGTCCTGGTGACCGCCCGCCGCCCCGAGCGCGCGGTCGAACTCGCCGCCCGCTACGGCGTGGTGGCCGTCTCCAACGCCGAGGCCGCCAAGCTCGCCGACACCCTGATCCTCGCGGTCAAGCCGCAGGACATGGGCAGCCTGCTGGACGAGCTGGCCCCGCACGTCGGCGCGGACCGGCTGGTGATCTCGGCCGCGGCCGGCGTCCCCACCGCCTGGTTCGAGGAGCGGCTGGCGGCCGGCACCCCGGTGGTCCGGGTGATGCCCAACACCCCGGTCCTGGTGGACGAGGGGATGAGCGTCATCTCGGCCGGCTCGCACGCGGGCGAGGAGCACCTCGCGCGCGCCGAGGAGATCTTCAGCTCGGTCGGCAAGGCGCTGCGGCTGCCCGAGGCCCAGCAGGACGCGGCCACCGCGCTGTCCGGCTCCGGTCCGGCCTACTTCTACTTCCTGGTCGAGGCGATGACCGACGCCGGCATCCTGCTCGGCCTGCCCCGGCAGGTGGCGCACGACCTGATCGTGCAGTCCGCGATCGGGGCCTCGGTGATGCTGCGCGACTCCGGCGAGCACCCGGTGAAGCTGCGCGAGGCGGTCACCTCGCCGGCCGGCACCACCATCGCGGCGATCCGCGAGCTGGAGAACCACGGGGTGCGGGCCGCGCTGCTCGGCGCCCTGGAGGCGGCCAGGGACCGCTCCCGGGAGCTGGCCTCGGGCGGAAAATGACCGCTGCGCGACCCCTCCCGTAATCGCGGCGCACCCCCTACGCTCTCGCCAACATCGTCCTACCGGTCGGTAGTGGGGCCGGCGACGTCAGCGAGGTCCGTGTGGAGTCCGCCTGGAGGTCCGCGTGAGTGCCGCACCGTCCGCACGGCCCGTCCCGTCCGCCGTGGCGCCCGGCCTGCGGGCCGGGCGGGCCGCACTCGCCGTCAGCTTCCTGCTCCAGGGCACCGTCTTCGCCCTGCTGGTCACCTGCATCCCGGAGATCCAGCACCGGTACGGGCTGAGCGACGGGCTGCTGCCGGTCTTCCTGGCCGCGGTGCCGGTGCTCGCCGGAGTCGGGTCGATCGCCTCCGAGCAGCTGGTGAAGCGCACCGGCGCGCGGGCCGTGCTGCGGGTGGTCCAGCCCGCCGTCTGCCTCAGCCTGGCGGCCGCCGGGCTGGGCGGCACGCTGTGGCAACTCGCGCTGGCGCTGGGCGCGTTCGGGCTGCTGGTGGGTGCGCTGGACGCCAGCATGAACATGCTCGGGGTGGGGCTCCAGCACCGCTACGGCCGCTCGATCATGATCGGCTTCCATGCCGCGTTCAGCCTCGGCGGCATCATCGGCGCGGCCCTGGCGGGCCTCGGCTCGCACTACGACCTGGGGCTGCCGGTGCTGTTCGGCACGGCCGCCGCGGTGATCGCCCCGCTCGCCCTGCTGACCGGCACGCGGTTCGCGGGACCGGCCGAACTCGGCGACGCCGTCCGGGAGGCCGCCGAGGCCGCCGCCCGGTCCGTCCCCTGGCGTCCGCTGCTGCCGCTCTGCCTGGCGATGGCCTTCGCGTACATCGCGGACGCCTCGGTCTCCAACTACAGCGTCAAGTACCTGACCGACGGGCTGGGCAGCCGGGAGGACCTCGCCAAGCTCTCCTACCTGGGCTACATGGTCGCGATGCTGCTCGGCCGGGCCCTGGGCGACCGCGCGGTGCAGCGTTTCGGCGCCGTCCCGGTGGTCCGCGCCGGCGCCGCGCTGGCGGCCCTCGGCTTCGGGCTGGCCGCGGTCGCGCCCGCCGCCTGGGCGGGCATCGCCGCCTTCACCGTGCTGGGCTTCGGCATCTGCGCGATCATCCCGCAGGTGTTCGCGGCCGGCGGCCGGCTCTTCCCGGCCGACTCGGACGCCGCGGTGGCCCGGCTCAACCTCTTCAACTACGTGGGTTTCCTGCTCGGTTCGCCGCTGGTCGGGGCGATCGCGGACGCGAGCTCGTACCGCTGGGCGCTGCTCGCCCCGATGCTGCTGGTGCTCGCCGTCCTGCCGCTGGCCGAGCGCTTCGCCCCGGCGCCGGTTCCGGCCCCGGCCCCCGCCGTCGGGTGACGGTGGGGGTGGTCGACGGGACGTGCGGTCAGCTGATCACGGTCTGGAGCTCGGGCAGTCCCCCTGCCCAGAGGCCGTCCTTGGTGAAGTCCGGGGCGGTCGAGCCGTACTCGGCGTAGACGTACGGGGCCCAGTTCAGTGTGTACGACCCGGTCCAGGCCGGTGTGGAGGTGATCCGCGCGGTGACCGTGACGGTGCGGGTGGCGCCCGGCGGGATCGGCGTCGTGAGGTGGAAGGCGGCGGCGCTGTTGAAGCCGCCGTACGAGCAGTCGACGCTCTCGCCGCCGCAGCCGGTGGGGGTGACCACGTCGGTCCGCTGGTTGGTCGGCCAGGTCGGCTGGACGTACACGTAGGCGAAGGAGATGGCGTTGGGCTCGGTGTTGGTGAGCGACAGGGTCAAGGTCAGCTGATCGCCCGGCGCCGCCGTCTTCTTGTCGACGGAGAACGCGGTGCCGCCGATCTGGGAGGTGGCGGAGGCCGGCTGGGCGGCGAAGATCACGCCAAGTCCCAGTATCGCAGCGAGAATTACCGCAAGGCGTTGCACGCTGAATGGCTTCATGGCGGAGAGGATAGGGAGCGGTGAAGGGCTTGTCCGCATCCCCTTCACACCGTCTTCAACTGTCGCCGACACGCCCTGGCCCCCGCCGTCGGGTGACGGCGGGGGCGGTCGACGGGACGTGGGGTCAGCTGATCACGGTCTGGAGCTCGGGCACCCCGAAGGTCCAGCCCTGGTCCTTGGCCGTGGTGGTGCCGCCGACCTGGCCGAACTCGTAGTAGACGTACGGCGCCCAGTTCAGCGTGTACGGGGCGCTGCCCCACGCCGGGGTGTCGGTGATCTTGACGGTGAGTGTGACGCTCTTCGTCGCCCCGGGCGCGATCGGCGCGTTGAAGTGGAAGTTGGCGCTGTTCCCGTTGGTCACGCAGTCGGAGGTGTCGCCGGTGCAACCGGTGATGGTGAACGCTCCGGCCTGTGTGTTGGCCGGCCAGGTCGGCTGGACGGCCTCGTAGGCGAAGTAGATGGGGCTGTTCTCACTGTTGGTGAGCGACAGCGTCAGGGTCAGCTGGTCTCCCGCCTTGGCCGCCGACTTGTCGACCGCGAAGGTGGCGCCGCTGACCGCGGCGGAGGCCGGCTGGGCGGCAAAGAAGACGCCAAATCCCAGTATTGCAGCGAGAATTACCCCAAGGCGTTGCACGCTGAATGGCTTCATGGCGGAGAGGATATGGAGTCGCAAGGCTTTTGTCTGTACCGCCTCAACACCCGCCTCCACAGCTGCCCCACAACTTCCGTAGTTTCATCGCGCACCCGTCTGCCCGGCCGCCCCTCGGGCACCGGCCCGGCGTGCCCTGGCAGCGGTCCGGCCACCGCCACCCGCTACGGTGGAGGCCATGCCCGAAGCCGAGCGTGACACCCCCTGCGGCCTGCACCTCTTCTGGGACGAGGCCGTCACCGCCTACGACTTCGGCCCCGGCCACCCGATGGACCCGACCCGGCTGGCCCTCACCATGCGCCTGGTCGAGGACCTCGGGCTGAGCAGCGGGCCCGGGGTGACCGTCCGGGCCGCACCGCCCGCCGGCGAGTCCACCCTCCGGCTGGTGCACACCCGGGAGTACGTCGAGGCGGTCCGCAACGCCGCCGCCCACCCCGAACGATCCGACCCGCTGCACGGACTCGGCACCGACGACAACTGGTCCTTCCCGGCGATCCACTCGGCCTCCGCGCTGATCGCCGGCCAGTCCGTGGCCGCCGCCGAGGCGGTCTGGCGCGGCGAGACCCCGCACGCCGTCAACTTCACCGGCGGGCTGCACCACGCGATGCCCGGCAAGGCCTCCGGCTTCTGCGTCTACAACGACCCGGCGCTGGCCATCGCCCGGCTGCTGGAACTCGGCGCCGAGCGGGTCGCCTACGTGGACGTGGACGTGCACCACGGCGACGGCGTCCAGGCGGCCTTCTGGAACGACCCCCGGGTGCTCACCGTCTCACTGCACGAACACCCCGCCACGCTCTTCCCGCAGACCGGCTGGTCGATCGAGACCGGCGGCGAGGACGCCCCCGGCTCCGCCGCCAACCTCCCGCTGCCAGCCGGCACCGGCGACGCCGGCTGGCTGCGCGCCTTCCACGCGGTGGTGCCCGAACTGCTCGACGCCTTCCGGCCGCAGGTCCTGGTCACCCAGCACGGGGCCGACACCCATCTGGAGGACCCGCTCGCCCACCTCGCCGTCACCGTGGACGCACAGCGGCTGATCGCCGAGACGCTGCACGACCTCGCCCACCAGTACGCCGGCGGCCGCTGGGTGGCCACCGGCGGGGGCGGCTACGCGGTGGTGGACGTCGTCCCGCGCACCTGGACCCACCTGGTCGCCACCGCCGCCGCCCGGCCCGTCGACCCGGCCACCGAGACCCCGGAGTCCTGGCGCGCCGAGGTCTACCGCCGCACCCGCCGCCCGGCCCCGCTGCGGATGACCGACGGCGCCCGCCCGGTCTGGCGCGACTTCGACGCGGGTTACGATCCGGCCGACCGGCTCGATCAGGCCATCCTCGCCACCCGGCGAGCGGTGTTCCCGCTGCACGGACTGCTGGCCTGAATCCGCCTTCCCGGCCGCGCCCGGGCCGCGTCCCGGCGGGGCCGTGCGTACGCCGAGCGGTGCCATCCGCCGGTCGGCTACGTACTGCAACAGTCCTATCTCTCACCGTACGAGGACTGCACTTCCCCTCTTCCCACTGGTACCACCCATAACTACTCTGGGGATACACGTGTGCCGGTGGAGTCACCGGAGGGGAAGCCGGTGCCTTGCACACGGGTAAGGGTCGGGTGATGGTCATGAGTTCCGTCGAGCGCCCCCTTCAGGAAGTCGTCTTCCTGACCGTGGCGGAGGTCGCCGCGGTCATGCGGGTGTCCAAGATGACGGTGTACCGGCTGGTGCACAGCGGAGAGCTGCCGGCCATCCGGGTCGGACGGTCCTTCCGGGTGCCCCAGCAGGCGGTGCACGAGTACCTCAAGGAGTCCTACGTGCGGCTCGAGAGCGCGTAGCGCGGGCGCGCGGGAGCGGGGTCCACACCGGTGGGCCCCGCACCCGTTCGCCGGGGATTTCCCCTGAGTTCTCCGGCTGCCGGGGGCGCGATTTACAGCCCCGGGCAACCGGAAGGTAGGCTAGGCCCTCACGTCAGTCGTATGGACTCCGTCTCTCACGGGCGAGAGTCTCAGTGAGCGAGGGTTGTTCCGTGGGCTCTGTCATCAAGAAGCGTCGCAAGCGTATGGCCAAGAAGAAGCACCGCAAGCTTCTGAAGAGGACTCGCGTTCAGCGTCGCAACAAGAAGTAAGCGCCCCCGGCCGCGCCTGGCGCGCCCAGCGCTTCCACCGCCCGCCCAGGCCGTCACGGCCTGGGCGGGCGGTGTCGTTTCACGGCCCGGTGGGGCGGCGCGGTACGGTGCACGCAGGCCGCCGGGGCCGGGAAATGGGGGCAGCACCGTGGGCGTGGTCGTGCTCGTCACCGGCGTGGCACGCCATCTCGGTGCCCGCTTCGTTGCCGAGGTCCGCCGCCGTCCTGGCGTCGACCTGGTGGTCGGCGTGGACGTGCAGCCGCCCCGGCTGCCGCCCGGGGAGCCGGTCGGTCCGGCCGCCCCGTACCGCTTCCACCAGCTCGACCTGCGCCGTCCGGCGCTCTCCCGGGTGCTCGCCGAGCACCGGGTGGACACCGTGGTGCACCTCAGCGTCAGCGCCACCGGCCTGGGCTCCACCAACCGCTCCGCGGTGAAGGAGTCCAACGTGATCGGCACCATGCAGCTGCTCGGCGCCTGCCAGAAGGCCCCCGGGGTGCGCCGGCTGGTGGTGAAGTCCACCACCGGGGTCTACGGCTCCGCGCCCCGCGACCCGGCGGTGTTCAGCGAGCGGATGCAGCCCAAGGACCCGCCCGGCGGCGGCTTCGCCAAGGACGCGTCGGAGGTCGAGGGCTATGTGCGCGGCTTCGCCCGCCGCCGCCCGGACGTCGCGGTGACGGTGCTGCGCTTCGCCAACATCGTCGGCCCCGACGCGGACACCCCGCTCAGCGAGTACTTCGCCCTGCCCGTGCTGCCGACCGTCCTCGGCTACGACCCGCGGCTGCAGTTCGTCCACGAGGACGACGCCGTCGCGGTGCTCTGCCGGGCCGCCGACGAGCCCGCGCCGGGCACCGTCAACACCGGGACCTTCAACGTGGCGGGGGAGGGCGTCCTGCTGCTCTCCCAGTGCGCCCGCCGGCTCGGCCGGCCCACCCTGCCGCTGCTGCTGCCCGCCGTCAGCTGGATGGCCGTGCTCGCCCGGCAGAGCCGGCTGGTGGACGTCTCGCCCGAGCAGCTGCGGCTGCTCACCCACGGCCGGGTGGTGGACACCGCGCGGCTGCGCGACACCTTCGGCTACCGTCCGGCGTTCAGCACGCCGGAGGCCTTCGCCGACTTCGCCGCCGCCCGCGGCCCGGGCCTGCTGCCGCCCGAGCGGCTGGCCGCCGTCGCCGACCGGCTGACCGCCCTGCTCGGCCCGGAGCGCGCCGCTGGGCCCGCCACCGGACCGGACGCCCTGCAGAACCGCCCCCGCCGACCGAGGAGCTGAACCCGCGATGAGTGCCGCAGCCGAGAACGCGCCGGGCGAGGCCAGGGTCATCCCGATCGAGTCCGCCCCCAGCTGGACCTCACCCGAGGGGCCGAAACCGGCCGACCGGCTCGCCGAGGCCGTCGGCGGGGCGCTGTCCGGGCCGCTCGGCCAGGCCGCCACCCGGCTGTTCGGCAAGGGCTGGGAGGGCCGCGCCGCCGAGGGGCTGGCCTTCCTGCGCCGCCGGGTGACCGGCGACTACGAGGTGGACGAGTTCGGCTTCGACCGGGAGCTCACCGAGGAGGTGCTGCTCTCGCTGCTGCGCCCGCTGGCCGAGAAGTACTTCCGGATCGACGTCCAGGGCGTGGAGAACATCCCGGCCGAGGGCGGTGCGCTGGTCGTCGCCAACCACTCCGGGACGATCCCGCTGGACGCCCTGATGACCCAGGTGGTCATCCACGACCACCACCCCGCCCGGCGGCACCTGCGGATGCTCGCCGCCGACCTGGTCTTCGTACTGCCCGGCATCAACGAGCTGGCCCGCAAGGCCGGCCACACGCTGGCCTGCAACGAGGACGCCCAGGCCCTGCTGGAGCGCGGCGAGGTGGTCGGGGTCTGGCCGGAGGGCTTCAAGGGGATCGGCAAGCCGTTCTCCGAGCGCTACAAGCTCCAGAGGTTCGGCCGCGGCGGTTTCGTCGCCTCCGCGCTGCGGGCGCGGGTGCCGATCGTGCCCTGCTCGATCGTCGGGGCCGAGGAGACCTACCCGATGATCGGCAACGTGAAGACGCTGGCCCGGCTGCTGGGCCTGCCGTACGTGCCGATCACCCCGACCTTCCCCTGGCTGGGCCCGCTCGGGATGCTGCCGCTGCCGGCCAAGTGGACGATCCGCTTCGGCGAGCCGATCGCCACCGACGCCTACCCGGCGGAGGCGGCGGACGACCCGATGCTGGTCTTCGACCTGGCCGACGAGGTGCGCGAGACCATCCAGCACAGCCTCTACCAGCTGCTGGTGCAGCGGCGCTCGGTGTTCTTCTGACGGACCCCGCCGAGCGGCGTCGCCCGGACACGGCGAGGGCCCGGCGGATATCGCACTCCGCCGGGCCCCCACCGCCCTGCTGTCAGCCGCCCAGGATCCGCAGACCGGGCAGCAGGTCGGGGAGCAGCGGCGGCACCTCGACGCCCTGCGGCTGGGCCGCGTTCGGGGCGCTGGGCGTGGCCTGCTGCGGCGCCTGCGGCGGGGCCGCGTCGGCGCTCGGTGAGGGCCTGGTGCCGGTGAGGCCGTTGGTGAGGCCGCCGACCAGGCCGTTGACGGCGTCCGGGGCACTGCTGGGCAGGGTGTCCGGCAGGACGCCGCCCTTGCCGCCGTTGCCGGAGGCTCCGGAGCCGGGGTAGGCCGGGGGGTGCTCGGTGGCGCCGGGGCGGTTGCCGGCGGCGCCGGAGCCCGGGGCCTGGTCGGTGCCGGAGCCGGCCGCCGGGGAGCCGGCCGGGGAGCCACCGGTCGAGTGGGCCGAGCCGTCGCCCGCTCCGGTGCCGGTCGCGCCGCCGCCCTGGGCGGGGGGCAGGACCAGGCGCAGGGGCGCGACGTCCTCGCTTATGTCGTCGAAGAGCCGGTTCACCAGGTCGGCCTGCCGGGTGAGCTGGACGGGCAGCTTGCCCTGCAGCTCGCTCCACCGGCCGTCCTCGTCGTGGGCGAAGCCGGCCAGGGCCCGCATCGGGTCGAGGGAGCCGTTGCTGCGGTAGACCGAGCGCAGCAGCTCGCGGCCCTTGAGGGCGTCGGCGTGCATGTCGTCCAGGGCGCGGCGGACCTGTTCGACGGTGGCCGGGCTGAGGGCGCCGGCCGGGCCGGTGCGGCCGACCAGCGTCTTGGCCTCGCCGAGCCGGGTGGCCGCGTTGTCGAGCAGCAGTTCGCCGCGTTCGGAGTCGGAGCCCGCGAGGTCGAGCCGGAGCCCTTCCAGCCCGCGTTTGAGGCCGTACAGCGTGTCCCCGGGGAGGGCGTTGGAGCTGGCCGCGGCGGCGCCGGCCAGGCTGCCGACGGCGAGCCCGGCGACCAGCCCGCCGATCGCGAACCGGCGGCTCCAGCGGCCGCGCGGCGCCGTCCGGATCGCCCGGTGGCGGCGCTGGCGGGGCACCGCGGTGCCCGCCCCGCCGGCGAAGGCCTGCTCGAACGCGGCCATCAGCTGGGCGCGTTGGACCGTGCGGACCTCCCGGTCCAGCACCGGCCCGGGCAGCGCCCCCAGCGCATCGGTCAGACCGACCAGTTCGGCCATCGCGACCGGACCGGCGCCGGTGACAGCGGCGCTGTCCGATTCGGTGTTGGCCGCAGCGCGTTGCTCCGCCTGGTGGGCCTCCAGCGCCTCGGCGAAGGCCTTCGCCCGCCGGTGCTCAAGCACGTTTGCCGTCACGGGCCACACCTCCCTTCGTCGTTGTCGACACCCCGGCCTGCCGGACGGTTGCCCCGGCTGGCCAAAGCCACTCCATCGGGTGATAGGCCGCAATTCGACTTGACCGTCCGCCTGGTGGGGGCTTGCACGCTGGAAAACGAGCGGTGCGGGCGGTCGGTTACGCACGGCTGATCATCGGACCGACCGTTCACCCTGACGTGTCGGCCGGGCGCGAACGATGACGGCCCGGTAGGGCGTATGGCGCCGGTGCCGTCCTCGGCGCGGCTCATCGCGCGTCGGGCGGGAGCAACCGGGCCAGGGTGCGGACGGCGCGGTACTGGAGGGTCTTGATGGCACCCTCGTTCTTGCCCATGATCCGGGCCGTCTCGGCCACCGAGAGCCCCTGCAGGAAGCGCAGGGTGACGCACTCCTGCTGCTGCGGGTTGAGCCGGCGCACCGCGTCCAGCAGGGCGGCGTTGGAGAGCGACTCCAGCACCGACTCCTCCGGGCTGCGCTCGCACTCGTTGGAGTCGAGCATCTCGCCGGTGGTGACCTCCAGCCGGAAGCGGCTGGACTTGAAGTGGTCGGCGACCAGGTTGCGGGCGATGGTGACCAACCAGGCGCCGAAGTCCCGGCCCTGCCAGGTGAAGGTGCCGATCCGGCGTAGGGCGCGCAGGAAGGTCTCGCTGGTGAGGTCCTCGGCGGTGGCCCGGCTGCCGACCCGGTAGTAGATGTACCGGTAGACGGTGTCCGCGTAGTGGTCGTAGAGCCGGCCGAAGGCCTCGCTCTCGCCGGCCTGGGCCCGCTCGACCAGCTCCATGATCGGGTTGTGCTCGGTCTCGTAGCCGGGGCTGGGCGCGGTCCGGGTGCGGCCCCGGCCGGTGCCCGCGCTGCCGGTGCGGCCGCGTGAGCCGGTGCCGGCCGAGCCGGCGGCGGTGGTGCGCAGCGCCGGGCCGGATGCCGCGGGCTGGCCGAACGATCCTCCGGCGAGCGCCAGTTGGGGCGAGGTGGGGAGCTGGGTGCGGAGCAGGGTGCGCAACAGGTCCAGGCCGGTGGAGATCTGCCGCTCGACGGTCGGCCGGCCGCGCAGGCCGGTGCGGGGGCGCAGGGGCGCGGACGACGGGCGGGAGGGTGCAGGCGCGTCGTTCCGGACGGGTGGGTACACGGGACTCCCAGAGGCAGAACTGTGGACGGATCACCTCCGCCTGCGCGGAGAGCACCCCCGCGGCGTCCGTTCGAGCGGGACGCGTGGTGGCGTGCATCCAGGAGAGAATAACGCTTTGTGCAATGACAGCTACACCGTGTGGTCGAAGTGGTCGTTTGGGATCCATTTGTTGTGCATATTCGGCTGATACCGACCGGAGCTGTCATCGTTCATCCGGCTCAACGTGATCGAACGGGCGCCCAGGGTGACCAATTCGGCGGCCTGGGGGGCGGTTTCCCAGCCTTGGGGCTCGGCAATCCCCGACTTTCCCGGACTGGCGAACGATCAGAACCGGTCACCCGGCGACAGGTTCGTGCAGGCGGCCCGGACTGCCGTGCGGTGCGGGGGAGTTCGCCCGTAAGAGGGGCCAGGTCAGAGGCCCTGTTGACGCCCGCTCACTCGTCAGGGCGAGGCCGCCCGGACAGCTCCTGGGCGGCCTTCGGACGGCCCCCGGGCGGCCTCCCGGGCGGTCTCAGCCGCGCCGTCGCCGTCGGTTCAGCGCCACCCCGGCGGCCGCCGCGCCGGCCAGCACCCCGAGCGCGGCCGCCGCCGGCAGCCCCACCCGGGCCGCCTTGCGCCCGGTCCGGAAGTCCCGCACCCGCCACCCCTGGGCGCGGGCGTGGCGCCGCAGCGCGCCGTCCGGGTTCACCACGTACGGGTGGCCGACCAGCGAGAGCATCGGGATGTCGTTGGCCGAGTCGCTGTAGGCGGCGCAGCGGTCGAGGTCGAGGCGCTCGCGCCGGGCCAGCGCGCGGACGGCGGCGGCCTTGGCCGGACCGTGCAGCAGGTCGCCGACCAGCCGGCCGGTGTAGTGGCCGTCCGTGGCCTCGGCGACGGTGCCCAGCGCGCCGGTCATGCCGAGCCGCCGGGCGATGATCCGGGCCACCTCCAGCGGGGCGGCGGTGACCAGCCAGACCCGCTGGCCGGCGTCCAGGTGCATCTGGACCAGGGCGCGGGTGCCCGGCCAGATCTTGTCCGCCACGACGTCCTCGAAGATCTCCTCGCAGATCGCCTCCAGGTCGGCGGTGGGCTTGCCGGCCACGATGCCGAGGGCGGACTGCTTGGCGTCCGAGATGTGCTCCGGGTCCTCGGCGCCGTGCAGCCGGAACCAGGCCTGCTGCCAGGCGAAGCGGGCGATGTCGCGGTGGGTGAGGAAGCCGCGGCGGTAGAGGCCGACGCCGAGGTAGAAGATCGCGGCGCCGCGCAGGATGGTGTTGTCGCAGTCGAAGAAGGCGGCGGCGCGGGGGTCGTCCTGGTCCGGGGTGTGGTTCCCGGCCGGGGCCTTGGGGGCCTTGCCGGACTTGCCCGCGGCCGGCGCTTCCGTCCCGGCGCCTTCCGTCCCGGTGTCTTCCGTCCCGGCGCCGGCCGTTCCGGCGTCGCCCTCCGGCCCCGGGGCGGGTGCCGGCCCGGGCTCGGCCCGCAGCGCGGCCTCGGCCGCCTCGGCCGCGGCTTCGCCGGCCAGGGCGCTCCGCTCGCTGCTGGAACGCCTTGCCTGGGTGAGCCTTCTGAGCACGGCCATGTCATCGAGGATAGCCAGCCGGCCGCCTGGCGACCGTGACGGAGCCGTGCCCGCGAGGTGAACAGCTCCACCGGGTGCCGGCCCCCGGGGCGGGTGGGGGCGATGGCGGAGAATGGGACGGTGAGCCCACTGCTGCGACGTAAGAGCCCCCGGCCCGCGGACCGGACCGTGACCCTGGTCGGCAAGCCCGGCTGCCACCTGTGCGACGAGGCGCGCGAGGTGATCCTCCGGGTGACGGGGGAGCTGGGCGCGTCCTTCGAGGAGCGGGACATCACCCAGGACGAGGAGCTGTACCGCCGCTACTGGGAGCAGATTCCGGTCACCCTGATCGACGGCCGCCAGCACGACTTCTGGCGGGTCGACGAGCGCCGGCTGCGCACCGCGCTGGGTGGCTGAGCGGCTTCTGACCCGGCGTTCGTCCGTACACCGACCCCCGCCGGACGGCGGGGTCGGTTCGCCGAATCGTTGCCGATGACACGCCGCTGCGGCCTGGGGCGGGGCGGGTCGGTCGGCTTACGATCGAACGCGTTTGCGCCCGTGGGGGGCTGAGCACACGAGGAGTGCGCCATGCTTCCCGGCCCTGTCCCAGGCACGCCCGGAGTCCCGTCCGGGAGTCCCCGGGGCTTCGCCGTGGTGGACGTGGAGGCGACCGGCCGCAGCCCGTGGCGGCACCGGGTGGTCGAGGTCGCGGTGGTGCTGCTCGACGAGCGGCTGCGCCCCGAGGGGGAGTTCGCCACCCTGCTGGATCCGCTGGGCCCGGTCGGCCCGACCCATGTGCACCGGATAAGGCAGTGCGACGTCGAGGGCGCCCCGCGGTTCCGCGAGATCGCCCCGCGGCTGCTGGAGCTGCTGGCCGGCCGGGTGCTGGTCGGCCACCACGTCAGCTGTGACCACGCCTTCCTCGATCGCGAGTTCGCCCGGATCGGGGTGCCGCTGCCGCCCGTCCCGCTGCTGTGCACGATGCGGCTGGCCCGCGCCCACCTGCCTCAGGCCCGCGGCCACGGCCTGGCGGCCTGCGCGGAGGCGGCCGGCCTCGGCTGGTACCCGGCGCACACCGCGCTGGGCGACGCCCGGGTGACCGCCGAGTTGCTGCTGCACTGCCTGGACGCGCCGTCCTGCCCGCCGGACGACTGGACCGGCCCGCTGCGCGAGGCCGCCCGGGTGCCCTGGCCCCGGCTGGGACGGGCCCGCTCCCGCCCGTCCGCGGCCGCTGTCCCGCTGCTGCGCCGGGAGGCTCCGTACGGCCCCTGGCTGCCGGATTCCGAGGCCCCGGAGGTGCTGCTGACCCACTCCGGTGCTATGGGTTCGATGGCGTGATGCGCATCACTGTGCGGGGACAAAACGGACACCATCTTTGTGCACACGTTCACAAACGCATAGCCTGGCTGTCAAAGCCCAGCTTCACCCACAGGAGCACCGTGGCAATCGGCCGATCACCACAGAGCAGTTCGCAGACGCCCGACCAGGGCGCCGCGCGCCGACCCTCGCGTGCCCGGGGAATCCCGGAGGCGACGGTCGCCCGCCTGCCCCTCTATCTGCGGGCCCTCACCGCGCTCTCCGAGCGCTCGGTGCCGACCGTCTCCTCCGAGGAGCTGGCCGCCGCGGCCGGCGTGAACTCGGCCAAGCTGCGCAAGGACTTCTCCTACCTCGGCTCCTACGGCACCCGCGGCGTCGGCTACGACGTCGAGTACCTCGTCTACCAGATCTCCCGCGAACTCGGCCTGACCCAGGACTGGCCGGTCGTCATCGTCGGCATCGGGAACCTCGGCCACGCGCTCGCCAACTACGGCGGGTTCGCCTCCCGCGGTTTCCGGGTGGCCGCCCTGTTGGACGCCGATCCCCACGTGGTCGGTTCCACCGCGGCCGGACTTCCGGTGCGGCACATGGACGAGCTGGAGTCGATCGTCGAGAGCCAGCACGTCTCCATCGGCGTGATCACCACCCCGCCCGGCGCCGCCCAGCAGGTGTGCGACCGGCTGGTGGAGGCCGGCGTCACCAGCATCCTGAACTTCGCCCCGACCGTGCTGACCGTCCCGGACGGCGTGGACGTGCGCAAGGTGGACCTCTCCATCGAGCTCCAGATCCTCGCCTTCCACGAGCAGCGCAAGGCCGGCGAGGAGCCGGACGACCGCGCCGAGTCGGTGCTGGACCGCGCCCCCGGTCCGGTCCGGGCGGCCGCCGCCAAGCTGCGCCGCGCGGCCGGCGGCAGCGGCAAGGCCCGGGGCGCCGTCGAGCCGACGGCCAAGGACCAGGCCGAGCAGGCCGAGGGAAAGTCCGCCAAGGGCGGCGACGGGGATCTCTCCGCGGTGATGCCCGCATGAACACCGAGAGCTGTGGGGGGCGGGCATGAGCCTTCTCGTCGTAGGGCTGAGCCATCGCACGGCCCCGGTCGGGGTGCTGGAGCGCGCCGCGCTGACGGGTGACGTACCGACCCGGCTGCTGCACGACGCGGCCGCCACCGCGACGGTGGGCGAGGCCGCGCTGCTGAACACCTGCAACCGGATCGAGCTGTACGCGGACGTGGACAAGTTCCACGCCGGCGTCGCCGAGCTGTCGCTGCTGCTGGCCCACCACAGCGGGGTGGACCTGGAGGAGCTGACCTCCCACCTGTACGTCCACTACGAGGACCGCGCCGTCCACCACCTGTTCTCGGTGGCCTGCGGCCTGGACTCGATGGTGGTCGGCGAGGGCCAGATCCTCGGCCAGCTGCGCGACGCGCTGGCCAAGGCCCAGGACGAGCACACCGCCGGGCGCGGCCTGAACGAGCTGTTCCAGCAGGCGCTGCGGGTCGGCAAGCGGGCGCACAGCGAGACCGGCATCGACAAGGCCGGCCAGTCGCTGGTCACCTTCGGCCTGGAGCAGGTCGCGGCGGGCGCGGGCGAGATCGCCGGCAAGCGCGCGCTGGTGGTCGGCGCCGGCTCGATGAGCTCGCTGGCCGCCGCCACCCTGGTCCGCTCCGGCGTGACCGACCTGCTGATCGCCAACCGGACCCCGGCCCGCGCCGAGCGGCTGGTCGAGATCCTCGGCCCGGACGTGGCCCGGGTGCTGGACCTCGCCAAGGTGCCGGAGGCGCTCGCCGACGTGGACCTGGTGATCTCCTGCACCGGCGCGGCCGGCGTGGTGATCAGGGCCGAGGACGTGGCCGCCGCGGTCGCCTCCCGCCGGTCGCCCGAGCCGCTCGCCCTGCTCGACCTGGCCATGCCGCGCGACGTCGACCACACCGTGCACGAGCTGCCCGGCGCCCTGCTGGTCGACCTGGAGAGCCTCTCCCACGCGCACGCCGCCAGCCCCGGCGCCGGCGACGTCGACCAGGTCACCCGGATCGTCTCCGACGAGGTGACCGCCTTCGGCGCCGCCCAGCGGGCCGCCCGGATCGCACCGACCGTGGTCGCGCTGCGCTCGATGGCCTCCGACGTGGTCGCCGCCGAGCTGGGCCGGCTGGACTCCCGGCTGCCCGACCTGGACGAGCGCTCGCGCGCCGAGATCACCCAGACCGTCCGCCGCGTCGTCGACAAGCTGCTGCACGCCCCGACCGTCCGGGTGAAGCAGCTGGCCGCCGAGCCCGGCGGCGCCTCCTACGCGGAGGCGCTGCGGGAACTGTTCGACCTCGACCCGGCGGCCGTGCACGCCGTGTCGGGCACGCCCGTCGGCGGCGCGCCCCAGCCCTCGGCCGGGGGCACCAGATGAACCGTCAGCCATCCCACGAGTACCACCGGGACGATCACCTCATGAATGGTCAACCGATCACGGAGCAGCCCTCGGCCACCGCGGCCCTGCGGCTCGGCACCCGGCGCAGCGCCCTCGCCATGGCGCAGTCGGGCATGGTGGCCCGCGAGGTGACCAGGGTCACCGGGCGCCCCGTCGAGCTGGTCGAGATCACCACCTACGGCGACACCTCCCGGGAGTCGCTGGCGCAGATCGGCGGCACCGGGGTGTTCGTCTCCGCGCTGCGCGACGCGCTGCTGGAGGGCCGGATCGACTTCGCCGTGCACTCGCTCAAGGACCTGCCCACCGCCGCCCCCGAGGGCCTGGCGCTGGCCGCCGTCCCCGAGCGGGAGGACGTCCGGGACGCCCTGGTCGCGGTCGAGGGCCTGGCCCTGGACGAGCTGGTGGAGAAGCTGGCCGGCGCCGGCCGTCCGGCCCGGATCGGCACCGGCTCGCCCCGCCGGATGGCGCAGCTGAACGCCTGGGCCGCCGCCCGCGGCGTCCAGCTGGAGACCGTCGCGATCCGCGGCAACGTGGACACCCGGATCGGCTTCGTGACCAACGGCGAGCTGGACGCGGTGGTGCTGGCCACGGCCGGCCTGAACCGGCTCGGCCGCAGCGCCGAGATATCCCAGCACCTCGACACCGAGGTGATGATCCCGGCTCCCGGCCAGGGCGCGCTCGCGATCGAGTGCACCGCCGCCGACACCGCGCTGACCGCCGCGCTCGCGGCGCTGGACCACGCCCCCACCCGGGTCGCCGTGGCCGCCGAGCGCGCCCTGCTGGCCACCCTGGAGGCCGGCTGCTCGGCACCGGTGGCCGCGCTGGCCACCTGGGGCCGGGAGAACGAACTGCGGCTGGACGGCGTGGTCGGCGACCCCGACGGAACCGCCCTGCTGAAGATGTCCGCCAACGGTCCGATCGTCCTCGACGAGAACGCCGAGCAGCAGGCGGCGGCCCTCGGCCGCGCGCTGGCTGACCGGCTGCTCGCCGCGGGCGCGGCCGCCCTGATGGGGGAGCGAGCCCGATGAGCCCCACCGCCGCCACCGACGCCCTGTTCCCGGCGGGACAGCCCGCCACCGGACGGTGCACCTTCCTGGGCGCGGGCCCCGGGGACCCGGGCCTGCTGACCCTGCGCGCGGTCGAGGTGCTGTCCACCGCCGACGTGCTGGTCGCGGACCCGCTGACCGCCGCCGCCGTACGCAGCCACTGTCCGGCCGGCGTGCTGGTGCACGCCCCGGTCGCCGAGGGCGCCGACTTCGACCTGGCCAAGCTGGTCGCCGAGGCCGTCCGCTCCGGCAAGCACGTGGTCCGCACCGTCGACGGCGACCCCGGCCTGGACGGCTGCGCCGCCGAGGAGATGCTCAGCTGCGCGGGCGACGGGATCCCGTTCGAGGTGATCCCGGGCGTCGCCCAGTCGGTCGGCGTCCCGGCGTACGCGGGCGTCCCGCTGCGGGCCGGCTCCGGCACCGACGTGCGCTTCGTGGACGGCGCCGCGCTGCTGGCCGGCGGCCCGGTGGACCTGGGGGTGCCGGAGACCACCCTGGTGGTCCGCACCACCCTGGGTCAGCTGCCCGCCACCGCCGCGGCCCTGGTCGCGGGCGGCCGCAAGCCGGAGTCGGCGCTGAGCGCCACGCTCTCCGGCACCACCACCCGCCAGCGGACCTTCACCTCCACGCTGTCCGGCATCGCGGCCGACCTGAAGGCCGCCCGGGTGCTGCCCTCGCCGGTCTCCGCCCCGGTCGACCCGGCCACCTCGGTGATAGCCGTGGTGGGCGAGCAGGTCGCCCACCGGGCCTCGCACTCGTGGTTCGAGACCAAGCCGCTGTTCGGCTGGAACGTCCTCGTGCCGCGCACCAAGGAGCAGGCCACCGGCCTGTCGGAGCAGCTGCGCTCGTACGGCGCGGTGCCGCAGGAGGTGCCGACCATCGCGGTCGAGCCGCCGCGCACCCCGCAGCAGATGGAGCGGGCCATCAAGGGCCTGGTCACCGGCCGCTACGAGTGGATCGCCTTCACCTCGGTGAACGCGGTGCGCGCCGTCCGGGAGAAGTTCGAGGAGTACGGCCTGGACGCCCGCGCGTTCGCCGGGATCAAGGTCGCGGCGGTCGGCGAGACCACCGCGCAGGCGCTGGTGGACTTCGGCGTGAAGCCGGACCTGGTGCCCTCCGGCGAGCAGTCCGCGGCCGGCCTGCTGGAGGACTGGCCGCCGTACGACCCGGTCTTCGACCCGATCGACCGGGTGCTGCTGCCGCGCGCCGACATCGCCACCGAGACCCTGGTGGCCGGCCTGGTCGAGCTGGGCTGGGAGGTCGACGACGTGACGGCGTACCGGACGGTGCGCGCCTCGCCGCCGCCGGCCGAGACCCGCGAGGCGATCAAGGGCGGCGGCTTCGACGCGGTGCTGTTCACCTCGTCCTCGACCGTCCGGAACCTGGTCGGCATCGCGGGCAAGCCGCACAACGTCACCGTCATCGCCTGCATCGGCCCGGCCACCGCCAAGACCGCCGAGGAGCACGGCCTGCGGGTCGACGTGATGGCCCCGGCGCCGTCGGCGGCCGCGCTGGCCCAGGCGCTGGCAGACTTCGGGGCCAAGCGGCGCGACACCGCGACGGCCGCCGGTGAGCCGGTCTACCGGCCCAGCGAGCGCCGTCCCGGCTCCCGCCGCAAGGCCCGCTGACATCCCTCACGGCCGGGGGCGGCCGACCGTCGCCCCCGGTACTGCACAACCGTTCGGAGAGAGAAGCCGTGTCCGCTGAATTCCCGTACGTACGTCCGCGCCGGCTGCGACAGAGCCCGGCGATGCGCCGCCTGGTGGCCGAGACCCGGCTGCACCCGGCGGAGCTGATCCTTCCGCTGTTCGTCCGCGAGGGCGTCAGCGAGCCCGTCCCGGTGACCTCGATGCCGGGCGTGGTCCAGCACACCCGCGACACCCTGCGCAAGGCCGCGGTGGACGCGGCCGAGGCGGGCCTGGGCGGCCTCATGCTGTTCGGCGTCCCCGAGGTGCAGGACGCGATCGGCAGCGAGGGCACCAACCCGGACGGCATCCTCCAGCAGGCGATCCGGGACGTGGTCTCCGAGGTCGGCGACTCCCTGGTGATCATGTCGGACCTCTGCCTGGACGAGTACACCGACCACGGCCACTGCGGCGTGCTGGCCGCCGACGGAAGCGTCGACAACGACGCCACCCTGGAGCGCTACGCCGAGATGGCCCGGGTGCAGGCCGACGCCGGCGTCCACCTGGTCGGCCCGTCCGGCATGATGGACGGCCAGATCGGCGTGATCCGGCGGGCGCTGGACGAGGCCGGGCACCAGGACGTGGGCATCCTCGCCTACACCGCCAAGTACGCCTCGGCCTTCTTCGGCCCGTTCCGCGAGGCCGTCGGCTCCTCGCTCAAGGGCGACCGCAAGGCCTACCAGCAGGACCCGGCCAACGCCCGCGAGTCGCTGCGCGAGCTGGAGCAGGACATCGCCGAGGGCGCGGACATGGTGATGGTCAAGCCGGCCATGTCCTACCTGGACATCGTGCGCCAGATCGCCGACGCCTCCCCGGTGCCGGTCTCCGCGTACCAGGTGTCCGGCGAGTACGCGATGGTCGAGGCGGCCGCCGCGAACGGCTGGATCGACCGGGAGCGGATGATCATGGAGACGCTCACCTCGATCCGCCGCGCGGGCGCCGAGCAGATCCTCACCTACTGGGCCCTCGAAGCCGCCGCGATGCTGAAGTAGCGGACTCCGCACGACGGAAGGCCGGGCCGCCCCCGTGGGGGAGGCCCGGCCTTCCGGGTTTCCCGCTAGATGCCGACGTTGCCGGCGTGGGCGAAGCCCGCGCCGCCGCCGATCAGGTCGGTGGCGGTGGCCGCGCCACCACCGAAGCCGCCGGCCACGACGTCGCCGGCGTGGGCGACACCGAAGCCCTCGGCGGCCGCGAACGGCTGGTCGGCGGAGGCGACGAACTCGCCGCCACCGGCCAGGCCGACGTGGGCGAAGGCCGGGGTGGCGGCACCCGCGAGCGCCAGAGCGGCGGCGGCGGTCAGGGCGGCCTTGGCCAGCTTGCTCTTCATGGAACTGCCCTCTCTCTCGGAGCGCCCCCGCGGGCGCTCTGACACGTGATCACATCCGGCGTCCCGGCCCGGCGCCCCGTGCGCCGGGCCGGGACGCGTTCACCCGTCCGGACCGCGCTGCCGCGGCCGGCCGGACACTTCGTCCGCACAGCCCGGAGGGCCCGGGGAGACGTTCCTCCCCGGGCCCTCCGTCCGTGCCATGCCCCGTGATCAGCCGATCAGGTGCGAGACACCCGCGTCGCCCGAGGACTGGGTGTTCTGGCCCACGTCGCAGATCTGCTTCGGGGTGCTGTTCAGGATCGGCACCTCGACCGGGACCGCGACGCCGACGACGGCGACGGCGATGTTGTGGATCTCCGGCAGGCAGATGTTCGGGTTGTCCAGAACGTGGCTGTTCGGGCTGCCGTTGCCCGTGGTGCCGGTGTGGTTGGTGCCGCCGTTGCCCTGGACGGAGGTGGCGGCGCCGTCCGAGTCGACGATGGCGGAGGCCGAGCCCGCGGACATCGCGAGCGCGGCGGCGGCCAGGCCGGCCGCGGTGAGGGTCTTCTTGATCATTTCCGGTTTTCCTCTCGGGGTGAATCGGGGAGCGATTCGTGGGGTGGTACAGGGAGAGCAGAGCGGGGAGCCGTCAGCCGATCAGGTGGGACACGCCGCCGTCGCCCTGGCTCTGGGTGCCCTGGCCGATGGTGCAGTACTGCTTGCCACCGGTGTTGGCGACCGGGACCTCGACCGGGACGGCCACGCCGAGCACGCCGACGGCGATGTTGTGGATCTCCGGCAGGCAGATGTTCGGGTTGTCCAGGAAGTGGAAGTTCGGGCTGTTGTTCCCGACCGTGCCGGTGAAGTTGGTGCCGCCGTTGCCCTCGATCGAGGCGGCGGCGCCGTCCGCGTCGCCGATGGCGTAGGCGGGCGCGGCGGCACCGGCCAGCGCGGCGACGGCCAGGCCGGCGGCGGCGAAGGACTTCTGGATCATGGCGAGATCCCTCTCTGAAAATGCTCTTTGGATTCCGTGCGTACAACGCTGAGAACGCTCAGACCCGGTCTGCAGTCACTGACGTCCAGATCAAAGAACGACGGCACGGAAGGTTACGGGGATTCTTGAAAAGAGTCCCGGAGGCGCGGCGCCGACGGGAATCCGGTCGGATTATTAACCCGAACCGGTTAACCGGTGCAATCCGTGCTCCCGCTCACTCGTTGAGCAGATCGCTTTCCGGCTGCGGCCCCCCGCAGCCGTTCCAGTGATCTCCAGTACGGACAGCAGAACGGTGAAAAGCATGAAGTTCTCCAAGCGGGCCGGCGCGATGCTGCTGGCGGTCGGTGCCGGTGTGCTCGCCTCCCAGGGAGCGGCTTCCGCCGCCCCCGCCGCTCTCGACCAGGTCGGCGCGCTGGAGGACGCGCTGGCCACCCAGCAGGTCCCGGCGGACGTCCCGCTCGCCCCGCTGGGCAGTCACCTCACGGCCGGCATCCCGACCTCGCTGCTGATGCCGCCGGTGCCGGGCCCGACCACCAGCACCGGCGGCCAACTGCTCCCGGAGCAGATCGTCCCCCAGCTGGGCACCGGCAAGGTCGGCCCGAGCGCCGACGCCGAGCTGCCGCTCCCGCTGGTCGACCAGAGCGCCGACCTCGGCAAGGTGCTGCTGGACGCCCCGGCCGCGCCGCTGCACGCCAAGACCCCCGGGCTCACCCTCGGCCAGCCGCTCGCCCTCGCCCAGGACGGCGCCGGACAGCTCGCCGACGGCCGGCTGAAGGTGGACGAGATCGACCCCCGCCTGATCGCCGGCGCGGTGCAGGTGGTCCCCGGGGCCAAGGCCAGCCTGGGCGGCGAGGACAGCCGGCTCTCCCTCACCGACGCGGCGGGCGCCCTGGCCGGGACCACCACCGTGATGACCGGCGGCGTGGTGGAGCAGACCGGCCTGACCGACCTCACCCGGTCCTAGCCCGCGGGCGTACGGGAGCCCGGCACCCCGACCGCGCGGCGGGATGCCGGGCTTCTCGTACGCCCGGGAGGGGGCTCAGCCGGGGAGGAGGCCGGTCAGCCCGCCGACCAGCGGGAGGTCCTTGACGCCGCCGCCGGCGCTCAGCGGGCCGGTCAGCGTCCCGGTGCCGACCGAGGGCAGGCCCTGGTCCGGCTGGAGGGCCGCGCCGTTGTTGAGGAAGTCGGCCGCGGAGTTCGCCCACGGGTCCAGCCGCAGACTCTTGATCGGCGCGATGCCGTAGCCGAGGCCGGTGGTCGTTCCGTTCAGGGCCTGGCCGACGTCGGTCTTGGCCAGCGTGGCCGAGCCGGGGGCCGCCTCGCCCGGCGCGGTGGCGGCCTGCGCCGAACCGGCGCCGAACAGCACCGCGGCGCCCGCGGCGACGGTCAGGACGGCCGCGCTCTTCTTCGAAACCATCGTGATCACCCTTCGGTGGATCGGGGAGCCCGGACGGCTGTCCGGGGATGCCGAACTGCCCCCCGGCCGGCTGGTCGGGGGGCAGGACGGCCGGAACGCGTGCCGATCGGGGATCAGCAGTCGTCGTCGGCGTGCGGCGGCAGCTCCACGTTGGCGCACTTGCCGCCGAACGCCGGGTTCAGCAGGCCGACGATGTCGATGGTGTTGCCGCACAGGTTGATCGGGACGTCGAGCGGCACCTGGATCTGGTTGCCGGAGACGACACCGGGGGAGCCGGCGGCGACGCCCTCGGCGGACGAGTTGGCGGCGGCGGATCCGGCCACGCCCAGCACCAGGCCGGCGGCGGCGGCGGAGAGGACGGCGGCCTTCTTCATGTTCTGCATGGGGGTTGATCTCCTCGATCACACACGGGTTGAGCGTGCCGCGCCCCGGCGCTGCGGGGCGCGGCACGGGCTCGGGTGAATCAGCTGTCGCCGGTGCGGCGACCGCGGGTTCAGCCGATGTTGGCGCACTCGGCGCCGAAGGCCGGGTTCAGCAGGGCGATGATGTCGATGCTGTTGCCGCACAGGTTGATCGGCAGGTGGATCGGCACCTGGATCTGGTTGCCCGAGAGCACACCCGGGGAGCCGGCGGCGACGCCCTCGGCGCCCGAGCTGGCGACCGCGCCACCGGCGCCACCGAGCACCAGGCCGCCGACGGCCAGCGACAGGGCCGCGGCCTTCTTGAGGTTACGCATGTCATTCCTCCGATTTCTGCCCGACGGAAGGGGAATGTCGGGAGCCGGGCGAGCACGAATACTCACCCGAAGGCTTCAGGGATTGCCGTGATTGTCACTCGGTCGGCGCACGCCGCCGTGTTTCGCCCATGGCTGGGGCGCGGCCGCGGCTGCGCGGTCGCATTGCCTCCCGAAACGATTCCCGCACGGCCGGGAAAAGCTCGGATAAAGGCGCGACCAGGTGGAATTCCGGTCGGGCGTTCCGGCACGGGTTGCCGGACGCCGGGTTTGGGAGGCCCGCCGCGTGGGGGCCGTGGAGACCGGGTTCCGTGAGGGAGAACGAGACGCCGCCCGAGGGGAAACGGTCCGATCCGCCCATCACCCGAATGCCGCTGCAGGCGACCCGATTGCGCCGGATGGGTGACAGTGCGGGGCCCGTCGCAACCGGTCTGGTGGGGTCTCGTTCTTGATGTCGCACTCCCCGTGCATATCTGTCGAACAGTCAGGAGGCTCGTATGAGCATCAAGAAGACCGCCGCCGTCGGCGCGGCCGTGGTGGGCATCGTGGCCACCGGCGCCGGTACCGCGATGGCCAGCTCCGGCGCGCAGGGTGTCGCCGCCGGTTCCCCCGGTGTCGTCTCTGGCAACCAGGTCCAGGTCCCGGTGCACCTCCCGGTGAACCTGTGCGGCAACACCATCGACGTCGTCGGCCTGCTGAACCCGGCGTTCGGCAACAAGTGCGCCAACGTGGGCTGAGCCCGCACCCGGTTCGGCCGGTACGAGCCGCCGTTCCGCGCCTCCCTCCTGGGGCGCGGGGCGGCGGCTCTTCGCTTGCCCGGAATCCGGCGGTCCGTCAGTTCCCGGCGATGTCGCGAGTCTTGTTGTGTTACTTGTCAGTTCCTAGAATGCGAGACCTGCTCACCTTTCCTGCTCCTCTCTTGCTCCGCACCGCTCGGCTCCCCGCCAGGGCGGTCCCCCACCCCCGCAAGGAGTCGCGTGTGACCAGGTCCCCACTGTCGGCGGCGCGGCGAACGCGCACGGGCGCGTCCCGGTGCGCCGCGCTGCTCGCCACCGGAGCCCTCCTCGCCACCCTCGGCCTGGCCGGCGCCCCCGCCGCCCTGGCCGACCCCGCCCCGGCCGCGCCCGCGGCCACCCGTCCGGCCGCGATCGTCGCCCTCGGCGACAGCGCCATCTCCGGGGAGGGCGCCGGCACCGACACCAACGACGGCTACTTCCCGGAGACGGACAGCCCCACCAACTACTGCCACCGCCACCCCAAGTCGGAGATCTTCGTCACCGACATCCCCGGGGTCACCCCGATCGACCTCGCCTGCTCCGGCGCCCAGACCGGCGACCTGGTCAGCGACCCGGAGCTGGCGAAGATCACCGGCCAGGGCAGCGGCGACTTCGGCGAGCCCAAGCAGGACGTCAAGCTGGCCGACACGGCGGCGAAGTACGACGTCAAGATGGTCGTCGTCACCATCGGCGCCAACGACGACTTCGACTTCAGCGGCATCATGATGCACTGCCTGGCGCAGTACTTCCCGATCCCCAAGGACCAGGGCTGCCGGGACACCATCGGCAGCGACGAGATCCGCCGGCGCGCCAAGGGCGTCCAGCCCAAGGTGATCGCGGCGCTCCAGAACATCCGTCAGACCATGCGCAGGGCCGGCTACGCCGACTCCTCGTACCAGCTGGTCTACCAGTCGTACTTCAACCCGATCACCCCGGACATCCGGCGCAACGACTACGTCGGCAAGGTCGCCGACGGCTGCCCGGCCTTCCCCGAGGACCTCGCCTGGGGGCACAACTGGGTGGTGCCGACCCTCAGCGACGCGCTGCGCGGCGCGGCCGAGCAGGTGCCCGGCGTCCGCTACCTGGACCAGCGGCGGGTCGCCTTCGGGCACGAGGTCTGCGCGGAGTGGACGAGCTCCCCGTACGAGTACACCAACGGGGACGTCATCAACCTCTCCGAGTGGGTGCGCAACGGCTGCGACTCGCAGATCGGCATCCCCGGGCTGTGCATGAACATGATCCGCCAGTCGTACCACCTGCGGGTGGCGGGCTACCGCGGTGAGGGCGTCTGCCTCGGCCAGTTCTACTCCCGCCCCGAGCTGGCGCAGGCGTACTGCACGCTCAACCAGCAGAACGCCACCTCGATCCAGCCGCTCAGCCCCGGACAGCCGTTCGGCGACGTCCCCGAGGACGGCTCCTGGTACCAGCTGACCAACGCGGCCACCGGCAACGCGCTCGACCTCACCGGCGGCGGCAGCTACGGCGACTCCACCAACGGGCGGGCCGCGATCAGCTACCCGGCCACCGGCGGGCTCAACCAGTCCTTCGTCCTGGAGGCCAAGGCCGGCGGCAGCTACGAGGTCGACTTCAGCGGCAACCGCGACATGTGCCTGGACGCCAACGCCGCCTCCACCGCCCCCGGCACCCGGATCCAGCAGTGGGGCTGCAACGGCGGCGGCAACCAGCGCTGGGTGTTCAAGCCGGCCGGCGACGGCCGCTACAAGATCGCCGACTCCCAGGACCAGGGCAAGGTCCTGGCGGTCGGCAGCACCCTCGACGCCAAGGGCAACCCCTACGTCGAGCTCGCCACCGACACCGGCGCCGCCGGCCAGCTCTGGCAGCTGACCAAGCTCGGCATCGTCTACGTCCACGGCTGATCCACCCCGGATCCTCCGGCCGCCGCCGTCCCCGCCCGGGGCGGCGGCGGCCCCGTTCCCGCCCGGGTCCGGGGCTCCAGGGGGTTCCCGGTCCGGAGGCGTGCCGTAGGCTCACGGGAAAATCGTTGCGCCGGAGCCGCGCGGACCACGAGCGGGGCGGGGAGTACCCAGACCAGATGAGCACGGCATCGAGCACCGAGTCGTCCAGCACCCAGCCCGACGTGCCCGAGACGGCGTCCGAGACGGCGCGCGCGGAGGCCTCCGAGGAGCGCGCGGGCCGGGCGCCCGGGCGGTTCGGGGCGCTGGTGGACCGCTTCGCGCCCGCGCTGGGCGCGTACGCGGTGGTCAAGGCCATCGGCCTGACCGTCTTCATGCTGCTGCTCTCGCACACCGGCGACTACCTGAAGAAGCAGCCGGGCCGCGGCGGCGGCGCCAACGCCTGGGACGTGCTGGGCACCTGGGACGGCGTCTGGTACCAGCGGATCGCCGAGAACGGGTACGACCCGCAGCTGATCCCGCTGCACGGCTTCCCGCTGGCCACCTACTACGAGAACTCCGCCGCCTTCTTCCCGCTCTACCCCTGGCTGATGCGGCTGGTCGGAGCCGTCACCGGGCTCGGCCCGTACGGCTCCGGGATCGTGGTCTCGGTGCTCGCCTCGCTGGTCGCCGCGGCCGGGATCTTCGCGGTCGCCGAGCGGCTCGGCGGCCGCCGGGCGGGCGTGATCGCCGCGGTGCTCTGGGGCCTGTTCCCGGGCTCCGGCGTGGAGTGGGCGGTCTACTCGGACTCGCTGTTCGTGGCGCTGTCCGCCTGGGCCTGCTACTGCGTGATGACCCGCCGCTGGCTCGCGGCCGGCCTGCTGGCGCTGGTGGCGGGCCTCAACCGGCCGACCGCCGCCGCGCTGATCGCCGCCGTCTCGATCGCCGCGCTGGTCGCGCTGGTCCGCCGCACCGACGGGGTGGCCCGCCCGCTGACCGCGATGCTGATCACCCCCTGGGGCCTGATCGGCTACATCGCCTGGGTCGGCTGGCGGATGGGCGACTGGGGAGGCTACTTCAAGCTCCAGCAGGGCGCCTGGAACCGCTACTTCGACGGCGGCGCCTCCACCCTGCGCACGATCATGGACGTGATCACCGGCCACTGGACCTTCTGGCAGTCCAACCCCGTCCCGGACCTGATCGCGATCGCCCTGCTGATGGCCCTGCCCGGACTGCTGGTGCTGCTCTGGCGCACCCGGCCGCCGCTGGTGCTGTGGGTCTACACCGCGCTCACCATCGCCACCGCGCTGAGCAGCAACCAGATCTTCGGCAACATCTCGCGCTACCTGCTGCCCGCCTTCCCGCTCTGCATCGGCCTGGCGGTGGCGCTGCGCCGGGTGCGGACCTCCTCGCTGGCCGGGCTGCTCGCGATGCCGGTCCTCGCGGCGGGCTGGTACGCCGGGTATGCGCTGTTCGAGTTGGGCATCCCGTAGACCCGGCGTTGGTTGGCAACGGGATCATCCGGCAGCAGATGGGCCGTTGCTAACCTCGGACGCATGACGACGACCCCGCCGCCCGTGCGCCAGATCCGCGACATCTCCGGGCTGATGGACCACGCGAGCCACGTGCTGGCCACCCGGATGGCGGCCGCCTTCACCGAGCTCGGGATCACCCCGCGCGCCTACTGCGTGCTGTTCCACGCGCGGGAGGCCGAGCGCACCCAGATCCAGCTGGCCGAGCTGGCGGACCTGGACAAGACGACCATGGTGGTCACCGTCGACGAGCTGGAGAAGGCGGGCCTGGCCGAGCGCCACCCGTCCGCGACCGACCGGCGGGCCCGGATCGTGTCCGTCACCGAGGCGGGCGAGCGGGCCGTGGCGCGGGGCACCGCGATCGCCGACCGGGTGCACCGCGAGCTGCTGGAGTCGCTGCCGGCGCCCGAGCGCGAGGTGTTCGTCTCGGCCCTGGCCCACCTGGTGGACGGCCACCTCGCGGAGCCGGTCGAGGTCGAACGCACCGTCCGCCGCGCCCGTCGCGCCCGGGGGTAGGCCCCGAGCGGGGCCTACCGGGCGTCAGAACTGGCGAGCGGTCAACTCGCCTGGCCCCGAACCGTGTTCGAGCGGCGGGTCGAGGCGGGACGTCACGGCCAGACCAGGCAGTACAGCTGGTGCCCCGCCTCGTGGAGGCGGTTGGCGAAGTCCTGCCACTCGTGCAGCATGCTGTAGATCACGAAGGCGTCCCGCGGCCCGCGCCGGTCCGGCACGGTGGACCAGATGAAGGCGGCGGCGCCGAGTTCGGTCTCGTCGGCCTTGCGCAGCGGTTCGACGACGTTGTGGGGGAGCTGGACGACGGCGTAGTCGGGGTGCAGCACGACCAGCTCCAGCGGCGGCACCTGGTGCAGCGGGACGCCCTGGATACCGGTGAGCACCATGGCGCTCATCGTCTCCGGCTTGATCTTGGTGGAGAGGTGGCCGGTGGGGGAGCCGCTGGTCTCCATCAGGTCGCCGAGCCGCCCCAGCGCGCCGAGCTCGCCGGCGTCCAGGCCGAGCCCGCCCGGGCCGAGGGCGGTGGGAACCCTGGCGGCGGTCGCGCGGTCCGGGGCTCCGAAGTACTTGTAGGTCACCCCCACGCGTCCCTCACTCCGCCTCTCACCCCCGCGCCGACCGCGACCCGTACCCGCTCCCGTACCCCCGCGTGCGGCCTCGGCGGGCCGTCGGGAGCCCCCCGCGGCCTCGTCGTAGCCGTCCTGCGCCTCGGACACTCGGACCATCCTCACCGGAATTCGCCGGAATCGACAGACCCCCGCACATCCGGCGCCCACCGGACGTGCTCCTTACCCGTCATGCGCCGCCGTACCCATTCGCGGTACGCGGCAGTCCTCTCCACACCCCTGCACACAAACCGGAGCCCCTGCGCACTCTGTGTACACAGTCTGACTGGTCCCCGGTCCGGTGCAGTCAGCGGCCCCTGCTGTACGGACAACCGTACAGACAACGGTGCCCGGATCATCGTTCCAGATGATCGGGTCGGACATGCAGAGCGTGAGGACACGATTTGAGACCATGTCTTTTGTGAGCTACCCCTACGAAGCCCCCCAGTCCCAGTCGCTGTTCGACCGCGCCTCCGTGGTGACGCCCGGCGGCGTCAACTCCCCGGTGCGCGCCTTCCGCGCGGTCGGCGGCACGCCGCGCTTCATGGTGTCCGGCACCGGCCCCTACCTCACCGACGCCGACGGCCGCGAGTACGTCGACCTGGTGTGCTCGTGGGGTCCGATGATCCTCGGCCACGCGCACCCCGCGGTGATCGACGCCGTCCGGCAGGCCGTCTCCAAGGGCACCTCCTTCGGCACCCCCGGCCAGGGCGAGGTCGAGCTGGCCGAGGAGATCGTCGCCCGGGTCGCCCCGGTCGAGCAGGTCCGGCTGGTCTCCTCCGGCACCGAGGCCACCATGTCCGCGATCCGGCTGGCCCGCGGCTTCACCGGCCGGGCGAAGGTGGTCAAGTTCGCCGGCTGCTACCACGGTCACGTGGACGCGCTGCTGGCCGCCGCCGGTTCCGGCGTCGCCACCTTCGGCCTGCCGGACACCCCGGGCGTCACCGGCGCCCAGGCCGGCGACACCATCGTGCTGCCCTACAACGACCTCGCCGCCGTCGAGCGGGCCTTCGCCGCCCACCCGGGCGAGATCGCCTGCGTGATCACCGAGGCCTCGCCCGGCAACATGGGCGTCGTCCCGCCGCTGCCCGGCTTCAACGGCGGCCTGGCCCGGCTCTGCCGGGAGAACGGCGCGCTGTTCATCTCCGACGAGGTGATGACCGGCTTCCGTGTCTCCAAGGCCGGCTGGTACGGCCTGGAGGCGGCGAACGAGGGCTGGGCGCCGGACCTGCTGACCTTCGGCAAGGTCATGGGCGGCGGCTTCCCGGCCGCGGCCTTCGGCGGCCGCGCCGACGTGATGGCGCACCTGGCCCCGGCCGGCCCGGTCTACCAGGCGGGCACCCTGTCCGGGAACCCGATCGCCACCGCGGCCGGCCTGGCCCAGCTGCGCGGCTGCACCGACGAGGTGTACGCGACGGTGGACAAGGTCGCCGCCGAGGTCTCCGGCCTGGTCGCCGACGCGCTCACCAAGGAGGGCGTGGCGCACCGGCTGCAGACCGCCGGGAACATGTTCTCGGTGTTCTTCACCGAGGCCGCCGTCACGAACTACGACGAGGCGAAGACCCAGGAGGCGTACCGTTTCACCGCCTTCTTCCACGCCATGCTGGCCGAGGGCGTCTACCTGCCGCCGTCCGCCTTCGAGTCCTGGTTCGTCTCGGCGTCCCACGACGAGCGGGCGATCGAGCGGATCGCCGCCGCCCTGCCGGCCGCCGCGCGCGCCGCTGCCGCCGCCACGGCCTGACCGCCGCGGCCCGTACCCGATTCCCAGGAGTAGTCGAGAAGTGAGCGCCAAAGAGATCACCGTCGTCCACGTGATGCGGCACGGCGAGGTGCACAACCCGGAGGGCGTCCTGTACGGGCGCCTGCCGGACTACCACCTGTCCGAGCTGGGCCGGAAGATGGCCGAGCGGGTCGCCGAGGACCTGGCCGACCGGGACGTCACCCACGTGGTGGCCTCCCCGCTGGAGCGGGCCCAGGAGACCGCCGCGCCGATCGCCGAGGCGCACGGCCTGGCCGTCGCGGTGGACGAGCGGCTGATCGAGGCGGAGAACGTCTTCGAGGGCAAGACCTTCGGGGTCGGCGACGGTTCGCTGCGGAACCCGGGCTACTGGAAGTACCTCACCAACCCGTTCAAGCCCTCCTGGGGCGAGCCGTACCTCGACCAGGTGGTGCGGATGATGGGTGCGCTCGGCGCCGCCCGGGACGCCGCCCGCGGGCACGAGGCGGTCTGCGTCAGCCACCAGCTGCCGATCTGGATCCTGCGCTCCTTCGTCGAGCGCCGCCGGCTGTGGCACGACCCGCGCAACCGGCAGTGCTCGCTGGCCTCGCTGACCAGCTTCACCTTCGAGGGCGACAAGATCGTCTCGGTCGGCTACCGCGAGCCGGCCCGCGACCTGCTGCCCGCGCACCTGGTGGGCAAGGGCCGCAAGGGCGACAAGCCGGTGGGCAAGAGCTTCGGCGCCTAGCCTCCGTAAGCGGCGTGTAAGTATGACTTCGGGTCACCTGGCGAACGCCGGGTGACCCGATTTCGTCGCAGGTCAGAGGGGGTGCGACGCGCAAGGCAGGACCCCGGCGAACCCGCCCGGAACTCCATGCGAAACTTTTCACATGTCTGCCATGACGCGCCCCCGTCCCCGTGTCGCCGCAGCAGCCGCCGCCACCGTCGCCGCCGCTGCGCTCGCCCTCACCGGCTGTACCTCCTCGGGCTCGTCGGGCAGCGGCGAGGGCCAGGTCGGCTTCGTCACGGTCAAGGGCACCAACCTGTCGAAGGCGGAGGCGGGCAAGCGCGGGGACGCGCCGGACATCACCGGGGAGACCCTGGAGGGCACCGCGGCCAAGCTCTCCGACTACCGGGGCAAGGTCGTCGTGCTGAACGTCTGGGGCTCCTGGTGCGGCCCGTGCCGGGCCGAGGCCAAGAGCCTCCAGACCGTCTCGGAGAAGTACAAGGACCAGGGCGTCCAGTTCCTCGGCATCAACACCCGGGACACCGAGAAGCAGAACGCCCTCCGCTTCGAGCAGGAGCAGGGCGTCACCTACCCGAGCCTGTTCGACCCGGCCGGCACCCAGCTGCTCAAGTTCCCCAAGGGCAGCCTCAACCCCCAGTCCATCCCGACCACCCTGGTCGTCGACCGGGACGGCAAGCTGGCCGCCCGCGCCGTCGGCGGCACCACCGAGGACGCGCTGGAGTCGATCCTCCAGCCGGTGGTCGCGGAGCAGAAGCAGTGAGCCTGCCGCCGCTGCACCTCGCCGACGCCACCTCGACCGTCCAGAGCGGCGCGCTGCTGGCCGCCGCCCCGGTCGCGCTGGTGGCGGGGCTGGCGTCGTTCTTCTCGCCGTGCGTGCTGCCGCTGGTCCCGGGCTACCTGTCGTACGTGACCGGCTTCTCCGCCGCCGACCTCGCGGACGCCCGCGGCTCGCGGCGCGGCCGGATGCTGCTCGGCGTTGTGCTGTTCATCCTCGGCTTCACCGCGGTGTTCGTCTCCACCGGCGCCCTGTTCGGCTACTTCGGCCAGGAGCTCCAGGACTACAAGCGGATCATCAGCATCGTGCTGGGCTCGCTCACCGTGGTGATGGGCCTGGCGTTCATGGGCCTGGTACCCGGGCTGAGCATGCGCGAGGTCCGCTCGCACCGCCGTCCGGCCGTCGGCCTGCTGGGCGCCCCGATGCTCGGGGTGGTCTTCGGCGTCGGCTGGACCCCGTGCATGGGCCCGACCCTGACCGCCGTCCAGAACCTGGCGCTCAACCAGGCCGACGCCCAGCGTGGCGCGCTACTGACCACCTTCTACTGCCTGGGCCTCGGCGTACCGTTCATCCTGGCCGCCGTGGCGTTCCGCCGGGCGCTGGGCGCCTTCGGCTGGGTCAAGCGGCACTACCCGCTCGTCATGAGGATCGGCGGCGGCATGCTCGTCGCGGTCGGTCTGCTGCTCGTCACCGGGATCTGGGACTCGATGATGAGCCAGCTGCAGTCCTGGACCGCCGACTTCCAGATCGGAATCTGACCGTGAGCGACACCACGACCGAGACCGAGCAGCCCCCGGCGCCGGACGACAGCGCCGCCGAGCGGCTCAGCACCGCACCGGTCGAGTCCGAGGGCCCGACCGGCATGGGGGCGTTCGGCTGGGCGCGCTGGATGTGGCGCCAGCTGACCTCGATGCGGGTCGCCCTGATCCTGCTCTTCCTGCTGTCGCTGGCCGCCATCCCCGGCTCGCTGATCCCGCAGAACGGGCAGAACCAGTTCAAGGTGCAGACCTGGAAGGCGCAGCACACCACGGTCGCGCCGATCTACGAGAAGCTCCAGCTGTTCGACGTCTACAGCTCGGTCTGGTTCTCCGCGATCTACATCCTGCTGTTCGTCTCGCTGGCCGGCTGTATCGTCCCGCGCACCTGGCAGTTCGTCGGCGTGCTGCGCGCCCAGCCGCCGGCCGCCCCGCGCAACCTGACCCGGATGCCGGTGCACGCGGCCTGGCGCACCTCGGCGGACGCCGAGAAGGTGAACGCCGCCGCGCACCGGCTGCTGCGCAAGCGCGGCTTCCGCGCCCACCTGTCCGGCGGCGCGGTGTCCGCCGAGAAGGGGTACCTGCGCGAGGTCGGCAACCTGCTGTTCCACCTGTCGCTGTTCGCGCTGCTCGGCGGCTTCGCCTGGTCCAGCCTGGCCGCCGGCACCGGCGGCAAGCTGATGATCGAGGGCGAGGGCTACTCCAACACCATCACCCAGCTCGACGACTTCACCGGCACCCGCTTCTACGGCAGCCAGGACCTCGACCCCTTCTACCTGAAGCTGAACGGCTTCACCTCGAAGTTCCAGGAGAAGGGCGACCAGATCGGCGCCGCCCGGCAATTCACCGCGAACGTCGAGTACTACGAGGGCAGCGACGAGTCCAAGCTGAAGAAGTCGACCATCGAGGTCAACCACCCGCTGGAGGTCGGCGGCAGCAAGGTCTACCTGATCGGCCACGGCTACGCCCCGTTCGTCACCGTCAAGAACGGCAAGGGCGAGGTCGTCTACCAGGGCGCCGTCCCGTTCCTGCCGCAGGACGGCAACCTGACCTCCACCGGCGTCGTGAAGGTCTCCGACTACGGCGCGGGCCCCGACGGCAACAAGACCCAGATGGGCTTCTCCGGCTTCTTCCTGCCGACCGCCCCGCTGAGCTTCGAGGGCACCGGCCCGGTCTCGCTGTTCCCCGGCGACGCCGCCCCCGAGCTGGTGCTGAACGCCTTCGCGGGCGACCTCGGCACCGACTCCGGCCTGCCGCAGAACGTCTACCAGCTCAACACCCGCAAGCTCACCCAGCTGACCCAGGACGGCCAGCCGGCCAAGGCCAGGCTCAAGCCCGGCCAGGCCTGGGCGCTGCCCGACGGCTACGGCTCGGTGACCTTCGAGGGCTACAAGCAGTGGGCCAGCTTCAACATCACGCACCGCCCGGGCAACGAGATCGCCCTGGCCGGCGGAGTGCTCGCGATCCTCGGCCTGATCGGCTCGCTGTTCATCCAGCGCCGCCGGATCTGGGTGCGGGCGGTCGCCCTGCCCGGCGGCGGCACCCAGGTGGAGCTGGCCGGCCTGGCCCGCAGCGAGTCGGCGAAGATCGCCGAGGAGCTGGCGGAGCTCGCGGTCGACCTCCAGGACGACGCCCCGGCCTCCGAGGACGAGGACGAGGACGAGGGCGACACCACCGAAACGGACGTACCCGAGGAGCCCGGGGACCCCACCGCCCCGAAGGCCTCCCCGGACCCCGCAGCCCCTGCCGACCAGAACTCCAAGGAGTAGACGGTGCACCTCGCCTCGGCGGTCGACCCACAGCTGGCCGACCTCTCCAACAAGCTGATCTATTCGGCGATGGTGGTCTACACCCTCGCCATGTTCGCCCACATGATCGAGTGGACCTTCGGCAGCAGGGGCGGCGTCGCCGTCCGCTCGAAGGAGCAGGCGGGCAGCCTCGCCGAGACCGTCGCCGCGGCCGGGCAGCAGGCCGCGAAGAAGGTCACGGTCACCGTGGCGGGAGCCGGCGGCGGCACCACCACGCTCACCCGCACCGCGGTCGCGGGCGAGGGCGCGACGGTGGTCACCAGCGGGCGCGGCGCCGACGAGGTGGACGGCCCGGGCGCGGCCGGCACCAACGAGAAGGCCGACCTGGCCGGCCGGATCGCCATCTCGCTCACCGTGCTCGCGGCCCTGCTGCACGTGGGTGGGATCGTCACCCGCGGCCTGTCGGTCTCCCGCTGGCCGTGGGGCAACATGTACGAGTTCTCGTGCGCGTTCGCCTTCGCCATGACGGCGGCGTACCTGGTGCTGCTGGCCGCGAAGAAGAACGTCCGCTGGCTCGGCCTGCCGGTCGTCCTCGCGGGGCTGCTGACCCTCGGCATCGCCACCACGGTGCTGTACACGGACTCCGAGCAGCTCGTCCCGGCGCTGCACTCGCCGTGGCTGGCGATCCACGTCTCCACCGCGATCTTCTGCGGCGGCGCCTTCTACGCGGCGTTCATCGCGACGCTGCTGTACCTCGGCAAGGACTCCTTCGACAAGCGCATGGCGGCCGGCCTCACCACCGGTCCGCTGGGCACCTCGGCCTCGATCTGGCGCCGGCTGCCCGCCGCGTCCACCTTCGACAAGCTGTCCTACCGGATCAACGCCCTGGTCTTCCCGCTGTGGACCTTCACCATCATCGCGGGCGCGATCTGGGCCGAGGCGGCCTGGGGCAAGTACTGGGAGTGGGACCCGAAGGAGACCTGGTCGTTCATCACCTGGGTCGCCTACGCCTGCTACCTGCACGCCCGTGCGACGGCCGGCTGGAAGGGCCGCAAGGCCGCCTACCTGGCGCTGGCGGCGTTCGCCTGCTGGCTCTTCAACTACTACGGCGTGAACATCTTCGTCACCGGAAAGCACTCCTACGCGGGGATCTGACCGGGGCACACGATCACCCACCGGCCCGGCTCTCTCCCACAGGTAGCCGGGCTGGGGCTTGTCTCCCGGCGTCGCGGGCCCGGTAAGGACCCGGGAGACAAGCCCTGGGTGCGACAGGGGTAGTGCGTGCCGGCCGCCGGTCGGCGCGAGAGGGAATTGAGGAGGAAATCGCGCAATGGAGTGCGACGAGGTCATGCTGACCGTCCGAATCACCGCCGCCGAGCGCATGCTGCTCCGCAGGCTCGCCCAGGGGCACCGGAGCGACGTGTCCGAGGTGGTGTCCGACGCGCTGCTGGACATCATCCCCACGCTCAGCGCGCCGGGGGACGCCTACCGGCTGCTGGGGGCGCTGGTGGTGCCCGCGCCGTGCGCCCTGACGGTCTGGCTGCCGACCCCGCTGGCCGACCTGCTGGTGCCCGGCGCGGCCCGGATCGCCCAGATCACCGACGTCCGGATCGAGTCCGCCAGTGCCGCCCTGGGCGCGGCGCTGCGGCTCTGGCTGGCCCAGGACCCGGTCCGGCTGGCGACCAACCTCAGCGTGATGCACGCGGGCCGGCCGGCGGCCCTGGTGGCCGCCTGACGGGGGTCAGCTCGCGAGCGGCAGCCGGGTGCCGTCGAGGTCCGGAGCGGCGGGGCGGCCCTCGCAGGCGTCCCGCCGGGCCGGTGCCGTCGGGCTCTCGGCCGGCCCGTCCAACGGCGCGGTGAGCAGCACGCACTCGGCCGCCGTCCGGCCGTCCTGGACCAGCAGGACCCGTACCGGCAGCCGTCCGCCCGCCCCGGTCGCCCCGGAGGCCGGCTCGGGGACCGCCCGGACGAAGCAGGGCCGGTCCAGTTCGATGTGGTGCTCGAAGGAGGTCACCAGCTCGACCGGCACCACCGGCTCGGGGTGGCGCAGCCGCTGGGCGGCCTGCCGGGCGGCCTCCAGCACCAGCATCCCGGGCACGTGGTCCAGCTCGTGGTCGAACAGCACCGGGTGGGTGGCGTCGGCCCGCAGCAGCCAGGTGTCCGGGGCGAGGGTCGGGCTGAGCACCACGTCCTCGGGCTGCGCGCGGCCGACCAGCTGGGGTGCGGCCGGCGCCGGCGGCCGCGGCGGGGCGGCGCGCCGCTCGGGGCCGCGCAGCCGGGCGTACGCGGCGGGGGAGAGCACCCGCAGCCGGCCGCTGCCGTGGCCGACCGGCCGGCCGTCCCGGGTGACGTCGACGCACACCCGCAGCGAGGCCAGTTCGCCGTGCCGGATCCGGACGTCCTCGCAGCCGACGGCCAGCATCAGCGAGGCGGGGCCGGCGCTGACGGCCAGGCCCGGCAGCCCGGGCCCGTCGAGCGCGTAGGAGAGGTCCTCCAGCACGAAGTGGTGGCCGCGCGGCACCCCGAACCCGGCGTGGCCGATCAGCAGCCCCGCCTGGCGGATCGTTTCGGCCAGCAGCACCGGGTCGTGGTAGCGGTCCCCGGGCAGCCGGTAGAAGCCGTGCAGCCGGGGCCACTGGGCGCCGAGCAGGAAGTCGTACGGGCCGGTGGCCTGCCAGCCGGTGAGGAAGACCTCGGACACCGAGGCGCGGTGCACCAGGTGCCGGGAGACGGTCCGGTCGTGGAAGTCGTAGCCGGTCGCGGGGCCGTCGTGGAAGAGGTCGAAGCCGCCGCCGCTGCCCGGGCCGGGGTGGGCGCACGGGCCGAGCGGGTCCGGCTCTACGATCGATGGCATGACGGGCCCCCGCTTCAGGGTGTCGGTCGGAGCGGCCGCTACGGCCGTCCGAGCAAAACATACATACCACCCGGTTTGTGTTCGGCGACTGGGGGTGCCCGGGCCGCACTCGCCGGCCTGATCACGCTACCCGCCCCGTGGACTGGGGGAATGCCCGTTCGGAGGGTCTCGGACCATCGGTGGGGGCCCGTACCCGCTGGACGGCGGGGACGGCGAGCGCGCTGCAGGCGCTAGATTAGATACCAACCATGCGGTTTCGGAAGATGCCGTCCGCATGCGAGCGCCGCTCCCGCAGGGGCCGCGCCGACAGCTGCCGGGTGGGGCGGGGATCGCGCCCGGTCGAGTCCGGAGGGGGCCAGTGGTCAAGCAGGAACGGGCTGGGCGGACCCGGCAGGCCGTACTGCTCGCCGCCGCCGAGACCTTCGCGCGGGTGGGCTTCGAGGCCGCCAGCCTGGTCGACATCAGCCGCCGGGCCGGGGTGAGCAAGGGCGCCCTGTACTTCCACTTCGTCTCCAAGCAGGCGCTCGCCGACGGGGTGCGGCGCGCCTCCGGGCGGGAGGTCGGCTCGGCCGCGCTGCGCGCGCTGCGGGCCGATGGCCCGGCGCTCCAGGGCCTGATCGACTTCTCGCACGAGCTGGCCCGGCTGCTGCGCGAGGACGTGGTGGTGCGGGCCGGCGTCCGGCTGGGCCGCTCGGGCGCGAGCCGGGGCGGCGCCCAGGAGGGGGCGGACGGGTCCGCTCCGGTGGCCCCGGAGGTCGCCTGGCGCGGCCTCGCCGCCGTCGTCCACCGGCTGCTGGACCGCGCCGCGGACGCCGGGGAGCTGTGCCCCGGGGTGGACCGGCGGACCGCCGCGGAACTGCTCACCGCGGTGGCGGCGGGCCAGGTGCTGCTCGCGGGCGAGGAGGCCGGTCGGCCCGGGCCGGAGGACGTGAGCCGGCTCTGGACGGCCGCGCTGCCGGCCCTGGTGCCGTCGGAACGGCGGGCGGGGGGCCCGCGCCCCGCGGCCGGCCCCGGGCCCCCCCGGGGGCGGGGGGGCCGCCCCCCCCCCCCCCCCGCCGCGCGG
>NZ_JBICYZ010000021.1:0-126500 GCF_043201465.1 Kitasatospora sp. NPDC048298
CTCCACCGGGCCCGGCGCCGCATCACCACCGCGCGCCGCGGCGGCGGCGAAGCCGACCCGGCATCCGCCCGCAGGATCGTCGAGGAATTCCTCGCTGCTGCCTCGTCCGGCCGCACCGAACGGCTGGTAGCACTGCTCACCGACGACGCGACCGCGATCTCCGACGGCGCCGGCCTGACCGAGAAGCTGCTGCAGTACGACACCGCGCAGCGCATCGCCGCCATCGCACGGGCCGGCTTCAAACCCACAGCCGCGAAGCGGCGACTCGCCGGCGGCACGTCCGCCGTCCACTACGCGCTCGTCAACGGCGCCCCCGCCATCCTGTTCGTTCCCGGCGACCAGGTCGTCGGCGCCGTGACGTTCGACATCACGGGCGGCAGGATCGCGACCGTGCGCGGCATCGCAGCCCCCAGCCGCCTCGCCCGCCTCAACGAAGCCTGGCGGCAGCACGAACCGGACACGCCGCTCATCGCCCAGTGGTGACCCGACGCCGACCGCGTTCAGGCCTACGGCCGGACGCCATCGCAACTGGCGACCATCCAAGCGCGCAGGTGCGTCAGGCTGGTGCCGCGCCAGCAGTGCCCGTCCTGCCGGGGAGGAGGGCTGTCCTCCAGCCGATCAACCGCGTTCCGGGCTGAAGGTGGAGGATCGTGGTCGCCAGGGTGGCGTGGCGCAGGGTCTTGGAGACGATCGCGATGGGGATGCCTTCGGCGATCATGATGCTGGCCGCGGTGTGCCGCAGCCGCCTGCCCCGTTGACGTAGCGGGTCGAGGTGGAGGGCTTGCCCTGAGTTCGTGGCGGCACTGGACGGGATCTGGCGGGAGCCGGGGGTGACGCGAACTCCGGGCCCGGAGCGGTCCGCCGGAACGGACGGTTGACCCGCCCCACGGTGCGCGCGGGCCTCCCGCTGCTCCGCGACCCGCCCGTTCCCCGTGTCCACGTCGTGTCGCGGCCTGCGCTATCGAGCCGCTATGCGACTTGGGCAAGATCGGCGTCGCAGGTCCGGTGGCGGTACACGCCGGGCATGACGAAGGCGTCCCGGTCGGCGCGCGACCCGTGGGAGCGGGCCCCCGCCACGGTCCGGCGACTGATGGTCCTGCTCGCCGTGAAGGAGTCCGAAGACACGATGGCGCACCCCGACGGTACGGAAGCACCGCTGCTGTGGACCCTGGCAGGCAGCGGCAAGGAGTCGCTGGCGGCCGGCGCGCGGGGCCTGCACGCGTACCTGGCCGGTCGTGACGACTGGAGCCCCCAGGACATCGCGTTCACCCTCGCGCGCACCGCTTCCGAGGGGAGCCGGCGGGCGGCACTGGTGGCGGACGGCCGCGACGGATTCCTGCGGCGGCTGGACGCGCTCGCCGACGGCAGGAGCATGCCCGGCCTGGTGGAGGGCGCCGCAGGGGCAGGCCGCCGGGTCGCCTTCGTGTTTCCCGGACAGGGCGCGCAATGGCCCCGGATGGCGGTGGACCTGCTGGACACCTCCACGGTGTTCCGCGACCGGATTGACGCGTGCGCGCAGGCCCTGGAACCGTTCGTCGACTGGTCGCCGATCGACGTGCTCCGCGACCCGGGCGCGCCGGGCGCGCCCGCCGGGGACCGGGCCGACGTGGTGCAGCCCCTGCTGTTCGCCGTGACGGTGTCGCTCGCCGAGCTGTGGCGCTCCCACGGCGTGGAACCGGCCGCCGTGCTCGGGCACAGCGTCGGCGAGGTCACCGCCGCCGCGGTCAGCGGCGCGCTGTCCCTGGACGACTCCGCGCGGGTGGTCGCCCTGTGGAGCCAGGCCCAGGCGACCCTGGCCGGGCAGGGGGACATGGTCTCCGTCATGGCCCCGGCGGGCGAGGTCGAGCCGCGGCTGCGCGGCTGGGACGGCCGCCTCGTCGTCGCCGCGCACAACGGTCCGCGGTCCGTGATCGTCTCCGGCGACCGCGACGCCGCGGCCGAACTCCTTGCCGACCTGGCCTCGGAAGGGGTGCACGCACGGCGGATCGCGGTGGGCCTGGCCGCGCACTCCCCCCACATCGACGCGATCATCCCCCGGATGCGCGCCGACCTCGCACCGATCCGTCCCCGCACACCGCGGCTGCCCTACTACTCCGGACTGACCGGCGGACGACTGGACGCCCCGGTCCTGGACGCCGACTACTGGTGCCGCAACCTGCGCAACACGGTCAGGTTCCACGAGGCGGCCGGCGCCCTGCTGCGGGACGGGTACGGCGTCCTGCTGGAGGTCAGTCCGCACACCGTGCTGACCTCCGCCCTCACGGACTGCGCGGAGGAACACGGCGCGCAGGCCGCCGTCCTCGGGACGCTGCGCCGGGACCAGGACGGTCCGGGTCGGTTCCTGGCCTCGCTCGGTGACCTGTACGTGTGCGGTGCCGCCCCGGAACGGGAAGCGCCGCCCGCCGGGCAGCACGCCCGGGTACCGGAACTGCCGGCGGCCGTCCTGGCGGCGCTCGCGGAGCCCGGCCCGGCCGACGCGAACGGGCCGGACGACGCGGGCGCCACGGGCGGCGGCCGGGAGGTCGGCCGCGCGTTCCGCGCGGAGCTGGCCGGAACGGACGCCCCGGAACGGCGCGCCGCGCTGGCACGGCTGGTGGACGAGGAGATCGCCGCGCTGACCGGGCGGTCCGATCCGGTCCCCGCCGACCTGGCCTTCCTCGACCTGGGATTCGACTCCGTCACCGCCGTGGAGCTGCGCAACCGGCTGAGCGCGGCGACGGCGCTGCGCATCCCGGCGACGGTTGTCTTCGACTGCCCGACCCCGGCGGCCCTGACCGCGTACCTCTGCGCCGAGATCGGCGGCGACCGGCCCGACGGGAGCACGGACGCGGACGAGCCGGTGCGGCGGGCCGAGGACGACGACCCCGTGGTGATCGTCGGCATGGGCTGCCGCTACCCCGGCGGGGTCGGCAGCCCCGACGAACTCTGGGAGCTGGTGTCGGCGGGTGCCGACGCCGTCTCCGCGCTGCCCGACGACCGCGGCTGGGACACCGCCGGACGGTACGACCCCGCACCGGGCACACCGGGCCGGTACTACCAGCGGGAGGCGGGTTCGCTCGCCGGAGCGGCCGACTTCGACGCCGAGTTCTTCGGCATCTCGCCGCGCGAGGCGCTGGCCATGGACCCGCAGCAGCGGCTGCTGCTGGAGACCACCTGGGAGGCGCTGGAGCGGGCCGGGATCGACCCGTCCACCCTGCGGCGGACCCCGACGGGCGTCTACGTCGGGGCGATGACCATGGACTACGGCCCCTCCCTCGAACAGGGCGCCGACGAGGGCGGCCACCTGCTGACCGGCAACACCGGGAGCGTCGCGTCGGGCCGCCTGGCCTACACCCTCGGCCTGGAGGGAGCGGCGGTCACCGTGGACACGGCGTGCTCGTCCTCGCTGGTGGCCCTGCACCTCGCGGTCCGGGCGCTGCGCTCCGGCGAGTGCTCGCTGGCCCTGGCCGGCGGCGCGACCGTGATGTCCACCGTCGGCATGCTCGTGGAGTTCAGCCGGCAGGGCGGCCTGGCCCCGGACGGCCGCTGCAAGGCGTTCGCGGCGGCCGCCGACGGCTTCGGCCTGGCCGAGGGCGTGGGCATGCTGCTGCTGGAGCGGTTGTCGGACGCCCGCCGCAACGGGCATCCGGTGCTGGCGGTGGTGCGTGGTTCGGCGGTGAACCAGGACGGTGCGAGCAATGGTCTGACGGCGCCGAACGGTCCGTCGCAGCAGCGGGTGATCCGTGCGGCGCTGGCGGACGCGGGGCTGACGGCGTCCGAGGTGGACGTGGTGGAGGCGCACGGTACGGGGACGCGGTTGGGTGACCCGATCGAGGCGCAGGCGCTGCTGGCCACCTACGGCCAGGGGCGGCCTTCGGATCGCCCGGTGTGGATCGGCTCGCTGAAGTCCAACATCGGCCACGCCCAAGCCGCGGCCGGTGTGGGCGGGGTCATCAAGTCGGTGCTGGCGCTGCGGCACGGCGTGATGCCCAAGACGCTGCACGTGGACGGTCCCACACCCGAGGTGGACTGGTCGGCGGGCGCCGGCCGGCTGCTGACGGAGGCCCGTGCGTGGGACGACACGGGCCGTCCGCGCCGGGCGGGCGTGTCCTCCTTCGGCATCAGCGGGACCAACGCCCACGTCATCCTGGAGTCCGCGCCCGCCGAGGCGGTGGAGGACGCCCCGCGTCCCGGGACGGTGGTGTGGCCGGTGTCGGCGCGCAGCGCCGAGGCACTGCGCGCACAGGCGGAGGCGTTGGCGGCGCGGGTGGCGGCGGAGCCCGGCCTCGACGTGGCGGACGTGGGTTGTTCGCTCGCGGTGGGGCGTGCGTCCTTCGAGCACCGTGCGGTGGTGGTGGGTGGGGACCGGAGCGAACTGCTCGACGGCGTGAAGGCGCTGGCGCAGGGTGCCGCGGTGTCCGGCGGCGGGCTGGTTTCCGGTCGGGTGGCGCTGGTGTTCCCGGGCCAGGGTTCGCAGTGGGTGGGGATGGCCGCGGAGTTGCTGGCCGGGTCGGAGGTGTTCGCGGGGCGGATGGCGGAGTGCGGGCGTGCGCTGGCGCCTTACGTCGACTGGTCGTTGGCGGAGGCGTTGGGTTCGGAGGCGCTGCTGGCGCGGGTGGATGTGGTGCAGCCGGTGCTGTGGGCGGTGATGGTGTCGCTGGCGGAGGTGTGGCGTTCGTACGGTGTGGCGGTCGACGCCGTGGTGGGCCACTCGCAGGGTGAGGTTGCGGCCGCCGTGGTGGCGGGCGGTCTGAGCATCGACGATGGGGCGCGGGTGGTGGCGCTGCGTTCCCGTGCGGTGGGGGCGTTGGCGGGCCGTGGCGGGATGGCGTCGGTTCCTCTGCCGGTGGACGCGGTGCGGGAGCGCATTGCGGGGCGGTTGTCGGTGGCGGCGGTGAACGGTCCGTCGTCGACGGTGGTGTCGGGTGACGCGGACGCGGTCGCCGCGTTGGTGGAGGCTCTGGTGGGGGAGGGTGTGCGGGCGCGTCTGATCGAGGTCGACTACGCGTCGCACTCCGCGCATGTGGAGGAGGTCCGCGAGCAGCTGCTCGCCGACCTGGACGGCATCGTGCCGCTGTCCGGTGCGGTGCCGTTCTATTCGAGCGTCACGGGCGGCCTGTTGGACACGAAGGCCCTGGACGCCGAGTACTGGTACCGCAACCTGCGGGAGACCGTCGAGTTCGAGCAGGCCACCCGCGCGCTCCTGGCGGCCGGGCACCGCGTTTTCATCGAGTCCAGTCCGCACCCGGTGCTGTCGGTGGCGGTGGGGGAGTCGGTGGAGGCGGCGGGTGCGGACGCCGCGGTGCTGGGGACGTTGCGTCGCGGGGAGGGCGGTCCGGCGCAGGTGCTGCGCGCGGTCGGCCGTGGCTGGGAGCGCGGGTTGGAGGTGGACTGGTCGCGGGCGTTCCCGGGGGCCCGGCGCGTCGAGCTGCCGACGTACGCCTTCCAGCGCACCCGCTACTGGCTGACGGCCCCCGCCGCCGTCCCGGCCGCCCCCGCCGAGGACCGCTGGGACGACCTGGAACTGCAGGACCCCACCCGGCTCGCCGAGATCCTCGGGGTCGGCCATGCCGCCCTGGACGAAGTCCTGCCCGCACTGGCGGCCTGGCGCTCCGTCAGGAGCCGTGAGCGGAAGGCGGAATCCTGGCGCTACCACGTCGCCTGGGCACCCCTGTCGGTCACGCCGGCGGACGGCCTCCCCGGTCGCTGGCTCGCTCTGCGTCCCGAGGGCGGTGACGCGGCGGCCGTCCTGGACGCCCTCGGCGAGGCCGGAGCCGACCTCCTCCCGTGCGTCGTCGCCGATCCGGGCGCGACCCGCGAACAGCTGGCCGCCCTGCTCACGGAGACCGCCGGGGAGCAGCCGATCGCCGGCGTGCTGTCCCTGTTGTCCTGGGAGGAGCGCCCCCACCCCGACCACCCCGACCTGCCCGGTGGTCCGGCGCTGACCCTCGCGCTGGCCCAGGCACTGGAGGGCGCGGGCATCCAGGCCCGGCTCTGGACGCTGACGAAGGGACTGGCGGTCCTTGGCGGCGCGGAGCGGCCCGGACACGTCGGTCAGGCCGCCTCCGCCGCCCTGGGCCGGACGCTGGCCCTGGAGCACCCGCACCGCCGGGGCGGCCTGGTCGACCTGCCCGAGGTGCTGGACGCACGGGCCGCCCGCCGCCTGTGCGCGGTGCTCGCGGGAGCCGCGGCCGACGAGGAACAGGTGGCGGTGCGCTCCACCGGGGTCCACGGACGCCGGCTCCGCCCCGCGTCGTCCGGGTCGCCGAAGGCCCGTGCAGGCGGCCCGGACGTCCGGTGGCGGGGCACGGTCCTGGTCACCGGCGGCACCGGCGGCGTCGGCTCGCACACGGCGCGCTGGCTGGCGGGCCGGGGCGCGGAGCGGCTGCTGCTGGTCAGCCGACGCGGCGCCGACGCCCCCGGTACGGACGCGCTGCGGGCGGAACTGACGGCGCTGGGCGCCGAAGTGGCCTTCGCGGCCTGCGACGTCGCCGACCCGGCCGCACTGGCGGCGCTGCTCGCCGACATCCCGGCGCGATACCCGCTGTCCGCCGTCATCCATGCGGCGGGCGTCCTCGACGACGGTGTGCTCGACGCGCTGGACCCCGCGCGGCTCGCCGTGGTGCTGCGCGCCAAGCTGACCGCCGCACGGAACCTGCACGAGGCCACCGCGGGTCTCGACCTGTCGGCCTTCGTGGTGTTCTCGTCGGTGATGGGCGTCGTGGGCAACGCCGGGCAGGGCAACTACGCGGCCGCCAACGCGGCCGTCGACGCACTCGTCGCCGCCCGCCGGGCCGCCGGGCTGCCCGGCACGTCCGTGGCCTGGGGCGCCTGGGCCGGGCCGGGCATGCTGGCGGACGAGGTCGCCGCACGGCTGCGGGACTTCGGCATGCCGGTGATGGAGCCCGAAACGGCCGTCACCGCGATCGGCCGGGCACTGGAGGCGGACGACACGCTGGTCGTGGTCGCCGACGTCGACTGGAAGCGCTTCACCGCGGCCATCGGCCTGCGGTCCGCCGCCCTGCTCGACGGGCTGCCGGACCCGGCGGCCGCGGGGCCCGCCCCGGACACCGCCGGACTGCCGGCGGCCCGGGAGGGCGACGGCGCCGCCGACACTCTGCGGCAGCGGATCGCCGTACTGCCGCGCCACGAGGACCGGGTCAGGACGCTCACCGAACTGGTGCGCACCCATGCGGCGACGGTCCTGCGCCACCCCGACGTCGACACGGTCCAGCCCGGAAAGGCGTTCTCCGCGCTCGGATTCGACTCCCTGATGGCGGTGGAGCTGCGTAACCGGATCGCCGCCGTCACCGGGCTGGCCCTGCCCGCCACCGTCCTCTTCGACCACCCCACGCCGTCGGCACTGGCCGACCGGCTGCTCGCGGAACTGGACCTGAACCCGAACCTGGACCTGCCGGACGCGACGGGCGGCACCGCCGAGTCCGCCGGGGCCGCCGACCCCGTCGGCAACGAGCCGATCGCGATCGTCGGCATGGGCTGCCGCTTCCCCGGCGGGGTCGCCCGGCCCGAGGACTTCTGGCAGCTGCTCTCCAAGGGCACCGACGCCGTCGGCGACTGGCCGTCGAACCGGGGCTGGGACACCGAGGGGCTGTACGACCCGGACCCCGACCGCGCCGGCACCACGTACAGCAGGCAGGGCGGCTTCCTGCACGACGCGGCCGACTTCGACGCGGAGTTCTTCGGTATCTCGCCGCGCGAGGCCCTGGCCATGGACCCGCAGCAGCGGCTGCTCCTGGAGACCGCCTGGGAGGCGGTCGAGGGCGCCGGGCAGGATCCGACCGCGCTGAAGGACCGGCAGGTCGGCGTCTACGTCGGCACCAACGGCCAGGACTACTCCGCGCTGCTGGAGGGCGCCGAGGGCGTGTCCGAGGGCCACCTGCTGACCGGGAACACGGCCAGCGTGCTGTCGGGGCGGCTGTCCTACGTCCTCGGCCTCCAGGGGCCCTCGCTCACCGTCGACACCGCGTGCTCCTCGTCGCTGGTGGCGCTGCACCTGGCCGTGCAGGCACTGCGGCGCGGCGACTGCGAGCAGGCCCTCGCGGGCGGGGTGACGGTGATGAGCACCCCGCGGCTCTTCGTGGAGTTCAGCCGTCAGCGCGGGCTCGCCGCCGACGGACGGTGCAAGGCGTTCTCGGCGGACGCGGACGGCACCGGCTGGGGCGAGGGCGCCGGAGTGCTGCTGCTGGAGCGCCACAGCGACGCCCTGCGCCACGGCCACCCCGTACTCGCGCTGATCACCGGCACCGCCGTGAATCAGGACGGCGCCAGCAACGGGCTCACCGCCCCCAACGGCCCGTCCCAGCAGCAGGTCATCCGCGCCGCGCTGGCCGATGCCGCGCTGCGCGCCGACCAGATCGACGCGATCGAGGCCCACGGCACCGGCACGAAGCTCGGCGACCCCATCGAAGCGCAGGCGCTCCAGGCCGTCCACGGGCCGGCGCGCACGGCGGACCGGCCGCTGTGGCTCGGCTCCGTGAAGTCGAACATCGGGCACACCCAGGCGGCGGCCGGGGTGGCCGGAGTGATGAAGATGGTGCTGGCCATCCGCCACGGCGAACTGCCGGGAACCCTGCACGCCGGGACGCCGAACCCGCACGTCGACTGGTCCGACGGTGCCATCCGCCTGCTCACCGCGCACACCCCGTGGCCGGAGACCGGGAACCCACGCCGGGCCGGCGTGTCGTCGTTCGGCATCAGCGGCACCAACGCGCACGCGATCATCGAGCAGGCGCCCGCCATCGCGGCCGTGCCCGCCCTGGACCGGACCGACATCCCGGCCGCCCCCACCGAGGGAACCGCCGCCACCCCCGCCGCCGCGATGGCGCTCGCCGCGGACACCGCCGTCCCCACCGCCCGCCGTACCGGCTCGCCCGTGCCGCTGCTGCTCTCGGCCAGGACTCCGGAGGCCCTGCGGGTCCAGGCCGGTCGGCTGGTGAGCCGGCTCGACGCCGACCCGGACGTCGAACTGGTGGACGTCGCCTATTCGCTCGCCACGGGACGGGCCCCGCTCGAACACCGGGCCGCCGTCCTGGGACGGGACCGGGCGTCCGTCCGGCGCTCGCTCACCGCACTCGCGCGCGGCACGACAGCGGGCCGACTGCTCACCGGCGGCGTGCGCCCCGGCCGGACCGCCTTCCTGTTCCCGGGACAGGGCAGCCAGCGGGCCGGCGCCGGCGCAGAGCTCTACCGCGACGACCCGGTGTTCGCCGACGCCCTCGACGACGTGCTGACCGGCCTGGACCCGCACCTCGACCTGAACCTGCGCGACCTCCTGTTCGCCGAGCCCGGAACCCCCGACGCGGAGCTGCTCGACCGCACCCGGTACACCCAGCCCGCACTGTTCGCCCTGGAGACGGCGCTGTTCCGGCTCGTACGGCACTGGGGCGTGCGGCCCGACCTGCTGATGGGGCACTCCATCGGCGAACTCGCCGCCGCCCACGCGGCGGGCGTGCTGGACCTGCCCGACGCCTGCGCGCTGGTGACGGCCCGGGGCCGGCTGATGGACGAACTGCCCGGGGGCGGGGCGATGGTGGCGGTGGAGGCCGGCGAGGAGGAAGTACGCCAGGCCCTGTCGGCCGAGGACCGGGACGCGGTGGACATCGCCGCCGTCAACGGGCCCGACTCCGTGGTCCTGTCCGGTGACGAGGATGCGGTAAGCCGCCTGGCCGGGGCGTTCCGCGCCCGCGGCCGGCGCATCCGGCGCCTGAGCGTGAGCCACGCCTTCCACTCCGCCCGGATGGACGGCATGCTCGACGCCTTCCGGGACGTGGCCGAGTCGCTGACCTACCACGCGCCCGGCATCGAGATCGTCTCCAACCTGACCGGGCGTACGGCCACGGCCGCGGAACTCCGCTCCCCCGAGCACTGGGTGCGGCACGTCCGGGGCACCGTGCGCTTCCTGGAGGGGGCCCGCCAGCTGCGGGCCGAGGGCGCGACCACGTACCTCGAACTCGGACCGGGCGGCGTGCTGTCCGGCATGCTCCACGCCTGCCTCCCCGACGCCACCCCCACCCCCGGCGGCCCCGGCGGCCCCGGGACGGTGCCGCTGCTGCGCGACGGCCGCGGCGAGCCGGACGCGGTCCGCACCGCACTCGCCTCGCTGCACCTGCGCGGTGTGGCGGTGGACTGGTCGGCGGGCTGGAGCGGCACCGACGTGCGGCGGGTCGACCTGCCCACCTACGCCTTCCAGCACCGGCGCTTCTGGCCGGAAGCCGCGTCGGACCCGGCCCCCGCCGCCTGGCGCGCCCGCCGGGGGACCGCGGCCCCCATCGGCCCCCGCCGCTACCGCATCGCATGGGAGCCGCTCGCCGCGCCCGCGGAGCCCCGCCTCTCCGGCCGCTGGCTGCTCGTCACCCCGGACGGACCCGGTGCCGAGGACACCGCGCTCGCCTGCGAACAGGCGCTCGCCGGACACGGCGCCGACGTGGCCGTGTTCCGGGTCGGGGCCGCCGCCGAACGCGCCGAACTGGCCGCGCTGCTCCCGGAGTTCGGCTCCTTGGACGGAGTCCTGTCGCTGCTGGCCCTGGCCGAGGGCCCCCGCCCGGGCCTGCCGATGCTCGACGCCTGCCTGACCGGGACCCTGCTGCTGCTCCAGGCCCTGGGCGACAGCGGCATCGACGCACCCCTGTGGTGCGCCACCCGCGGCGCGGTGGCAGCCGACGGCACGGAGGAGGTCCGCCCCGAGCAGGCCCAGGTGTGGGGCCTGGGCCGGGTGGCGGCACTGGAGCACCCGCTGCGCTGGGGCGGCCTGGTCGACCTGCCGGACCTGCTGGACGGGCCCGCGCTGGACGGGCTGTGCGCGGTGCTGGCCGGACGGGACGGCGAGGACCAGGTGGCCGTACGCGCGCCGGCACCGTTGGGCCGCCGGCTCGTCCCCGCGCCGGAGCCCGCGACACCCGCGCCCGCACCGTGGACGCCGCGCGGCACGGTCCTCGTCACCGGCGGCACCGGCGGCCTCGGCGCCCAGGTGGCGCGCTGGCTCGCGGAGCGCGGCGCGGACCACCTGGTCCTGCTCAGCAGGCAGGGCCCCGAGGCCCCGGGAGCCGACGCGCTGGCCGACGCCCTGGCGGCGCTCGGCGCCCGGAGCACCCTGCTGGCCTGCGACGTCGCCGACCGCACCGCGCTGGAACGGATCCTGGAGCGGCTGCACGCCGAGGGCGACACCGTACGGGCCGTGGTGCACACCGCGGGACTCACCTCGGACACCGCGTTGACGGACTGCACGCCGGAGGAACTGGCCCTGCGGACGGCGGCCAAGACGCGCGGCGCGGCCCACCTCGACGCTCTGTTCGAAGGCCGTCCGCTGGACGCCTTCGTGCTGTTCTCCTCGATCTCGGGCACCTGGGGCAGCGGCGGCCAGGGCGCGTACGCGGCGGCCAACGCCTACCTGGACGGCCTCGCCGCGGCGCGGCGCGGCCGGGGCCTGCCGGCGACCTCGGTGGCCTGGGGCCCCTGGGCCGGCGCGGGCATGGCCGAGGGCGCAGTCGGCGACGGCCTGCGCCGCCACGGGCTGGTGCCGATGGACCCCGCGGCGGCGCTCTCGGCGCTCGGCCTGGCGCTGGCCCTGGACGAGGGCGAACCGGTCGTCGCCGAGCTGGACTGGAGTCGCTTCGCGCCCACCTTCGGTTCGGTCCGGGAGAGCGCGCTGCTGCGCGGCCTGCCGGCCGCCGCCGAGTTCCGGTCGGCGGACGGCGGCCCCGCGGCCGCGGACACCTCCACAGGGTCCGGACCCGGTACGGGCGGCGACCCGTCGTGGTCGCACCGGCTGCACCGGCTGTCCGGGCCCGAGGGCCGCAAGCTGCTGACGGAGCTGGTCCGGAGCGAAGCGGCCGCCGTGCTGGGCCACGAGTCGGCCGTCGGCCTCGCAGCCGACCGCCCGTTCCGCGAGGCGGGCTTCGACTCGCTCACCGCCGTCGAACTCCGCAACCGGCTGGTCGCGGCCACCGCCCTGCCGCTCGCGCTCACCTCCGTCTTCGACCACCCGACGGCGGACGCCCTCGCCGCGCACCTGTTCGCCGGGCTGGGCGGCACGGAACCGGGTGCCGACGGCACGGCTGGCACAACCGGCGCGGCCGGCGCGGCCGGGCCCGCGGCGGCCGACGAACCCCTGGCGATCGTCTCGATGGCCTGCCGGTTCCCGGGCGGCGTCCGCTCGCCCGAGGACCTGTGGCAGCTGGTGGCCGACGGAGTGGACGCGATCGCCGCGCTGCCCGCCGACCGCGGCTGGCCGCTGGACACCCTCTACGACCCGGACCCCCTGCACCCGGGCACCTTCTACACCACCGGCGGCGGATTCCTGGACGGCGCGGCCGAGTTCGACGCGGAGTTCTTCGGCATCTCCCCGCGCGAGGCCCTGGCCATGGACCCGCAGCAGCGGCTGCTGCTCGAAACCAGCTGGGAGGCCCTGGAGCGGGCCGGACTCGACCCCGCGTCGGTCCGCGGCAGCGAGGGCGGCGTCTACGTCGGCGTCGCCTCCCAGGGCTACGGCACCGGCCCGCAGGACCCGGCCGACGAGGTCGAGGGGCACCTGCTCAGCGGCACGGTCACCAGCGTCGCCTCCGGCCGGGTCGCCTACACGCTCGGCCTCGGCGGCCCCGCCGTGACCGTGGAGACGGCCTGCTCGTCCTCGCTGGTGGCCCTGCACCTGGCCGGCCAGGCACTGCGGGCCGGCGACTGCTCGTTCGCCCTGGTCGGCGGCGCCGCGGTGATGGCGAGCCCGGACGTCTTCGTCGAGTTCAGCCGCCAGCAGGGCCTGTCGCCCGACGGCCGCTGCCGCTCCTTCGCCGAAGGGGCGAACGGCACCGGGTGGGGTGAAGGGGTGGGCGTCCTGCTCGTGGAACGCCTCTCCGACGCGCGCCGCCTCGGGCACCCGGTCCTCGCCCTGGTACGGAGCACCGCGGTGAACCAGGACGGTGCCAGCAACGGCCTCACCGCCCCGAGCGGCCCCGCGCAGCAGCGGGTGATCCGGGCCGCGCTGGCCACGGCGGGACTCGCCGGCGCCGAGATCGACCTGGTCGAGGCGCACGGCACCGGGACCGTACTCGGCGACCCCATCGAGGCGCAGGCCCTGCTGGCCACCTACGGCCAGGACCGGCCCGCTGACCGCCCGCTGTGGCTGGGGTCGCTGAAGTCCAACATCGGGCACACTCAGGCCGCCGCCGGAGTCGCCGGGGTCATCAAGACGGTGCTCGCCCTGCGGAACGGCGTGCTCCCCGGCACCCTGCACGCCCAGCAGGCGTCCAGCCGGGTGGACTGGTCGGCCGGCGCGGTCCGGCTGCTCGCGGACGCCCGCCCCTGGGACGCCCCGGACGGGGGCCGGCCGCGCCGGGCCGGCGTCTCCGCGTTCGGCATGAGCGGCACCAACGCCCACGCCATCCTGGAGGAGGCACCCGCCGCCGACGGCCCGCCCGGCGACACGGACGGCGGACCGGCCGAGGACACCGGGGCCACGGTTCCCTGGCTGCTCTCCGCCATGACCCCCGCGGCCCTGCGCCGCCAGGCGCGTCGACTGGGCGAGCACCTGCGGGCCGACCCCGACGCGGGCGCCGCCGCGGCCGCCCGGGCGCTCGCCACCACCCGCCCCGCCCTGCCCTTCCGGGCGGCCGCCACCGGCCGCGACCGCGCCGCGCTGCTCGGCTGGCTGGACGCCCTCGCGGCGGGAGAACCCGCGCCCGACGCCGTGCAGGACCGGGTGCGCGGCGGCCGCACGGTCTTCGTCTTCCCCGGCCAGGGCTCGCAGTGGGCCGGCATGGCCGCGGCGGCGCTCGACACCTCCGCGCCGTTCGCCGCCGCCGTCGCCGCCTGCGAACGGGCGCTCGCCCCGCACACCGACTGGTCCCTGACCGAGGTGCTGCGCGGCGCGCCCGGCGCACCGACGCTCGACCGCGTGGACGTCGTCCAGCCGGTGCTCTTCGCCGTGATGGTCGCGCTGGCCGCGCACTGGCGCGACACCGGGGTCACCCCGGACGCGGTCGTCGGGCACAGCCAGGGCGAGATCGCCGCCGCCTGCGTCGCCGGAGCACTGTCGCTCGACGACGCGGCCCTCGTGGTGGCGCGGCGCAGCCAGGCGCTCCTGAGGCTGGCGGGCCGCGGCGGCATGGTGTCGGTCGCCGCCTCCGCCGAGCGGGCCACGGGCCTGCTGCCCGCCGGCGGACGCGCGTGCGTGGCCGCGGTGAACGGCCCCGACGCCGTGGTCGTCGCCGGGGAGCCCCAGGAGCTGGCCGCCCTGCTCGCGGCCTGCGAGCGGGAAGGCGTCCGGGCCAAGGCGATCCCGGTGGACTACGCGGCCCACTCGGCCCAGGTCGCCGAGATCGAGGACGAACTGCGCGAAGCCCTCACCGGGATACGCCCCCGCGCCTCGGCCGTCCCGCTCTACTCGACGGTGACCGGCGAACCCGTCGCCGGAGAGTCGCTCGACGCCGCCTACTGGTACCGCAACCTGCGCGAACCGGTCGACTTCGCCGGAGCGACCCGCACCCTGCTGGACGCGGGCCACACCCTGCTCGTCGAGGTCAGCCCGCACCCGGTGCTGCTCGCCGGGATCGAGGCGGTGGCCGCGGAGGCCGGGCGGGAGGTGTCGGCGGTCGGCACGTTGCGGCGCGGCGACGGCGGCCGGGACCGGCTGCTGGCCTCGCTGACCGAGGCGTGGGCGGCCGGCGGCGGTCCGGTGGACTGGTCGCCCTGGACGGGGACCCCCGGGCCGGGCGGACCGGCCCCCGTCCTGCTGCCGACGTACCCCTTCCAGCGCGACCGGTACTGGCTGGCCACCCCGGGCCGGACGGCCGCCGCCCCCACCGGGGCGCCGGCCGAGGACGCTCCGGAGGCCGCGGCCGACGACGACGGCACCGCCGCCGCACGACTGGCCGCCCGGCTGGCCCCGCTGGACCGGAGGGCCCGCCGGCAGGCGGTGCTCGACCTCGTCGTCCGGCACTCGGCCGCGGTCCTCGGCCACACCGGAACCGGCCCGGTGCGCCCGGAACGCTCCTTCGCCGAGGTCGGCTTCGACTCGATGCTCGCGGTGCGGTTCAGGAACGCGCTGTGCGAGGCCACCGGGCTGGCCGTCCCGCCGACGGCCGTCTTCGATCACCCGACGCCCGAGGCGCTCGCCGCCTACCTGGACGCGGAGCTGTCCGCCGCGCCCGAACCACCCTCGCCGCTGCTGGCCGAGCTGGACCGGCTGGCCACGCTCCTCACGGCCGCCCCGCCCGGAGCGGACGACAGCGACGGGGTCGGCGAACGACTGGACGAACTGCTGCGCGGCTGGCGCCGGCGCGCCGGCGCCCCGGGCGGCAGGGCAGTACCTCCCGGGGCGGTGGACGACACCGCAACGGTGACCGCAACGGCGACAGCGGACGAGTTGTTCGCCCTGATCGACAACGACTTCGGGAACGTCTGAGAGAGAGCTGGCACTGATGTCCGACGACAAGAAGCTGCTCGACTACCTCAGGCGCACCACCGCGGACCTCGGTGACGCCCGGAGGCAGCTGCGCGAGGCCGAGCGGGCCCGCCACGAACCGATCGCCATCGTCTCCATGGCCTGCCGCTACCCCGGCGGCGCCGACACGCCCGAACTCCTGTGGGACCTGGTCTCCCGGGGCGCCGACGCGGTCTCCGCCTGGCCGGTCAACCGCGGCTGGGACCTGGAGGGCCTCTACGACCCGGACCCCGAGCGGCCCGGCACCTCCTACACCCGGCACGGCGGCTTCCTGCACGACGCGGCCGAGTTCGACGCGGAGTTCTTCGGCATCTCGCCGCGCGAGGCCCTGTCGATGGACCCGCAGCAGCGGCTGGCCCTGGAGACCGCCTGGGAGGCGGTCGAGCGGGCCGAGATCGACCCCCGCGCGCTGCGGCGCACCGGCACGGGCGTGTTCCTCGGGGCGATCGGCAACGGCTACGGCGCGGGCTCGCGCCACCTCCCCGAGGTCCAGGGCCTGCTGGACACCGGGACCGCGAGCAGCGTGGTCTCCGGCCGGATCGCCTACACCCTGGGTCTGGAAGGGCCCGCGGTGACCGTGGACACGGCCTGCTCCTCCTCCCTGGTCGCCCTGCACCTGGCGATCCGCGCCCTGCGGGCGGGCGACTGCACGCTGGCCCTGGCCGGCGGGGTGTCGGTGATGGCGACCCCCGACCCGTTCGTGGCGTTCAGCCGCCAGCGCGCACTGTCGGCCGACGGCCGCTGCAAGGCGTTCTCGGCGGACGCGGACGGCACCGGCTGGTCCGAGGGCGCCGGCGTCCTGCTGCTGGAGCGGTTGTCGGACGCCCGCCGCAACGGACACCCGGTACTGGCCGTCATCCGCGGTTCGGCGACGAACCAGGACGGTGCGAGCAACGGTCTGACGGCGCCCAGCGGTCCGTCGCAGCAGCGGGTGATCCGGGCGGCGCTGTCGGACGCGGGGCTGACCGTGTCGGACGTGGACGTGGTGGAGGCGCACGGTACGGGGACGCGGTTGGGCGACCCGATCGAGGCGCAGGCCCTGCTGGCCACGTACGGCCAGGGACGGCCCGCCGAACGGCCGCTGTGGCTGGGCTCGCTGAAGTCCAACATCGGCCACACCTCGGCGGCGGCCGGCGTCGGCGGCGTCATCAAGATGGTGCTGGCGATCGGGCACGGCGAACTGCCCAGGACCCTGCACGCGGACCGGCCGACGCCCATGGTGGACTGGTCGTCGGGTGCCGTGGAAGTCCTCTCCGAGGCCCGCGACTGGCCCGCCGTCGACCGGCCGCGCCGGGCCGGCGTGTCCGCCTTCGGCGTCAGCGGCACCAACGCCCACCTGATCCTGGAACAGGCCCCGGCGGAGGAAGCCGAACCGGTGGCCGAAACCGCGGCCGACGGCGATCCGCACCCGCTGCCCTGGGTGCTCTCGGGGCGTACCGACGAAGCGCTGCGCGCCCAGGCGGCCCGGCTGCTGGCACACCTGGGCACCGCCCCCGGACCCCTGCGGGCCGCCGACACCGGCCGCGCCCTCGCCCTCACGCGTACCGCCTTCGAGCGGCGGGCCGTCGTGGTGGGCACCGACCCGGACCGGCTGCTCGACGGCGTGAAGGCGCTGGCGGAGGACCGCTCGGTGCCGGGCCTGGTGCGGGGCGACGGTGTGTCGTCCGGCCGTTCGGTGTTGGTGTTCCCGGGTCAGGGTTCGCAGTGGGTGGGGATGGCCGCGGAGTTGCTGGCCGAATCGGCTGTGTTCGCGGGGCGGATGGCGGAGTGCGGGCGTGCGCTGGCGCCTTATGTCGACTGGTCGTTGGCGGAGGCGTTGGGTTCGGAGGCGCTGTTGGCGCGGGTCGATGTGGTGCAGCCGGTGCTGTGGGCGGTGATGGTGTCACTGGCGGAGGTGTGGCGTTCGTTCGGTGTCGTTCCGGACGCGGTGGTCGGCCACTCGCAGGGTGAGATCGCCGCGGCGGTGGTGGCGGGCGGTCTGAGCATCGACGACGGGGCACGGGTGGTGGCGCTGCGTTCCCGTGCGGTGGGGGCGTTGGCGGGCCGTGGCGGGATGGCGTCGGTTCCCCTGCCGGTCGAGGCGGTGCGGGAGCGGATCGCGGGCCGGTTGTCGGTGGCGGCGGTGAACGGTCCGTCGTCGACGGTGGTGTCGGGTGACGCGGACGCGGTGGCGGCACTGGTCGAGGCCTTGGTCGGGGAGGGTGTGCGGGCGCGTGTGATCGAGGTCGACTACGCGTCGCACTCCGCGCATGTGGAGGAGGTCCGCGAGCAGCTGCTCTCCGACCTGGACGGCATCGTGCCCGTCTCGGGCGGGGTGCCGTTCTTCTCGACGGTGACGGGCGGCTGGCTGGACACGAAGTTCCTGGACGCCGAGTACTGGTACCGGAACCTGCGGGAGACGGTGGAGTTCGGGAAGGCCACGGAGGCGTTGCTGGGGGAGGGCTTCCGGTTCTTCGTCGAGTCCAGCCCGCACCCCGTGCTCACCTTCGGTGTCCAGCAGACCGCCGACGCGGCCGACACCGCCGGTTCCGCGCAGGGCCCCGCCGTGGTCGTGGGCACGCTGCGGCGCGGCGAGAGCGGCCTCGACCGCTTCCTGACGTCCCTGGGAGAGGCCCACGTGGGCGGCCTGCTGCCCGACTGGGACCGGGTGTTCGCCGGACACCGTCCGGGCGGCGTCTCCCTGCCCACCTACGCCTTCCAGCGCCGCCCGTACTGGCTGGAGGACACCGGCCCTGCGGCGGGCGGTCCGTCCGGGACGTCCGCGGCGGGCGACGACTTCTGGGAGGCCCTGGGCGGGGGTGACCTGGACCGGTTCACCACCGCCCTCGGGGTGGCGCCCGAGGACCCGCTGAACGTGGTGCTCCCCGCGCTCGCCAGCTGGCGCACCGAGCGCACCGAGCGTTCGGTGGTCGACTCCTGGCGCTACCGCGTGACCTGGCGGGCCCTGCCCGAGGGCCCGGCGGTCGCATTGGACGGCAGCTGGCTCGTGCTGTCGTCGGACGGCCAGTCCGAGGACGGGGCACGCCGGTCGGAGGCGACCGTCCACGCCATGGAGCAGGCCGGGGCCTCGGTGGTCCACATACGGATCACCGAGGCGGCGGCCGACCGCACCGTGCTGGCCGACCGGGTGCGCGCGTCCCTCGACGCGCTGCCAGGACCGGTGACGGGAGTGCTGTCGCTGCTGGGCCTCGACGAGCGCCCGCACCCGGAACACCCCTCCGTCCCGCTGGGCACCGCGCTCAACCTGGCCCTGGTGCAGGCCCTCGGCGACGCCGGGATCGGCGCGCCCCTGTGGTGGGCGACCCGGGGCGCGGTGTCGGTCGGGGGCACGGACACCGGGAGCGGGGTCAGCGCCGCGCAGAACCTGCTCTGGGGCCTGGGCCGGGTCGCCGCGCTGGAGTTCCCGCAGCGCTGGGGCGGTCTGGTCGACCTCCCGGAGGTCCTGGACCCGGACACCGCCGGGCGGCTGTGCCGGGTGCTGGCCGGCCAGGCCGGGGACGAGGACCAGGTGGCCGTCCGGGCCACCGGCTGCCACGGCCGGCGGCTGGTCCGGTCCGCCCTGGGCGACACCGCGCCGCGGCGGAGCTGGCGGCCCGGGGGCACCGTGCTGATCACCGGCGGTACCGGCGGGATCGGCGCGCAGATCGCGCGCTGGCTGGCCCGGCGGGGAGCCGGGCACCTGGTGCTGGTCAGTCGGCGCGGCCCGGACACGCCGGGTGCGCCGGAGCTCGCCGAGGAACTGGCCGCGCTCGGCACCCGGGTCACCCTGGCCTCGTGCGACGTCGCCGACCTTCAGGCCCTGCGTGCGTTGAAGGACGGCCTCGAACAGGACGGCCACCGGATCAGCACCGTCTTCCACGCCGCGGGGGCCGGGCTGCTGGTGCCACTGCCCGACACCGACGCGGACGAGTTCGCCGACACCCTGCACGCCAAGGTCGGCGGGGCCCGGAACCTGGACTTGCTCTTCGACCGGGACACCCTCGACGCGTTCGTGCTGTTCTCCTCCATCTCCGGGGTGTGGGGCAGCGCCGTCCACGGCGCCTACGCCGCCGCCAATGCCTACCTCGACGGCCTCGCCGAGGACCGCAGGAGCCGCAGCCTGGCCGCGACCTCCGTGGTGTGGGGCATCTGGAGCCCCGAGGGCGGGGCCGGCGGGATGGCGGCCGAACTGGCGGAGGAGACCCTGCGCGGCCACGGCGTGCTCTTCATGCCGCCCGCGGTCGCGATCACCGGGCTCCAGCAGGTCCTGGACCACGACGAGACGGTGGTCGTGGTCGCCGACATCGACTGGGACCGCTTCGCGACGGTCTTCACCTCGGCGCGCCCCAGCCCGCTGATCGGGGAACTCCCCGAGGTGCGCAGCGCGCTGGCCGCCGGACCGGAGACCGGCGGGACCGGTGCAGGGGGGACCCCCTCGGCGCTTCGCGACCGGCTGGCGCCGCTCCCGGCGGCCGAGCGGACCCGGGTGCTGGTCGACCTGGTCCGGACCCACGCGGCCGCCGTCCTCGGCCACGACTCGCCGGACGCGGTCGCCCCCGGCCGCGCCTTCCGCGAGCTGGGCTTCGACTCCCTGACCGCCGTGGACATGCGCAACCGACTCAACGCCGCCACCGGCCTGCGGCTCCCGGTCACCGTCGTCTTCGACTACTCGTCGGCGACCGCGCTCGCCGGACGCCTGGAGACCGGCCTGCTGGGTGCCGCCGGGGAGCCCGCCACCGTCCGGCAGCCCCCGACGGCGCTACCCGCCGCCGACGACGACCCCATCGTGATCGTCGCCATGAGCTGCCGCTACCCCGGCGGCGTCCGCACCCCCGAGGACCTGTGGCGCCTGGTCGCGGACGGGCACGACGCCGTCTCCGGGCTGCCGTCCGACCGGGGCTGGGACCTCGACACGCTGTACGACGCGGACCCCGACCGGCCCGGCCGGAGCTACGCCGCCGCGGGCGGATTCGTCAGGGACGCGGACCGCTTCGACCCCGGGTTCTTCGGGATCTCCCCGCGCGAGGCCCTCGCCATGGACCCGCAGCAGCGACTGCTGCTCGAAGCCTCCTGGGAGGCGATCGAGCGCGCCGGCATCGACCCGTCCACCCTGCGCGGCACCCCGACCGGCGTCTTCGCCGGCGCCTCCTACCAGGGCTACGGCGGCACCCTGCGCGACATCCCCGAGGAATTGGAGGGCCTGTTCATCGCGGGCATCTCCACCAGCGTCCTGTCCGGGCGGGTCGCCTACCAGCTCGGCCTCCAGGGGCCCGCCGTGACCGTGGACACGGCCTGCTCCTCGTCACTGGTGGCGGTCCACCTCGCCGCGCAGTCGCTGCGCTCGGGCGAGTGCACGCTGGCCCTGGCGGGCGGCGCCACGGTGATGGGCACCCCGCTGTCGTTCACCGGCTTCAGCCGGCAGCGCGGGCTTGCCGAGGACGGGCGCTGCAAGTCCTTCGCCGCCTCGGCGGACGGCTTCGGCATGGCAGAGGGCGTGGGCCTGCTGCTCCTGGAACGTCTCTCGGACGCCCGCCGCAACGGCCACCCGGTACTCGCGGTGCTGCGCGGCTCGGCGATCAACCAGGACGGCGCGAGCAACGGACTGACCGCGCCCAGCGGCCTGGCCCAGCAGCGGGTGATCCGCGACGCGCTGGCGAACGCCCGGCTGTCGGCCGCCGACGTGGACGCCGTCGAGGCGCACGGCACCGGCACCCGGCTGGGCGACCCGATCGAGGCCGACGCGCTGCTGGCCGTCTATGGCCAGGACCGGCCGGCCGGCCGGCCGGTGTGGCTCGGGTCGCTGAAGTCGAACATCGGGCACACCCAGGCCGCCGCCGGCGTCGGCGGCATCATCAAGATGGTGCTGGCCATGGGGCACGGCGAACTGCCGCGCACCCTGCACATCGACCGGCCGACCCCGAACGTCGACTGGACGGCGGGCGCCGTCGCCCTGCTGACCGAGGCCACCCCCTGGCCCGAGACCGGCCGGCCGCGCCGGGCCGGAGTGTCCTCGTTCGGCCTGAGCGGCACCAACGCCCACGTCGTCATCGAACAGCCGCCGGCCGAGCCCGCACCCGCCCTGCCCGCCGGGCCCGCACCCGCCCTGCCCGCACCCGCCGCCGTCCCGTGGGTCCTGTCCGGGCGGACCGCCGAGGCGGTGAAGGCCCAGGCGGAGCGGCTGCACGCGTACCTGACGGAGCGGCCGGAGCTGCCGTCCGCCGACGTCGGCTACTCGCTGGCCACCACCAGGACCGCCTTCGAGCACCGCGCGGCCGTCGTCGGCGGCGACCGGGCGACCCTGCTGGGCGGCCTGGCCGCGCTGGCCGCCGGAGAGCGCGCACCCGGCCTGGTCCAAGGCACCGTCGCCCGGTCGGCCAGGACCGTCTTCGTCTTCCCCGGCCAGGGAACCCAGTGGGCCGGCATGGCCCGGGAACTGCTCGACCACGCCCCGGTCTTCGCCGACCGGATCGCGGCCTGCGAACGCGCCCTCGCCCCGCACCTGGAGTGGTCGCTGCTCGCGGTCCTGCGCGACGCGCCCGACGCGCCCCCGCTCGACCGGGTGGACGTGGTGCAGCCGGTGCTGTGGGCGGTGATGGTGTCGCTGGCCGAGCTGTGGCGGGCGCACGGGATCGTCCCCGACGCCGTGGTCGGCCACTCCCAGGGCGAGATCGCCGCCGCCTGCGTGGCCGGCGCGCTCTCGCTGGACGACGCGGCCCGGATCGTCGCCCTGCGCAGCCGGGCCCTGCTGGCCCTGACCGGACGCGGCGGCATGCTGTTCGTGCCGCAGCCGGTCGAAGCCGTGCGCGAGGCACTGTCCGCCCACGATGGGGCACTCGACGTCGCCGCGGTCAACGGGCCGACGTCGGTGACGGTCTCCGGCGACCCGGCTGCACTGGAACGGCTGCGCGAGCAGTACGCCGAGGCGGGCGTCCTGGCCTGGCCGGTCCCCGGCGTGGACTTCGCCGGACACTCGCCCCAGGTGGAGGAGCTCCGCGAGGAACTGCTCGCCCTGCTCGGCGGCATCGCGCCGCGGACCTCCGCCGTCCCGTTCTACTCGACGGTCAGCGGCGGCCCCGTGGACACCCTGGACCTGGACGCCGCGTACTGGTACGAGAACCTGCGGCGGCCGGTGGAGTTCGGCCGGGCGCTCGACGCGCTCGTCGCCGACGGGCACCACACCTTCGTCGAGTGCAGCACCCACCCCGCGCTGACCGTCTGGATCCAGGAGGCCGTCGAGGCGGCCGGGGTCGGCGACGGGGCCGTCGTCGGCACCCTGCGCCGCACCGAGGGCGGCCCCGGCCGCTTCCTCGCCGCGCTCACCGAGGTCCAGGTCCGCGGACTGCCGGTGGACTGGGACGCGGTGTTCGCCGGAACCGGCGCGCGCAAGCGGCCCCTGCCCACCTACGCCTTCCAGCAGCAGCGCTACTGGCTGGACGCCACCCCCGGCCGGCCCGCCGACGCCGCGGCCGGCCCGGCCGCCGCGACCGGCGCCGGCCCGGCCGACTCCGGCTTCTGGGCGGCGGTCGACCGCGCGGACGTGGACGCCCTCGCCACCACCCTGCGGGTCGAGGACGGAGAGCTGCGGGCCTCCCTCGCCTCCCTGGTGCCCACCCTCGCCGAGTGGGCGCGCGGCCGCGCCGACGACCGGACCGCCGACAGCTGGCGCTACCGGGTCGCCTGGAAGCCCCTGCCGGCACCCGAGCGGCCCCGGCTCACCGGCAGCTGGCTCCTCGTCGCCCCGGCCGTCGCCGCCGACGACCCGGCCGTCGCGTTCGCCGCAGACGCCCTGCGCGGACACGGCGCCACCCCCGTCCTGGTCGAGGCCGGCCACGACGCGACCGACCGGACGCGGTTCGCCGCACTGCTCCGCGACGCCCACGACCGCGCCGACGGGCCGCCCGCCGGAATCCTGTCGCTGCTCGCCCTGGCCGAGGAACCGCACGGCGACGGATCGGCGCTCCCCCTCGGCCTCACCCTGACCGTCGCGCTCCTCCAGGCCCTGGGCGACCTCGGCACCGACGCCCCGCTCTGGAGCGCCACCCGGGGCGCGGTGTCGGTCGGCCGCTCCGACCGGATCGACAGCACCCTCCAAGCCCTGGCCTGGGGCCTCGGCGGGGTCGCCGGCGTCGAGTACCCGCAGCGCTGGGCCGGCCTGGTCGACCTGCCGCGACGGCTCGACGACCGGGCCGCGACCCGGCTCGCCGAAGCCCTGACCAACCGCGACGGCGAGGACCAGCTGGCGGTGCGCGCCACCGGCGTCTACGGCCGCAGGGTCGTCCACGCCGGACTCGGCGACACCGCCCCCGCACGCGACTGGACACCCGAGGGCACCGTCCTGATCACCGGCGGCACCGGCGGCCTCGGCGCCCAGATCGCCCGCCGGCTCGCCCGCACCGGCACCGCGCACCTGCTGCTCACCAGCCGGCGCGGCGCACAGGCCCCGGGAGCCGACGCCCTGCTCGCCGAACTGCGCGGACTCGGCGCCGACGCCACCGCGGTGGCCTGCGACGTCGCCGACCGCGACGCACTGGCGGAACTGCTCGCCGGCATTCCGGCCGAGCGCCCGCTGCGCGCCGTCCTGCACACCGCGGGCGTCCTCGACGACGGGGTGATCGATTCCATCACCCCCGAACGCGCGGCCGGCGTCCTGCGCCCCAAGCTCGACGGCGCACGCAACCTCGACGCGCTCACCCGGGGACTCGACCTGACCGCCTTCGTGCTGTTCTCCTCGCTCGCCGGCACCCTCGGCGGCACCGGCCAGGGCAGCTACGCCGCCGCCAACGCCTACCTCGACGCCCTGGCCCGGCAGCGCCGCGACCTCGGACTGCCCGGCACCTCGGTGGCCTGGGGCCTGTGGGGCGGCGAGAGCCTCGCCTCCGGAGCGGTCGCCGAACGGCTGATCCGCGACGGCCTGCCCGCCATGGACCCCGCCGTGGCCACCACCGCGCTGCACCAGGCCCTCGACCACGACGACACGGCCGTCCTCGTCGCCGACTTCGCCTGGGACCGCTTCACCCGGGCGTTCACCGCGCTCCGGCCCAGCGCCGCCGTCGGGGACCTGCCCGAGGTGCGGGAAGCGCTCGCCGCCGCGGCCGGGTCCCGGGGCGGCGCCGACGGCGCCGAGCCGCCGGCCCTGCGGCTCGCCGCACTGCCCCCGGCGGAACGCGACCGGGCCCTGCTGGACCTGGTCCGCCGCGAGGTCGCCGCCGTGCTCGGCCACCCCGGGCCCGAGGCGGTGGGACCCGACCAGGCGTTCAAGGACATCGGCTTCGACTCGCTGATCGCCGTCGAACTGCGCAACCGGCTCGCGGCGGCCACCGGCCTGCGCCTGTCGGTGACCCTGGCCTTCGACTACCCCACGGCCACCACCCTGGCCGGACACCTGCGCGCCGAACTGCCGGGGGAGCCCGCCACCGAGGCACCCGACGCCCCCGGGCAGCCGCCCGCGGCCGCCGCGGTGCCCGAGGACGAGGCGATCGCCGTGGTCGCCATGAGCTGCCGCTACCCCGGCGGCATCAGCACCCCCGAGGAGCTGTGGGAGCTCGTCGCGGGCGGACGGGACGCGATCACCGGCTTCCCCACCGGACGGGGCTGGGACCTCGACGGCCTCTACGACCCGGACCCGGACCGGGCCGGCAGCACCTACGCGCGGGAAGGCGGCTTCCTGCACGACGCCGACCGCTTCGACCCGGCCTTCTTCGGGATCTCCCCGCGCGAGGCGCTGACCATCGACCCCCAGCAGCGGCTGCTGCTCGAACTCTCCTGGGAGGCGTTCGAGCGGGCCGGCATCGACCCGCTCTCCCTCAAGGGCAGCGCGAGCGGCGTCTTCGTCGGCTGCAGCCACCACGACTACGGGTCGCGCGTCACCGAGCCCTCCGAGGAGTTCGAGGGCTACCTCGGCATCGGCAGCGCGGGCAGCGTGGCATCCGGGCGGATCTCCTACAGCCTCGGCCTCGAAGGGCCCGCGGTGACCGTCGACACGGCGTGCTCCTCGTCGCTGGTCGCGGTCCACCTCGCGGCCCGGTCGCTACGGGCCGGCGAATGCTCGCTGGCGCTGGCCGGCGGCGTGACCGTGATGTCGACCCCGGGCGCGTTCGTGGAGTTCAGCCGGCAGCGGGTGCTCGCCGAGGACGGCCGCTGCAAGCCGTTCGCCGCCGCCGCCGACGGCACCTCCTGGGCCGAGGGTGCCGGACTGCTCGTCCTGGAACGCCTCTCGGACGCCCGGCGCAACGGCCACCCGGTGCTCGCCCTGGTCCGCGGCTCGGCCGTCAACCAGGACGGCGCCAGCAACGGCCTGACCGCCCCCAACGGTCCCTCCCAGCAGCGGGTCATCCGGGCGGCCCTCGCCGACGCCGGACTGACCGCCGCCGAGGTGGACGCGGTGGAGGCGCACGGCACCGGGACCAAGCTGGGCGACCCGATCGAGGCCCAGGCGCTGCTGGCCACGTACGGCCGGGAACGCGGCGAGCGGGAGCCGCTGTGGCTGGGGTCGCTGAAGTCGAACATCGGACACAGCCAGGCCGCCGCCGGAGTCGCCGGCATCATCAAGATGGTGCAGGCCATGCGGCACGGGACACTGCCGCGCACCCTGCACGTCGACACGCCGACCCCGCACGTCGACTGGTCGGCCGGCGCGGTCCGGCTGCTCACCGACGACACCCCGTGGCCGGAGACCGGCCGCCCCCGGCGGGCCGCGGTGTCCTCCTTCGGGGTCAGCGGCACCAACGCCCACACCATCCTCGAACAGCCCACCGAACCGGCCCCGGCGCCCACCGCCGTCCCTGACGCGCCCGCCGCGCCCGCCCTGCCCTGGCTGATCTCCGCTCGCGGCGCGGACGCGCTGCGCGAGCAGGCGGCCCGGCTGCTCCGGCACGTGGAGCAGGCCCCGGCGCTCGCCGTCGCGGACCTGGGGCGCTCCCTCGCGCTGCACCGCAGCGCCTTCGAACACCGGGCCGCCCTCACCGGCACGGACCGGCAGGCCCTGCTCCAGGGGCTCGCCGCCCTCGCCGCCGGCGAGCCGTCGGCGGACCTGGTGCGCGGGATCACCGGCCCGGCCGCGAAGACGGCCTTCCTGTTCCCCGGCCAGGGCAGCCAGCGCACCGGCATGGGCGCCGGACTGTACGCACGGTTCCCGGTCTTCGCCGACGCCTTCGACGCGGTCTGCGCGGAACTCGATCCGCTGCTCGACCGCCCGCTGCGGGAGGTGATCGACGCGGCCCCCGGCGACCCCGGCCACGGCCTGCTGGACCGCACCGAGTACGCCCAGCCCGCCCTGTTCGCACTCGGCGTCGCCCTGTTCCGCCTCGTCGAGCACTGGGGCGTTCGCCCCGACCGGCTGCTCGGCCACTCCGTGGGAGAGCTGGCCGCCGCCCACGTCGCCGGGGTGTTCACCCTGCCCGACGCCGCGGCGCTGGTGGTCGCGCGGGGACGGCTGATGCAGGCCCTCCCGGCGGGCGGCGCGATGGTCGCCCTCGCCGCCGGGGAGGAGGAGGTGCTGCCGCTGCTCGCGGGCCGTGAGGGCGAGGTCGGCCTCGCCGCGGTCAACGGCCCGGCCTCGACCGTGGTCTCCGGCGACGCGGCGGCGGTGGACGAGATCGCCGCCGTGCTCGCCGGGCGCGGCCGCAAGACCCGGCGGCTGCGGGTCTCCCACGCCTTCCACTCGCCCCTCATGGAGCCGATGCTCGCCGAGTTCCGCGAGGTCGTGGCCCGGATCGTCCCGGGGGAGGCCGCCGTCCCGGTGATCTCCGACCTGACGGGCGAGCCGGCCACCGCCGAGCAGCTCGGCTCGCCGGACTACTGGGTGGAGCACGTGCGCGGCACCGTCCGCTTCCAGGACGGCGTACGCCATCTGGAACGCGACGGCGTCACCGCGTTCCTCGAACTCGGACCCGACGGCGCGCTCACCACCATGGGCCAGGACTGCCTGACCGGCGCCACCGGCAGCCCGGTGCTGATACCCCTGTTGCGCAAGGACCGGCCCGAAGCACCCGCGGCGACGGCCGCCCTGGCCCGGCTGCACGTCACGGGCGTCCCCGTGGACTGGGACGCCGTCCACTCCGGTGGCCCGGCCGGCTCCGCCGTCGACCTGCCGACCTACGCCTTCCAGCGCGGCAGCTACTGGCTGCAGGCCGGCCCGGCCGCGGCCGGACTGCCCGCAGCCGGACTTCAGGCGGTCGACCACCCGCTGCTCGGCGCCGGAACGGAACTCGCGGACTCCGACGGCTTCCTCTTCACCGGCAGGTTCTCGGTCCGCAGCCACCCCTGGCTGGCCGACCACGGCGTCTACGAGGGGGTGCTGTTCCCCGCCACCGCGTTCCTGGAACTCGCGGTCCGCGCGGGCGACCAGGTCGGCTGCGACCAGGTCGAGGAACTGACCCTGGAGGCACCGCTGGTGCTCCCGGCGGGCGGAGCCGTCGCACTCCAGCTCACCGTCGGAAGCCCGGACGCCGCCGGCACCCGTCCGCTGAGCGTCCACGCCCGGGCCGCCGACGACGGCCCCGACGCCCCCTGGACCCGGCACGCGAGCGGCCTGCTCGGCTCCACCGGAGCCGCGGACCCGGCCGACCCGGCGGACCCCGAGGCCTGGCCGCCGCCCGGAGCCGTCCCCCTCGACACGGAGGGCCTGTACGACCGCTTCGCGGGCGGCGGGTTCGCCTACGGCCCCGCGTTCCAGGGCCTGCGCGCGGCCTGGCGGCTCGGCGACGAGGTGTACGCCCTCGCGAGCCTGCCCGAGGAGCAGCGGCCGGACGCCGCCGCGTTCGGCCTGCACCCGGCCCTGCTGGACGCCGCCCTGCACTCACTGGTGTTCGACGTCCTGGAGGGGCCCGCGCAGGGCTGGCTGCCGTTCTCCTGGAACGGCGTGCGCCTGCACGCCTCCGGGGCCGCCGAACTCCGGCTGCGGCTGACCCCGACCGGCCGCGACGCCGTCGCCGTGCAGGTGACCGACGCCACCGGGCGGCCGGTGCTCTCGGCCCGCTCCCTGGTCCTGCGGCCCGTCTCGCGCGACCGCTTCAAGGCCACCCGCGCCGGACACCACGAGGAACTGTTCCGCCCCGAGTGGCAGGCCCTGCCCGAGCGCGCCGCGACGGCGGCCGGCACCGCCTTCGACCCGGAGTCCTGGACCGTGCTCGGCACCGGGACACTCCCCGGCCGCACGGTCACCGACCTCGCCGCGCTGTCCGCACTGCTCGACGCGGGCGCCCCGCCGCCCCGGCTGGTGCTGGCCGCCTGCCCGCCCGCCTCGGCCCCGTACGCGCCGCCCGGCACCCTCCGCGACGCGGTCCACGACGGACTCGGCACGGTCCTCGCCCTGCTGCGCGACTGGCTGGCCGAGGAGCGGCTGGCCGGGGCCAAACTGGTCCTGGTCACCTCGGGCGCGGTCCCGGTGACCGGCGACGACGTCCCGGACCCGGCCCTGGCCGCGCTCTGGGGCCTGGTCCGCTCGGCGCAGACCGAGAACCCCGACCGCTTCGTCCTGCTGGACCTGGACACCCACGAGAACCCGCCCGCGCTGCTCGCCGAAGCCCTCGCGTCCGGGGAACCCCAGCTCGCGATCCGGGCGGGAGCCGTCCACGTCGCCCGGCTGGCCCGGGTACCGCTGGCCGTCACCGGGCGCACCCCCGGCTGGGGCGGCGACGGAACCGTCCTGATCACCGGCGGCACCGGCGCCATCGGCGCCCACGTCGCCCGCCACCTCGCGGCCGAACACGGCGTCCGGCACCTGCTGCTGACCAGCCGCAGCGGCCCCGCCGCCGACGGCGCGGCGGAACTCCTCGCCGAACTCGCCGCCCTGGGCGCGCACGCCGAGATCGTCGCCTGCGACGCCGCCGACCGCGACGCCCTCGCGGCCCTGCTGGCCGCCCTGCCCCCCACGCACCCGCTGACCGGGGTGGTGCACGCCGCGGGCGTGCTGGCCGACGGCGTCGTCGCCACCATGACGCCCGCGCAACTGGAGCACGTCCTGCGCCCCAAGGTGGACGCGGCGATCAACCTGCACGAACTCACCGCCGGCCTGGAGCTGTCCGAGTTCGTCCTGTTCTCGTCCATCGCCGGGATCTTCGGCGGCATGGGCCAGGGCAACTACGCCGCCGCCAACGCCTTCCTCGACGCCCTGGCCCACCGGCGCCGCGCCGATGGGCTGCCCGGCCGCTCCCTCGCCTGGGGCCTGTGGGCCAACAGCACCGGGATGACCGGCGGGCTCACCGAGGCCGACCTGCGACGGATCGCCCGGGGCGGGATCGTCGCCTTCGACCCGGCCCAGGGACTGGCGCTCTTCGACACGGCCGGCACCCTCGACGAGCCGGTCGTCCTCCCGCTGCGGCTCGACACCGCGGCCGTCCGCGCCCAGGCCGCCACCGGCGGCGTCCCCGCCCTGCTGCGCGGCCTGGTGCGCCCCGCCGCCCGGCGCGGCGCCGCGGGCCCCGCGGCCGGCACCGGCCCCGACGGGCCCGAGGCCCTGAAGCAGCGCCTCGGCTCCCTCAACGAGACCCAGCGCGGCCGGGTCCTGCTCGACCTGGTCCGCTCGCACGCCGCCCTGGTGCTCGGCCACAGCGGCCCGGCCGCGGTCGAGCCCGGACGCGGCCTGCTGGAGGTCGGCTTCGACTCGCTGACCGCGGTGGAACTGCGCAACCGGCTGCGCGCCGCAACCGGCCACCCGCTGCCGGCCACCCTGCTCTTCGACCACCCCACCCCGGCCGCGATCGCCGCACACCTCGCCGCCGAACTGCTCCCCGACGCCGGACCCGGCCCGCTCCCCGGCCTCGCCGAACTGGACCGCCTGGCAGGCGCCCTCGACGGCCTCCCCGACGACCCGGCGGACCGCGAACGGCTGGCCGGGCGGCTCCGGGAGCTCCTGCGCCGCCTCGACGACCCGGCGGCCATCCCGGCCGACGGCGACGGCACGGCGGCCGGGGTGGCCGCCTCCATCGAGGACCGGATGGACGGCGCCAGCGACGACGAACTCTTCGACCTCATCGACAACGAACTCGGCCGGTCATGACACCGACCCGACCCGCGAACCAGGACGGCGGCCCCCAATGGTGAACGACGACAAGCTGAGGGACTACCTCAAGCGCGTGACGGCGGACCTGCACCACACCCGCCGGCGCCTGACCGAGGCCGAGGAAGCGGGCCGCGAACCGATCGCGGTCGTCGCGATGAGCTGCCGCTACCCCGGCGGCGTACGGTCCCCCGAGGACCTGTGGCGCCTGGTCACCGACGGCACCGATGCCATCACCGGCTTCCCCCGCGACCGGGGCTGGGACCTGGACCACCTGGACGACCCGGAACAACTGCGCGAGGGCACCAGCCACACCGCCCTGGGCGGATTCCTCGACGACGTCGGGCACTTCGACCCCGGATTCTTCGGGATCTCCCCGCGCGAAGCGCTCGCGATGGACCCACAGCAGCGGCTCCTCCTGGAGACCACCTGGGAGGCGTTCGAACGGGCCGGTATCGACCCCGCGACCCTGCGGGGCAGCAGGACCGGCGTCTTCGCCGGGGTGATGTACCAGGACTACGCGGTACGGCTGCGCCAGGTCCCCGACGACGTGGCCGGCTACGTCGGCAGCGGCAGCTCCGACAGCGTCGCCTCGGGCCGCGTCGCCTACACCTTCGGTCTGGAGGGCCCGGCGGTCAGCATCGACACCGCCTGCTCCTCCTCGCTGGTCGCCATCCACCTCGCCGCCCAAGCCCTGCGGGCCGGCGACTGCACCCTGGCCCTGGCCGGGGGCGCGATGGTCATGTCGACACCCGTTCCGTTCGTGGAGATGAGCCGCCAGGGCGGCCTGGCCCGGGACGGCCGCTGCAAGTCCTTCGCCGCCGCCGCCGACGGCACCGGCTGGGGCGAGGGCGTCGGCATGCTCCTGCTGGAGCGCCTCTCGGACGCCCGGCGCAACGGCCACCCGGTCCTCGCCCTGATCCGCGGCACCGCCGTCAACCAGGACGGCGCCAGCAGCAGGCTCACCGCCCCCAACGGCCCCGCCCAGCAGCGCGTCATCCGCCACGCCCTGGCCAACGCCGGACTCACCCCCGCCGATGTGGACGTGGTCGAGGCGCACGGCACCGGCACCCCGCTGGGCGACCCGATCGAGGCCCAGGCCCTGCTGGCCACCTACGGGCAGGACCGCGCGGACGGGCAGCCGCTGCTGCTCGGCTCGCTGAAGTCCAACATCGGGCACACCCAGGCGGCGGCCGGCGTCGGCGGCGTCATCAAGACCGTCCTCGCCATGCGGCACGGTACCGTCCCGCCCACCCTGCACGCGCAGGACCCGTCCCCGCAGATCGACTGGACCGCGGGCGCGGTACGCCTGGTCACCGCGAACACCCCCTGGCCCGAGACCGGACGGCCGCGCCGGGCCGCGGTGTCCTCCTTCGGCGTCAGCGGCACCAACGGACACGTCGTCCTGGAACAGGCGGACGAACCCGTCCTGGAACAGGCCGACGAACCCGCCGCCCCCGCCGCCCCCGCCGTCCTCCCCTGGGTGCTCTCCGGACGCACCGCCGAAGCGCTGCGCGCCCAGGCCGCACGGCTCCGCGACCACCTCGACGCCCACCCCGGACCCGGCCCGGCCGAGGTCGGCCACGCCCTCGCGACGACCCGCGCCGCGCACGAGCACCGGGCGGTCCTGATCGGCGCCCACCCCGACGAGTTCCGGGCCGGCCTCGACGCCCTGGTGGCCGGCCGCACCGCCCCCGGCCTGGTCCTCGGCACTGCCGGAACCGGCGGCGAAGTCGCCCTGGTGTTCCCCGGACAGGGATCCCAATGGGCCGGCATGGCCGTCGAACTCCTCGACTCCGCCCCCGCCTTCGCCGCCCGCATCGCGGACTGCGAGCGTGCCCTGACCCCCTTCGTCGACTGGTCCCTGGAAGCCGTCCTGCGCGGCGCTCCCGGCACCCCGCCGGCCGAACGCGTCGACGTGGTGCAGCCGGTGCTGTGGGCCGTCATGGTCTCCCTGGCCGAACTGTGGCGCTCCCACGGCATCACCCCCGGCGCGGTCATCGGCCACTCCCAGGGCGAGATCGCCGCCGCCGTGGTGGCGGGAGCGCTGAGCCTGGAGGACGGGGCGAAGGTCGTCGCCCTGCGCAGCCGCGCCATCCGCGCCCTGTCCGGCCGCGGCGGCATGGCCTCGGTGGCCCTGCCCGCCGAACAGGTCGCCGAACACCTCGCGCCCTGGGACGGCCGGCTCGCCGTCGCCGCCGTCAACGGACCCGCCTCCACCGTGGTCTCCGGCGACACCGACGCGCTCGACGCGTTCCTCGACCGGACGACGGCGCTGGACATCCGCAGCCGGCGCATCCCCGTCGACTACGCCTCGCACAGCGCCCACGTCGAGGACATCCGCACCGAACTGCTCGCCCGGCTCGACGGACTGACCCCCCGCCCGTCCGCCGTCCCCTTCTACTCCACCCTCAGCGGCGGCCTGCTGGAGGACACCACCGCCCTGGACGCCGACTACTGGTACCGCAACCTCCGCGGGACCGTCCGCTTCGAACAGGCGACCCGCGCCCTGCTCGCCGACGGCTACCAGGTCCTCCTGGAAAGCAGCCCGCACCCCGTCCTCACCGTCGGTGTCCTGGAGACCGCCGAGGACGCGGGCGCCGACGCCACGGCCGTGGGCACCCTGCGCCGCGACGACGGCGGCCCGCGCCGGTTCACCGAGTCCCTGGCCGAACTCCACCTGCGCGGAGTCTCCCCGGACTGGGACACCGTCTTCGCCGACCGCCGCCCCGGACGGGTGGAACTGCCCACCTACGCCTTCCAACGCGACCCGTACTGGCTGGAGGACGGCGCCGCGCCCGTCGGCGACGTCACCTCTGCCGGACTGACCCCCGCGGACCATCCGCTGCTGGGCGCCGTCGTGGTCCTCGCGGACAGCGACGGCCTGCTCCTCACCGGCCGCCTGTCGGCCCGCACCCACCCGTGGCTCGCCGACCACGCCGTCGGCGGCCGGGCACTGCTCCCGGGCACCGCCTTCCTGGAACTCGCGCTCCAGGCCGGAGCCCGCGTCGGCTGCCCCCGGGTCGAGGAATTCACCCTCGAGGCCCCCCTGGTGCTGCCCGAACACGGCGGCACCGTGCTGCGCCTCACTGTGGGCGCCCCCGACTCCCTGGGCCACCGCCCGCTCAGCCTGCACTCCCGGCCGGACACACCCGTCGACGGTGACCCCGACGGCGACGAGTGGACCAGGCACGCCGAAGGCGTCCTGGCCCAGGACGGCGCGGAAGGCGCCGAGGCCGACGGGCCGATGCCCTGGCCGCCGCCCGGCGCCGAACCCCTCGCCCTCGACGGACTGTACGACCGCTTCGCGGCGGGCGGATTCGCCTACGGTCCCGCCTTCCAGGGCCTGAACGCGGTCTGGCGGCGCGGCGACGAGCTGTTCGCGGAGGCCGTCGTGCCCGCTGGGCCCGCACCCGATGCCGCCCGCTTCGGCCTGCACCCGGCCCTGCTGGACGCGGCCCTGCACGCCACCGGTGTGCCCGGCACCCCCGGCGCGGAGGCCCACCCCGAGGGACGGCTGCCGTTCTCCTGGAACGGCGTGACCCTGCACGCCACCGGCGCCGACGCGATCCGCGTCCGGCTCGCCCCGGCCGGGCCCGACGCGGTGACGCTCGCCGTCGCCGACGCGACCGGCGCCCCCGTGGCGACCGTGGACGCACTGGTCCTGCGGCCCGCGGGCACCGTCAGCCTCGGCGCCGACCGCGCCCCCCACGGCCGCCACCAGGACCTCTATGCGACGGAGTGGGTCACCACACCCCCGCGCGGCAGCGGTGCACCCGTTCACCGCACCGCGGACCTGGCCACGCTGCTGGCCGCCGTCGACGCCGGAGCTCCGGTACCCGAAACGGTCCTGCTCGTCTGCGCGGAGCCCGCGGACGCGGCCGGACCGGCCGCGGTGGTCCGCGCGGTCGTCCACCAGGCCCTCAGCGACGTCCGGACCTGGCTCGCCGACGACCGCTTCGCCGGCTCCCGCCTGGTGTTCGCCACCCGGGGTGCGGTCAGCGCCGGGGAGGGGGAGGACGTACGCAACCCCGCGCACAGCGCACTCTGGGGCCTGGTCCGTTCGGCCCGCTCCGAACACCCCGGGCGCTTCGCCCTGCTCGACCTCGACGCCGACGACGAGCACGGCACCTCCGCGGGCGTCGCCGCGGCCCTCGCCTCGGGAGAACCGCAGTCCGCGGTCCGCGGCGACGACGTCCGCGTACCCCGGCTGGTCCGGGTCCTCAGGAACGACCCGGACCTCTCGGACGACGCGGCAGGGCCCCTCCGGGCCTTCGACCCGGACGGCACGGTCCTCATCACCGGCGGCACCGGCCTGCTCGGCTCCCACGTCGCCCGCCGCCTGGTCACCGGGCACGGCGTCCGGCACCTGCTCCTGCTCTCCCGCGGCGGCCCGGCCGCCGCCGGAGCCGACGAACTGCGGGCCGAACTCGCCGCGCTGGGAGCCGAGACCGCCATCGTCGCCTGCGACGCCGCCGACCGGGTCGCCCTGGCCGCCGTACTCGCGGACCTGCCGCCCGCGCACCCGCTGACCGCCGTGGTCCATACCGCGGGCACCCTCGACGACGGCGTCGTCACCGCACTCACCCCCGAACGGGTGGACGCCGTGCTGCGCCCCAAGGTCGACGCCGCCCTCCACCTGCACGAACTGACCCGCGACCTCGATCTGACGCACTTCGTGCTCTTCTCCTCGGCCGCAGGCACCTTCGGCGGCCCCGGACAGGCCAACTACGCCGCCGCCAACGCCTTCCTCGACGCCCTGGCCGTCCGGCGTCGGGCGGCGGGCCTGGCCGGCCAGGCCCTGGCCTGGACCCTGTGGGAGCAGGCCAGCGCCCTCACCGGACACCTGGACGAGGACGACGTACGACGCCTCGCCCGGTCCGGGATGCCGCCGCTCTCCACCGAGCGGGGACTCGCGCTCTTCGACACCGCCCTCACCGTGGACCGGGCCGCCCTGGTCCCGATGCGCCTCGACACCGCGGCCCTGCGGTCCGCGGCGGCGGAGGGCACTCTGCCGCCGCTGCTGCGCGGCCTGGTGCGCACACCGCCGCGCCGGGCGGCCACGGCCGCGCAGGCGACGGCCGACGACAACGCCCTGCGCCGGCGCCTCGCGGCCCTCGACGGCACCGGACGGACCCGGCTGCTCGTCGAACTCGTCCGCACCCACGCGGCTGCGGTCCTCGGCCATGCCTCCCCGGACACCCTCGACCCCGGACGGGCCTTCCGCGAACTGGGCTTCGACTCACTGGCCGCGGTGGAACTGCGCAACCGCCTGAACGCCGCCACCGGCCTGCGGCTTCCCGCCAGCCTGGTGTTCGACCACCCGACCCCGGCCGCGCTCGCGGACTTCTTGGGCGCCGGACTCACGGACACGGAAGCGGCCAGGGCCGTCATGCCCGCCGTACCCGCGGGGTCGGCCGACCGGAACCGGGACGCGGACGACGACCGGATCGCGATCGTCTCCGCGGCCTGCCGCCTCCCCGGCGATGTCCGCTCACCCGAGGACCTGTGGCGGATGCTGGCCGAGGGCCGCGACGGCATCTCCGGGTTCCCCACCGACCGGGGCTGGAGCCTGGACACGCTCTACGACCCCGATCCCGACCGCATCGGCACCTCCGTCACCCGCGACGGCGGCTTCCTCCACGACGCGGCCGAGTTCGACGCGGAGTTCTTCGGCATCTCGCCGCGCGAGGCGGCGGCCATGGACCCGCAGCAGCGGCTGCTCCTGGAAACCACCTGGGAACTCTTCGAGCGCGCGGCCATCGACCCGTCCACCCTGCGCGGAGCCCCGGTCGGCACGTACGTCGGCCTGATGCAGCAGGACTACGCGGCCCGGTTGCTGCCCTACATCCCCGAGGACGTCGAGGGATTCCTCGGCACCGGCAACTCGGGAAGCGTCGTCTCCGGACGCCTGGCCTACTTCTTCGGCCTGGAAGGCCCCGCGGTCACCGTGGACACCGCGTGCTCGTCCTCGCTGGTGGCCCTGCACCTCGCGGTACGGGCGCTGCGATCCGGCGAGTGCTCGCTGGCCCTGGCCGGCGGCGTCAACGTGATGTGCAGCCCCGAACTGTTCGTCGAGTTCAGCCGACAGGGCGGACTCGCTCCGGACGGCCGCTGCAAGTCCTTCGCCGCGGCGGCCGACGGTACCGCCTTCGGCGAAGGCACGGGCATGCTGCTGGTGGAGCGGTTGTCGGATGCGCGGCGCAACGGGCATCCGGTGCTGGCGGTGATCCGTGGTTCGGCGGTGAACCAGGACGGTGCGAGCAATGGTCTGACGGCGCCGAACGGTCCGTCGCAGCAGCGGGTGATCCGGGCGGCGCTGGCGGACGCGGGGCTGACGGCGTCCGAGGTGGACGTGGTGGAGGCGCACGGTACGGGCACGCGGTTGGGTGACCCGATCGAGGCGCAGGCGCTGCTGGCGACGTACGGGCAGGACCGGCCCGCGGACCGGCCGGTGTGGATCGGCTCGCTGAAGTCCAACATCGGACACGCCTCGGCTGCCGCCGGTGTGGCGGGGGTCATCAAGTCGGTGCTCGCCTTGCGGCACGGCGTGATGCCCAAGACGCTGCACGTGGACGGTCCGACGCCCGAGGTGGACTGGTCGGCGGGCGCCGGCAGGCTGCTGACGGAGGCCCGGGCGTGGGACGACACGGGTCGTCCGCGCCGGGCGGGGGTGTCCTCCTTCGGCGTCAGCGGCACCAACGCCCACGTCATCCTCGAACAGGCCCCGACCGACCCGACAGCCCCCGCGGACGGGCTCGTCGACGGGTCCGGGACACCGGGGACCGTACCCGCCGCCGTCCCCCTGCTCCTCTCGGCGCGCACTCCGGAGGCGCTGTGCGCCCAGGCCGCGGCGCTGTCGGCCCGGATCGGAGACGGGTCGGGCGTCCGCGCCGTGGACGTGGCCTTCTCCCTGGCCACGGGCCGCAGCGCGCTGGGACACCGCGCGGTGCTGGTGGGCACGGAGGAGAACCTCGCCGAGCACCTGGCCGCGCTGTCACAGGGTGCTGCGGTGCCCGGCGGCGGGTTGGTTTCCGGTCGGGTGGTGTTGGTGTTCCCGGGTCAGGGTTCGCAGTGGGTGGGGATGGCTGCGGAGTTGTCGGGTGAGTCGGAGGTGTTCGCGGGGCGGATGGCGGAGTGCGGGCGGGCGTTGGCGCCTTACGTCGACTGGTCGTTGACGGAGGCGTTGGGTTCGGAGGCTCTGCTGGCGCGGGTCGATGTGGTGCAGCCGGTGTTGTGGGCCGTGATGGTGTCACTGGCGGAGGTGTGGCGTTCCTTCGGGGTGACGGTCGATGCCGTGGTGGGCCACTCCCAGGGCGAGATCGCTGCCGCTTGTGTGGCGGGCGGTCTGAGTCTGGAGGACGGGGCCCGTGTGGTCGCGTTGCGTTCCCGTGCGGTGGGGGTGTTGGCGGGCCGTGGTGGCATGGCGTCGGTGCCTCTGCCGGTCGAGGCGGTGCGGGAGCGGATCGCGGGCCGGTTGTCGGTGGCGGCGGTGAACGGTCCGTCGTCGACGGTGGTGTCGGGTGACGCGGACGCGGTGACGGCACTGGTCGACGGGCTGACGGGTGAGGGGGTGCGGGCGCGTGTGATCGAGGTCGACTACGCGTCGCATTCCGCGCATGTGGAGGAGATCCGTGAGCGGTTGCTCTCCGATCTGGCCGGCATCGTTCCTGTCTCGGGTTCGGTGCCGTTCTTCTCGACGGTGACGGGTGGTTGGCTCGACACGAAGGCTCTGGACGCGGAGTACTGGTACCGCAATCTCCGGGAGACCGTCGAGTTCGGGAAGGCCACGGAGACGTTGTTGGGGGAGGGCTTCCGGTTCTTCGTGGAGTCCAGCCCGCACGCGGTGTTGTCGGTCGCGGTGGGAGAGTCGGTGGAGGCCGCGGGTGCGGATGCCGCGGTGCTGGGGACACTGCGTCGCGGGGAGGGCGGCCTGGCTCAGGTGCTGCGGGCGGTGGGCCGTGCGTGGGAGCGCGGGCTGGGGGTGGACTGGTCGGGTGCGTTCCCGGGGGCGCGGCGTGTCGAGCTGCCGACCTACGCCTTCCAGCGCAGCCGCTACTGGCTCGACGTTCCGACCACGAGCTGGGACGTCGCCTCGGCGGGTCTCGCCACGACCGGGCACCCGCTGCTCGGTGCGGCGACGCAGGTCGCGGACTCCGATGAGCTGCTGCTCAGCGGCCGGATCTCGCTGCGTACCCACCCCTGGCTCGCCGACCACGCGGTGTCGGGCGTCGTCCTCTTCCCCGGCACGGCGTTTCTCGAACTCGCGCTGCGCGCCGGGGCCGAGGCGGACTGCCCGGTGGTCGAGGAACTCACCCTCGGATCGGCGCTCGTGCTCCCGGAGGAGGGAGCCGTCCACCTACAGCTCCGGGTGGCCGCACCCGACGGCGACGGTCGGCGCAGGCTCGGCGTGTTCGCCCGTACGACACGGGACGCCGACGCGCCCTGGACCGAGCACGCCACCGGCACCCTGGCACCCCGGCCCGCCGGGGACCCGGTCGGAGCCGCGGCCGGCCTGCTGAGCTGGCCGCCGTCCGGTGCCGAACCCGTGGACACCGGCGATCTCTACGAGCGCTTCGCCGAGGCCGGCTACCACTACGGCCCCGCCTTCCGCGGCATCCGTGCCGCGTGGCTCCGCGGCGGCGAGGTGTACGCCGAGGTGGTGCTGCCGGAGCCGCAGCACGCCGACGCCGCCGGATGCGTGCTGCACCCCGCGCTGCTGGACGCGGCCCTCCAGATCGCCGCACTGCTGCCCGACCAGGACGGCCGGGCCCGGCTGCCCTTCAGCTGGAACGGCGTGACCAGCGGGATCACCGGGGCCACCACGCTGCGCGTGCGGCTCACCACCGACACGCCGGACACCGTGACCCTGCACGCCCACGACCTGTCCGGACGGCAGGTGCTCGGCGTGGAGGCCCTGCTGCTGCGGCCTCCGGCCGCCGGCGGGCCGCTCTCCGCGACCGCCCACGCCGACCTGCTGTACCGCCTCGACTGGACCCCGGCCACCGACCCGGCCGACAGCGCCGTGCCCACCTGGGCCGCCCTCGGCGGTGCCGTCCCCGGCGCGGTGTCATGGCAGGACATCGGCGCCCTGGGGGCCGCCCTCGAGGCGGGCGCCGCCCTCCCCGAGGTGATCGTGGCGGCCATCGCCACCGCAGACCTGCCCCACCCCGCCGACCGGGTCCGGGCCACCGCACACCAGGGCCTCGCCCTCGTGCAGCAGTGGCTGGCCGACGAGCGGTTCGCCGCGGCCAGGCTGGCCCTGCTCACCAGGGACGCGGTCCGTACCGGACCGGTCGACCGTCCCGTCGATCCCGCCCAGGCCGCCCTGTGGGGCCTGGTGCGCAGCGCGCGGGCCGAGCACCCCGGGCGCTTCGTCCTCATCGACGCGGCCGGGACCGGCGAGCCGGCGGACGCCCTGCCTGCGGCGCTCGCCACCGGGGAACCCGAGCTGGCGCTGCGGACCGGTCCGCCGCTGCTGCCGCGGCTGGTCCGCGGCGGACGGCCGGACGGCACGCTGTCCCTGCCGGACGGCGCCGCCTGGCGGCTCACCACCGACGGCCGGGGCTCCCTCGAGGACATCGCGGCGGAGCCCGCTCCGGCGGGCCTCGCCCCGCTGGGCAAGGGTGAGGTACGGATCGCGGTGCGCGCCGCCGGGCTGAACTTCCACGACGTCATCGCCGCGCTCGGCCTGGACCCCGACCCCGAACAGCAGGGCCTGGGCAGTGAGGGCGCCGGAACCGTCATCGAGGTGGGCCCGGGCGTGGACGACCTGGTACCCGGGGACCGGGTGATGGGGATCTTCGGGGGCGCGTTCGGCCCGACCGCCGTCGCCGACCGCCGTACCGTCGCCCGGATACCGGCGGGCTGGTCCTTCGCCCGTGCCGCATCCGTACCGGTGGTGTTCCTCACCGCCTACTACGGTCTGTTCGATCTCGGCGGACTGCGGCGCGGGGAATCGGTACTGGTCCACGCCGCGGCCGGCGGGGTCGGCATGGCGGCGGTGCAACTCGCCCGGCACGCCGGTGCGCGGGTGTTCGCGACCGCCTCCCCCGCCAAGTGGGACGTCCTGCGGGCCGGCGGACTGGACGCCGCGCACATCGCCTCGACCCGTACCACCGACTTCGCCGAGACGTTCCTGACGGCCACCGGCGGGCGGGGCGTCGACGTCGTACTCGACAGCCTGGCACGGGAGTTCGTCGACGCCGGTCTGCGGCTGCTGCCGAACGGCGGCCGGTTCGTGGAGATGGGCAAGACCGACGTCCGCGACCCCGAGACGGTCGCCCGGCAGCATCCCGGGGTGCGCTACCGGGCGTTCGACCTGATGGAGGCCGGTCCGGAGCGCATCGGCGAGATGCTCGCCGACGTCCTGGACCTGTTCCAGCGGGGAGTGCTGCGTCCCCTGCCCGTCACCGGCTGGGACGTCCGGCAGGCCCCGGCCGCCCTGCGCTCGCTCAGCCAGGCCCGGGGCGTCGGCAAGAACGTCCTGCTGCTGCCCGCTCCGCCGGACCCCGAAGGGACTGTCCTGGTCACCGGGGCCACCGGCACCCTGGGACGGCTCCTGGCCCGGCATCTGGTCGTCACGCACGGCACCCGGCACCTGCTGCTGGCCGGCCGCCGGGGCGGGTCCGCCGACGGTATGCCGGAGCTGGTACGGGAACTGACCGGGCTCGGGGCGTCGGTGACCGTCGCAGCCTGCGACGTCGCCGACCGCGCCGCGCTCGCCGCCCTGCTCGGGTCGGTGCCCGCCGCGCACCCGCTCACCGCCGTCGTCCACGCGGCCGGTGTCCTGGACGACGCCACGATCGCGGGGCTGACTCCGGACCGGCTCGACCGCGTCCTGCGGCCCAAGGCGGACGCGGCGCTGGCCCTGCACGAACTCACCCGGGACCTCGACCTCGCGGCGCTGGTCCTGTTCTCCTCGGGCGCCGCCCAGTTCGGCGCGGCCGGGCAGGCGAACTACGCCGCCGCCAACGCGGTCCTCGACGCCCTCGCCGCCGAACGCCGGGCCGAGGGGCTGCCCGGCCTGTCCATCGGCTGGGGCCTGTGGGAGGAGCGCAGCGAGATGACCGCCGCGGTCACCGCGGGCCGGGGCGCCGGGGCGGGCGCGCTGACCTCGGCGGAGGGCCTCGCCCTGTTCGACGCGGCACTGGACTCCCCGTACGCCTACCGGCTCGCGGCCAGGATCGCCCCGTCCGTGCTGCGGGCGGACGACCGACTGCCCGCCGTGCTCCGCGGCCTGGTCCGCCCCGCCCGTACCGGTTCCGCCTCCGCCGCGGCGCCGGCCCGCTCGATGGCGCGGCAGCTCGCCGAGCTGCCCGAGGCCGAGCTGTACCGGACCCTGCTCGATCTGGTGCGCGGCAACGCCGCGGCGGTGCTCGGCCACAGTTCGCCGAACCGGATCCGCCCGGCCCGCCCGTTCAAGGACGTCGGCTTCGACTCCCTCACCGGGGTCGAACTGCGCAACCGGCTGGTGTCCTCGACCGGGCTGCGGCTGCCGGCCGCGCTCGTCTTCGACCACCCCACCCCGGAGGCACTGGCACGCCACCTCGCCGAGCGGGCCACCGCCGCCCGCCCGACGGGCGACGCGGCGGTCCGGGCCGGGCTCGACACCCTGGAGGCCCTGCTCGACGCCCTGCCGCCGGACGGCGTCAGCGACGAACTCGCCGCCCGGATACGGGAAGTGCTGTCCCGCCCGCTGCCCGGCGGGACACCGGCCACCACCGCCCGCCCCACGGGCGACGTGGACGACCTGGCCCCCGACCTGATCGAGGCGGCCAGCGACGACGAGGTGTTCGACTACATCGACCGGCAGTTGGGATCCGCATGACCAGGGCACCGGTCCACGCCGTCCGCGCATCCCGCGCAGCCCGAGACGAGACCCGAGCAGCCCGAGACGAAAGCAGCGGTGTCCAGTGAGCGACCAGAGGATGCGCGACTACCTCAACCGGGTGACCATCGACCTGCGGGACACCCGGCAGCGGCTCCGGGAGGCCGAGGCCCGCACGAGCGAGCCGATCGCGATCGTGGCGATGAGCTGCCGCTTCCCCGGCGGCGTCCGCACCCCCGAGGACCTGTGGGAACTGCTCGCCGAAGGCCGCGACACCATCGCGCCGGTCCCCGGCGACCGGGGCTGGGAGACCGCCTGGCCGTCCGGCGGCACGGTCCCCGGGCGAGGGGCGTTCCTGGACGGCGCGGCGGACTTCGACCCGGAGTTCTTCGGCATCTCGCCCCGTGAGGCGGTCGCGATGGACCCGCAGCAGCGGCTGCTGCTGATGGCGTCCTGGGAGGCCGTCGAGCAGGCCGGCATCGACCCGCTCACCCTGCGGGGCAGCCGTACCGGGGTGTACGTCGCGGCCATCGACCAGGGGTACGCGACGCTGGGCTCCGGCGCGGCCGAAGCCGTCCAGGGGTTCCTGATGACGGGGAACTCGATGAGCGTGATGTCCGGGCGGGTGTCCTACGCGCTCGGTCTCGAAGGCCCGGCCGTCTCCGTGGACACCGCCTGTTCGGCCTCGCTGGTGGCGCTGCACCTCGCGGCGCGGGCCCTGCGGGCCGGTGAGTGCTCGCTCGCGCTCGCCGGCGGGGCCAGCGTGATGGCGCTGCCGGCGGTGTTCGTCGAGTTCAGCCGGCAGGGCGCGATGTCCCCCGACGGCCGCTGCAAGCCGTTCGCGGCGGCCGCGGACGGCACCGGCTGGGGCGAGGGCGTGGGGATGCTGCTGCTGGAGCGGCTGTCGGACGCGCGCCGCAACGGCCGTACGGTGCTGGCCGTGCTGCGCGGCTCGGCCGTCAACCAGGACGGTGCCAGCAACGGCCTGACCGCCCCCAACGGTCCCTCCCAGCAGCGGGTCATCCGGGCGGCCCTCGCCGACGCCGGACTGACCGCCGCCGAGGTCGACGCGGTGGAGGCGCACGGCACCGGGACCACCCTTGGCGACCCGATCGAGGCCGACGCGCTGCTGGCCACCTACGGCCAGGACCGGCCCGCCGGGCGTCCGCTGTGGCTGGGGTCGCTGAAGTCGAACATCGGGCACACCCAGGCCGCCGCCGGGGTCGCCGGGGTCATCAAGACGGTGCTCGCGCTGCGGCACGGCGTCCTGCCCCGCACCCTGCACGTGGACGCGCCCACCCCGCACGCCGACTGGTCCTCGGGCGCCGTCGAACTCCTCACCGAGGCCCGCGACTGGCCCGCCGTCGACCGGCCGCGCCGGGCCGGGGTGTCCTCGTTCGGCATGAGCGGCACCAATGCGCACGTCGTCCTCGAACAGGCACCGGAGCCGGAACAGGCCGACGGACCGGAAGCGGCGACCGACGGCCCGGACACCGCAGCCGGGGCGGGCGCGCCCGGGGCCGTGCTGCCCTGGGTGCTGTCCGGCCGCACCGCGTCCGCGCTCGGGGACCAGGCGGCCCGGCTGCGCGCCCGGCTCGCCACGGACGCGCCCGCACGGGCGGCCGACATCGGGTTCTCGCTGGCGACCACCCGGTCCGCATTCGAACACCGGGCCGTGGTGATCGGCGACGGGCGCCCCGCACTGCTGGACGGCCTCGCCGCCCTGTCCGGGCCGGGCACGGACCTCTCCACCGCCCCGGCCACGCCCGCCGACGTCGTCGCGGGCACCGGCCGGGTCGTCGAGGGCCGGACGGCACTGGTGTTCCCCGGCCAGGGCTCCCAGTGGGCCGGCATGGCGCGGGACCTGCTCGCCACCAGCCCCGTGTTCCGGGACCGCCTCGCCGCCTGCGACGCCGCCCTCTGCGCCCATGTCGACTGGCGGCTCCCCGCCGTCCTGGAGGGCGCGCCCGGGGCACCCTCCCTGGAACGGGTGGACGTGGTGCAGCCGGTGCTGTGGGCGGTGATGGTGTCACTGGCCGCGCACTGGGAGTCCTGGGGCGTCCGGCCCGACGCCGTGGTCGGGCACAGCCAGGGCGAGATCGCCGCCGCCGTGGTGGCGGGAGCGCTGAGCCTGGAGGACGGGGCGAAGGTCGTCGCCCTGCGCAGCCGGGCCATCCGGGCGCTGGCCGGACTCGGCGGCATGGTCGCGGTGTCCCTGCCCGAGGACCGGGTCCGCGCCGAGATCGCCCCCTGGGCCGAGAAGCTGTCGGTGGCCGCCGTCAACGGGCCCGCCGCCGTGGTGGTCTCGGGCGAGACCCAGGCCCTGGCCGAACTGCTCGCCCACTGCGCCGCACAGGGCGTACGGGCCCGGTCCGTACCCGTGGACTACGCCTCGCACTCGGCCCAGGTCGAAGGGATCAGGTCCGAGGTGCTGGCCGCGCTGGCCGGCGTACGCCCGCTCCCGGCCCGGATTCCACTGTTCTCCACCGTCACCGGCGACCGGCTCGACACCACGGTCATGGACGCCGACTACTGGTACCGAAACCTCCGCGGGACCGTCCGCTTCGATGCCGCCGTCCGCTCCCTGATCGAACAGGGCCACGAGGTCTTCGTCGAGGTGTCGCCGCACCCGGTGCTGACCATGGCCCTCCAGGACACCGCCGAGGCCACCGGCGCCGAGGAGCCGCCCGTGGTCGTCGGCACCCTGCGCCGCGACGACGGCGGACTGCGCCGGGCCCTGCGCTCGGCCGCCGAACTGTGGGTGGCCGGCGCGGCCGTCGACTGGTCCGCGGTGTACGCCGGTACCGGCGCCCGCCCGACCGCTCTGCCCGGATACCCCTTCCAGCTGCGGCGCTACTGGCTGGAGCCGGAGGCGGCGCCCGGCACCGGACCGGCCGCCGCCGACCCGCACGACACGGCCTTCTGGCACATGGTCGACCACGACGCCCCGGCCGAGATCGCCGCCCACCTCGCCGTCGACGAGGACGCCCTCGCCCCTGTCCTGCCCGCCCTGCGAGGCTGGCGCAAACAGCGGCGCGACGAGAGCGTCATCGACTCCTGGCGCTACCGCATCGGCTGGCAGCCCCTGCCCGACCCGCCGGCCGCCACCCCCGCCGCCGGCACCTGGCTCGTCGTCCTGCCCGCCGGACACGACGACGACGCACGGGTACGCGGCCCGCTGCTCGCCCTCACCGAAGCGGGCGCCACCGTCGTCACGGCCGAACTCACCGCCGACGCCGTCCGCCGCACGGACCTCGCGGACACGCTCGCCACCGCCCTCGGCGACCGCGTCCCGACGGGCGTGCTGTCGCTGCTGGCCGCCGACGACCGGCCCCACCCCGACCACCCGGCCCTGCCCACCGGGACGGCACTCACCGTCGCCCTGGTGCAGGCCCTGGGCGATCTCGCCCTCACCGCACCCCTGTGGTGCGCCACCGCCGGGGCCGTGTCCACGGGCCAGGACGACCCGGTCACCCACCCCCGCCAGGCACTGGTCTGGGGCACCGGACTGGTGGCCGCGCTGGAACTGTCCGCCCGCTGGGGCGGACTCATCGACCTGCCGCCGAACCTCGACGCCCGCGCCAGGACCCGCCTCGCCGCCGTCCTGACGGCCCCCGGCACCGGCCCGGACGGCCTCGGCCGCGAGGACCAGCTCGCCCTGCGCCCCACCGGCCTGCTGGCCCGCCGCCTCCGGCGCGCCCCCCGGAACGACAGCCGTACGAAGCACTGGAAGCCCCGCGGCACCGTCCTGCTGACCGGCGGCACCGGAGCCGTCGGCCCGCACCTCGTCCGCTGGCTGGCCCGCAGCGGCGCCACCCACCTCGTCCTGCCCGGCCGCCGTGGCCCCCAGGCACCCGGCGCGGCCGAACTCGCCGCGGAACTGGCCGCCCTCGGCGTACGACTGACCCTGCCCGTCTGCGACCTGGCGGACCGTCAGGCCGTGGCGGAACTGCTCACCGGCCTGGACACGGCGGGCGACCCGGTCACCGCGGTCGTCCACGCGGCCGCGTTCGTCGCGCTCGCCCCCCTGGACGGCACGCCGATGTCCGCGTTCGAACAGATCGTCGCCGCCAAGGCCGCCGGCGCCGAACACCTCGACGCCCTGCTCGACCGCGAACTCGACGCCTTCGTCCTGTTCTCCTCGATCGCCGGAGTCTGGGGCAGCGGCGACCACGGCGCCTACGCCGCGGCCAACGCCTACCTCGACGCCCTGGCCCAGCACCGCCGGGCCCGCGGCCTCACCGCCACCACCGTCGACTGGGGCATCTGGCAGGCCGAGAACCCCTTCCAGGACCGCGTCGCCGGAGCGGACGCCGATCTGTTCAACCTGGAGCAGCACGGCCTGCCCCGGATCGCCCCCGACCTCGCGGTCCACGCCCTGCAACAGGCGCTCGACGACGACGAGACCGTACTCGCCGTCGCCGACGTCGACTGGGAGCAGTTCGCCGCCGTCTTCACCTCCACCCGCCGCAGCCCGCTGCTCACCGGCATCCCCGAAGCCCGCCGCGCCCTGGAAGCCGCGACCGGCGACACGGAGGCACCCGCCGCCGCACTGCTGCGCCAACGGCTCGCCGCCCTCGCCGAATCCGAACAGCACCGCCTGCTGCTCGACCTGGTCCGCATCCACGCGGCAGCCGTCCTCGGCCATCCCTCGGTGGACGCGATCCGGCCCGGCACGGCGTTCCAGGACATGGGCTTCGCCTCCCTCACCGCAGTCGAACTCCGCAACCGGCTCAACACCGCCACCGGACTGCGGCTGCCGTCCACGCTGATCTTCGACCACCCGTCGTCCACCGCGCTCGCCCGGGAGATCCGCGCCGAACTGCTCGGCCGGCAGGCCACCGACCCGGACCCCGCCGCCCCGGACGCCGCCGCGCACCCGCCCGCGCCCGACGACGAGCCGATCGCGATCGTGTCCATGGCCTGCCGCTTCCCCGGCGGCATCGGCACCCCCGAAGACCTGTGGCGCCTGCTCGCCGACGGCGGCGACGCCGTCTCGGACTTCCCCACCGACCGCGGCTGGGACCTGGAGGGCCTCTACGACCCGGACCCCGACCGCCCCGGCACCTCGACCACCCGGCACGGCGGCTTCCTGCACGACGCCGCCGACTTCGACGCGGAGTTCTTCGGCATCTCGCCGCGCGAGGCCCTGGCCATGGACCCCCAGCAGCGGCTGCTCCTGGAAACCACCTGGGAGGCGATCGAACGCGCCGCGATCGACCCGGCCGCCCTGCGCGGCAGCCGCACCGGAGTGTTCACCGGCGTCAACTACGCCGACTACGCGGCCGTCGTCGCCCAGTCGGAGGAAGGAGACGGCCACCTGCTCACCGGCAGCGCACCCAGCGTCGTATCCGGCCGGGTCGCCTACACCCTGGGCCTCGAAGGCCCCGCCGTGACCATCGACACGGCCTGCTCCTCCTCACTCGTCGCCATGCACTACGCCGGCCGGGCCCTGCGCGGCGGCGACTGCTCCCTCGCCCTGGTCGGCGGCGTCGCCCTGATGGCGACCCCCGGCGCCCTGATCAGCTTCTCCCGGCAACGGGGACTCGCCGAGGACGGCCGCTGCAAGGCCTTCTCGGACGACGCGGACGGCATGGGCATGGGCGAAGGCGTCGGCGTCCTGCTGCTGGAGCGGCTGTCGGACGCCCGCCGCAACGGACACCCGGTACTGGCGGTGGTACGCGGTTCCGCCGTCAACCAGGACGGCGCCAGCAACGGGCTCTCCGCCCCCAACGGTCCGTCGCAGCAGCGGGTGATCCGGGCGGCGCTGGCGGACGCGGGCCTGACGGCGTCCGAGGTGGACGTGGTGGAGGCGCACGGCACCGGCACCACCCTCGGCGACCCCATCGAGGCGCAGGCCCTGCTGGCCACCTACGGCCAGGACCGGCCCGCCGGACGGCCCCTGCTGGTCGGCTCCCTCAAGTCCAACCTCGGCCACGCCCAGGCAGCATCGGGTGTGGCGGGGGTCATCAAGACGGTGCTGTCCATGCGGCACGGGCAGGTGCCCCGCACCCTGCACGTCAGCAGGCCCTCCGGCCACGTCGACTGGACGCGTGGAGCGCTGGCCCTCGCGACCGAGCAGCAGCCCTGGCCGTCCCACGGCCGCCCCTTCCGGGCCGGAGTGTCCTCCTTCGGCCTGAGCGGCACCAACGTCCACACCATCCTCGAACACACCCCCCTGGAGGACGACGGCCCGCCGGCCGAGCGCACCCCCCTGCCGGCGGTGCCCTGGCTGCTGTCGGCGAAGAGCCCGCAGGCATTGCGCCTCCAGGCCGACCGGCTGCGCCGCCACCTGGACGGCAACCCCGGGGTCGACCCGCGCGACATCGGATCCGCCCTGCACACGCGCACCGCCTTCGAGTACCGGAAGGCACTGGTCGGGGACCGGGACCAACTCCACACCCTGCTGGGCCGGATGGCCGACGACGACTCGGGAGCGTGGGACGGCGGTCGCCCGGTCGACGGTCGTTCGGTGTTGGTGTTCCCGGGTCAGGGTTCGCAGTGGGTGGGGATGGCCGCGGAGTTGCTGGCCGGGTCGGCTGTGTTCGCGGGGCGGATGGCGGAGTGCGGGCGTGCGCTGGCGCCTTATGTCGACTGGTCGTTGGCGGAGGCGTTGGGTTCGGAGGCGCTGTTGGCGCGGGTGGATGTGGTGCAGCCGGTGCTGTGGGCGGTGATGGTGTCGCTGGCGGAGGTGTGGCGTTCGTTCGGTGTTGTTCCGGACGCGGTGGTGGGCCACTCGCAGGGTGAGATCGCCGCGGCGGTGGTGGCGGGTGGTCTGAGCTTCGACGACGGGGCGCGGGTGGTGGCGCTGCGTTCCCGTGCGGTGGGGGCGTTGGCGGGTCGTGGCGGGATGGCGTCGGTTCCTCTGCCGGTCGAGGCGGTGCGGGAGCGGATCGCGGGCCGGTTGTCGGTGGCGGCGGTGAACGGTCCGTCGTCGACGGTGGTGTCGGGTGACGCGGACGCGGTGGCGGCACTGGTGGAGGCTCTGGTGGGGGAGGGTGTGCGGGCGCGTGTGATCGAGGTCGACTACGCGTCGCACTCCGCGCATGTGGAGGAGGTCCGCGAGCGGCTGCTCTCCGACCTGGACGGGATTGTGCCCGTCTCGGGCGGGGTGCCGTTCTTCTCGACGGTGACGGGCGGCTGGCTGGACACGAAGCTCGTCGACGCCGAGTACTGGTACCGGAACCTGCGGGAGACGGTGGAGTTCGGGAAGGCCACGGAGGTGTTGCTGGGGGAGGGTTTCCGGTTCTTCGTCGAGTCCAGCCCGCATGCGGTGCTGGGTGTGGCGGTGGGGGAGTCGGTGGAGGCCGCGGGTGTGGATGCCGTGGTGTTGGGGACGTTGCGTCGTGGGGAGGGTGGCCCGGCGCAGGTGTTGCGTGCGGTGGGTCGTGCGTGGGAGTGCGGGTTGGGGGCGGACTTCTCGGGTGCGTTCCCGGGGGCGCGGCGGGTGGACCTGCCGACGTACGCCTTCCAGCGCAGCCGCTACTGGCCCGAGCCGGCGCCCACCGCGGCGGCCGATGTGGGCGCGGCCGGGCTCGATCCGGCCGACCACCCCGTCCTCGGAGCGGCCATCGAACTGGCCGACACGGGTGAACTGCTGCTCGCGGGCCGGATCTCGCTGCGTACCCACCCCTGGCTCGCCGACCATGCGGTGGCCGGTACGGTCCTGCTGCCCGGCGCGGCCTTCGCGGAACTCGCGGTACGCGCCGCGGACGAGGCCGGCTGCCGCACGGTGGAGGAACTGACGCTCCAGTCACCGCTGTTGATACCCGCCGACACCGCCGTCCGCCTGCAGGTTCGGGTCGGCGCCACGGACGCGCACGGCAGCCGCTCACTGGACCTGTTCTCCTGCCGCGAGGACACGGCGACCCCGCACTGGACCGCGCACGCGACCGGCAGGCTCACCGCCGACGCCACGACCCGCGAGCCGTCGTCCTCAGCCGTACCGGACGACGCCGGCTCCTGGCCCCCGCCCGGCGCCGTCCCGATCCCCGTCGACGACCTGTACGAGCGGTTCCGTGCCTCCGGTTACGGCTACGGACCCGCCTTCCGCGGGCTCACCGCTGCCTGGCGCCGGGGTGACGAGATCTTCACCGAGGTACGTCTGCCCGAGGACCAGCACCGGTCCGCCTCTGCCTTCGGCGTGCACCCCGCCCTCCTGGACGCCGCCCTCCAGGGGCTGTTCCTGCGGGCTCGGCCGGACACCGAACCGGGCGCGGACCGGCCGTCCGCCGGACTGCCGTTCTCCTGGAGCGGAGTCGGGCTGCACGCCTCCGGAGCCACCGCGCTCAGGGTACGGCTCGGCTTCCGGCCGGACGGATCGGTGTCGATCGACGCGACCGACTCGAACGGCCTCCCGGTCGCGTCGGTCGAGGCGCTCGCCGTCCGCCCGATCGACCTCGACACCCTCCGCCCGGGCGGCGGCCCGGAATCCCTCTACCGGGTGCAGTGGTCGGCGGTGCCCGCCACCGCACCCGCCGACCCCCTCGGACACTGGGCTGTCCTCGGCGGCCGGGAACTCTTCCCGGACAGCCATCCGGACCTGGCCGCGCTCGGTGCCGCGCTGGACGGGGGAGCGCCGTCGCCCGCCGCCGTGCTGGCCTGGTGCGACCACACCCCGGACCTTTCGTCCCCGCCCGACGCCGCATCCGTGCACACCGCACTGGACGACGCCCTGCGGCTCGTCCAGGACTGGCTGGCCGACCCGCGGTGGGACGACGGCACCCGGCTCGTGCTCGTCACCCGGGGTGCGGTCTCCACGGCAGCCGGCGAGGAGGTCACCGACCTCACCGGCGCCGCGGTCCGCGGCCTCGTCCGCTCCGCCCAGTCCGAGCACCCGGACCGCTTCCTGCTGATCGACACCGACGACCCGGCCGCCGTGGCCGGCCTGCTGCCCCGGGCACTGGCCGGAACGGAACCCCAACTGGCGATACGCGGCGGAGAGCTCCTCGCCGCCCGCCTCACCAGGGCCACCGTCGCCACGGACCCGAACCCGGCCCCGGACACACCGTCCGGTATCGCCGCGGCCGGGGGAACCGTCCTCGTCACCGGGGCCGGCGGCGCGCTCGGCGGCCTGGTGGCACAGCACCTCGTGACCGCGCACGGCGTACAGAACCTGCTGCTCGTCGGCAGGCGCGGCACGGACGCCCCGGGCCTGGCCGACCTCGCCGCCGAACTGCGCGGCCTCGGCGCCCGGGTGGACGTGGAGGCCTGTGACGTCGCCGACCGGGACGCGCTCGCCGCGCTGCTCGCCGGCATCCCCGCCGACCGCCCGCTGAGCGCGGTCGTCCACGCGGCCGGCGTCCTGGACGACGGGACGATCGAGTCGCTGACCCCCGAGCGGATGCGCCACGTCCTGCGGCCCAAGGTCGACGCAGCCCTCAACCTGCACGACCTCACCCGTGACCTCGCGCTGTCGGCCTTCGTCCTGTTCTCCTCCGCGTCCGCCACGGTCGGCAACGCCGGGCAGGGCAACTACGCGGCCGCCAACGCCTTCCTCGACGCGCTCGCCCAGCACCGCCGTGCCCTGAAACTGCCCGCCCAGTCGCTCGCCTGGGGCCTGTGGGCGCGCCGCAGCACCATGACCGGCACGCTCACCGCCGCCGACCTGCGGCGGATGTCCCGGGGAGGCACCGCGGCCATCGGCAGCGAAGAGGGCCTGGCCCTGTTCGACGCGGCGCTCACCCTGGACGAACCGCTGCTCGTCCCGGTCAAGATCGACCTCGGCCGGCTCCGGACGGCAGCCCGGACCGGACCCGTCCCGGCCCTGCTCGCCGCCCTGGTCCCCGGTACCGCACGCCGCCCCGCCTCCGGGGTGGACGCCGCCGAAGCGGACTCGCTGCGCCGCCGGCTGACCGGCCTCACCCCGGAGGAACGCGTCTCCACCCTGCTCGACCTGGTACGGAGCCGGGTCGCCGACATCCTCGGCCACGGCGGACCCGAGGCCGTCGACCCGGACCAGGCGTTCAAGGACCTCGGCTTCGACTCGCTCACCTCCGTCGAACTCCGCAACCGGCTCGGCGCCGCCACCGGCCGCCGGCTGCCCGCCACCCTGGTCTTCGACCACCCCACCCCGGCCGCCGTCGCCGCCCACCTCACCGGGCGCCTGGTACCCGACGGGCCGGGCGACCCCGCCGGCACCGGGAAGGCCGCCGGGGCGCACCTCGCCGACCGGCCGGAGACACCGGACACGCCGGCTCCCGACGCCGACATCAACGCCATGGCCGTCGACGACCTCGTCCGGATGGCCCTGGGCGGCGAACGTGACTGACCGACAGCCGCAGAAGGAGAAGCCCGACCCCATGCCCACCGACACGGACCAGGTGGTCGCCGCCCTGCGCGCCTCGCTGGTGGACAACCAGCGCCTGCGGCAGGAGAACCGACGGCTCCGCGACGACTCCGCCGAGCCCATCGCCATCGTGGCGATGAGCTGCCGCTACCCCGGCGGCGTACGCACCCCGGAAGACCTGTGGGAGCTGCTGGTCAAGGAACGCGACGCGGTCTCGCCGTTCCCCACCGACCGCGGCTGGGACGTCGAGGGCGGCTTCGACGCCGACCCCGACGCCCCCGGCACCTTCTACGTCCGGGAAGGCGGCTTCCTCCACGACGCGACCGGCTTCGACCCCGGCTTCTTCGGCATCTCGCCGCGCGAGGCCCTGGCCATGGACCCGCAGCAGCGGCTGCTGCTGGAAGCGTCCTGGGAAGCGGTGGAACGCGCGGGCATCGACCCGGCGACCCTGCGCGGCAGCCGCACCGGCGTCTACACCGGAGTGATCTACAGCGAATACGGGTCCCGGCTCGGCCGGGTGCCCGACGAAGTGGAAGGCTTCCTCGGCACCGGCACCATCCCCAGCGTCGCCTCGGGCCGGATCGCCTACACCCTGGGCCTGGAAGGCCCGGCGGTCACCCTGGACACCGCCTGCTCGTCCTCCCTGGTCGCCGTCCACCTCGCCTGCCAGGGGCTGCGCTCCGGCGACACCACCCTCGCCCTGGCCGGTGGGGTGACCGTGATGTCCACCCCCGGCCTGTACGTCGGGTTCAGCCGCCAGCGCGGCCTGGCACCCGACGGACGCAGCAAGTCCTTCTCGTCCGCGGCGGACGGAGCCGGGTTCGGGGAGGGCCTGGGCCTGCTCCTGCTGGAACGGCTCTCGGACGCCCGGCGCGCGGGGCACCCCGTCCTGGCCGTCATCCGCGGCTCGGCCGTCAACCAGGACGGCGCCAGCAACGGGCTGACCGCCCCGAACGGGCCCGCGCAGCAGCGCGTCATCAACGGGGCGCTCGCCCGTGCCGGACTCGACCCGTCCGAGGTCGACATGGTGGAGGCGCACGGCACCGGCACCGTCCTCGGCGACCCCATCGAGGCGCAGGCGCTCATGGCCACGTACGGGCAGGACCGGCCCGCCGGGCGGCCGTTGCGGCTGGGCTCGCTGAAGTCCAACCTGTCCCACACCCAGGCCGCCGCGGGCGTCGGCGGGGTGATCAAGTCGGTGCTCGCGATGCGGCACGGCGTGATGCCGCGCACCCTGCACGTCGACCGTCCCTCGCCCCGGATCGACTGGACCGAGGGAGCCGTCTCCCTGCTCACCGAGGCCGCCCCCTGGCCGGAGACGGGACGTCCGCGCCGGGCCGGGGTGTCCTCCTTCGGCGCCAGCGGCACCAACGCCCACGTCATCCTCGAACAGGCCCCGGCCGACCCGGCAGCTTCCGACGGGTCCGCCACGCCGGAACCGGTGCCCGCCGCCGTCCCCTGGATCCTGTCGGCGCGTACCCCGGATGCGCTGCGCGCCCAGGCGACGGCGCTGTACGAGCGGGTGGTGGCGGAACCGGGCCTGAGCGTGACGGACGTCGGCCATTCGCTGGCGGCGGGGCGTTCGCGGTTCGCGGAGCGCGCGGTGGTGGTGGGGGCGGACCGGGGCGAACTGCTGGCCGGTGTCGCCGCCCTGTCGCGGGGCGTGCGTGCGGCGGGCGTGACGGTCGGCAGCGGGCTGCCCCCGGGCCGTTCGGTGTTGGTGTTCCCGGGTCAGGGTTCGCAGTGGGTGGGGATGGCCGCGGAGCTGCTGGCCGAATCGGCTGTGTTCGCCGGGCGGATGGCCGAGTGCGAGCGGGCGCTGGCGCCTTACGTGGACTGGTCGTTGGCGGAGGCGCTGGGCTCGGAGCGGTTGCTCGCACGGGTCGACGTGCTGCAGCCGGTGCTGTGGTCGGTGATGGTGTCGCTGGCGGAGGTGTGGCGCTCGTTCGGCGTCGTTCCGGACGCGGTGGTGGGCCACTCCCAGGGCGAGATCGCCGCCGCGGTGGTGGCGGGTGGCCTGAGCATCGACGACGGGGCGCGGGTGGTGGCGCTGCGTTCCCGTGCGGTGGGGGCGTTGGCGGGCCGTGGCGGGATGGCGTCGGTGCCCCTGCCGGTGGACGTGGCACGGGAGCGCATCGCCCCGTGGGCGGGCCGGCTCTCGGTGGCGGCGGTGAACGGCCCGTCGTCGGTGGCGGTGTCGGGCGACGCCGACGCGGTCACGGCCCTGGTGGAGGAACTCCTGGAGGAAGGGGTGTGGGCGACCCGCATCGAAACCGACTTCGCGTCGCACTCCTCGCACGTGGAGCGGATCCGCGAGCGCCTGCTCTCCGACCTGGACGGGATCACCCCCCTCGCGGGTGCGGTGCCGTACTACTCCAGCGTGACCGGCGGCCTGCTGGACACGAAGTCCCTGGGCGCCGAGTACTGGTACCGCAACGTCCGGCAGACCGTCGAGTTCGAGCGGGCGACCCGCTCGCTCCTCGCGGCCGGGCACCGCGTCTTCATCGAGTCCGGCCCCCAGCCCGCCCTGATGTACGCGATCGAGGACACGGCCGCCGACGCGGGCGCCCCGGAGACGCTGGTGCTCGACACCCTGCGGCGCGGGGCCGGAGGGCTCCGCCGACTCCAGCTCGCGCTCGCCGAGGCACACGTCCGGGGCCTGCGCGTCGACTGGGAGCGACTGTTCGCGGGAACCGGTGCCCAGCGGGTGGACCTGCCCACCTACGCCTTCCAACGACGCCGCTACTGGCTGGACGCCCTGCCGGCCGACCGGGACCAGGCGGCCACCGGCCAGTCCGCCGCGGACCACCCGCTGCTCGGCGCCGCGGTCGAACTGCCCGACGACGCGGGCACCCTCTTCACCGGCCGGCTCTCCTCGGCCACCCACCCCTGGCTCGCCGACCACGCCGTGGCCGGAGCCGTGATCCTGCCCGGCGCGGCCCTCGTGGAGCTGGCCGCGCACGTGGGCCGCCGCCTCGGCTGCGCCCTCGTGGAGGAGCTGACCCTCGCCGCCCCGCTGCTGCTGCCCGACGATCAGGCCGTGCAACTGCGCGTCCGGGTGGGCGCCGAAGACGGCACGGGACGGCGCCCGGTGGAGTTCCACTCCCGGCCCGAGGCCGCCCCCGGCTCCGCCGACCGGGCCTGGACCCGGCACGCGACCGGCGCGGTCGGCCCCCGGGACCCGTCGGCCGACCGGGACGACACGACCGAACCGGCCGGCACGTGGCCCCCGCCCGACGCGGTCCCCCTCGACGTGGACGAACTGTACGGGCTGCTCGAAACCCGGGGCGTCGCCTACGGCCCGGCGTTCCGGGGCCTGCGCGCCGCATGGCGCACCGCAGACGCGATCCACGCCGAAGTGGCCCTGCCCGACGGCCTCCCTGCCGGCGGAGCGGGCGGCTTCGGCGTGCACCCGGCCCTCCTGGACGCGGCCCTCCAGACGACCGGTCTGCGCGAAGGCGCCGCGACCGCGGAGCCCGCCGACAGCGTCCCCCTGCCGTTCTCCTGGCAGCGCGTCGCGATCGAGACCTCCGACGCGCCGGTCCTGCGTGTCCGGCTGCGCCCCGACGGCCCGGACGCCGTCACCGCGCGGATCACCGATCCCTCGGGGCGCACGGTGGTGACGGTCGGCTCGCTCACCCTGCGCACGGCGTCCACCGCCGCACCGCGGGCGTCCTCCGGCTCCGTCTTCCACGTCGGCTGGACGCCGGTCACTGCCGGGCCCGGCCCGCGCCCGGTCACCCGCTGGGGCCTCCTCGGCCCGCAGGACGAGCGGCTGCTGCCGGCCGCCTTCCCCACCGAACCCCCGTCCGCGGCACCCGACGCGATGCTGCTGACCTGCCCCCCGTCCGCCGACACCGTGACCGCGGACACCCCCGCCCGGGACGCGGACCCCGCGGCGGTGCACGTGGTCGCGTCCGGGGTCCTGGACCGCCTCCAGGCCCACCTGGCCGACGACACCACCGCCCGTACGCCCCTGGTGGTGCTCACCCGGGGCGCGACCGGCCCGCTCGGTGCGCAGCCGCAGCCGGCGGACCTCGGTGCGGCGGCCGTCTGGGGCATGCTCCGAGCCGCTCAGCTCGAACACCCCGACCGGTTCGTGCTGCTGGACACCGAAGGGCCGGACCCGGACGGTCTCGGCGACGCGCTCGCCGAGCTCCTCGCCACGGGCGAACCACAGGCGGCCCTGCGCGGTGGGGTCCTGTACGCGCCCCGACTGATACGGCCGCCGGTCACCACCGCCACGGCCACCACCGCCACCGCGACCCGGCCGGCCGGCCCGTTCGGGCCGTCCGAAGGGACGGTACTGGTGAGCGGGGGCGGCGCGCTCGCGGCCGTCCTGGCGCGCCATCTGGTCGCCGCGCACGGGGTACGCCACCTCCTCGTGCTGAGCCGCCGCGGCGCCGACGCCCCCGGCATGCCGGAGCTGACGGCGGAGCTGGCCGAGGCCGGAGCCGAACTGGCCGCCGTCAGCTGTGATGTGTCCGACCGTCAGGCACTGGCCGCCGCCCTGGCGGCCATCCCCGAACGCCATCCGCTGTGCGCCGTGGTCCACACCGCCGGAGTGCTCGACGACGGTCTGCTGGACGGGCTGACGGGGGAGCGGATGACCGCCGTCCTGCGGCCCAAGTTCGACGCCGCCCGGCACCTCGACCAGCTGACGCGCGGAGCGGACCTGTCCGCGTTCGTCGTCTTCTCCTCCGCCGCGGGCGTGCTGGGCAGCCCCGGCCAGGCGTCCTACTCGGCCGCCAACGCCGCGCTCGACGCCCTCATCGCGGAACGCCGACGGCTCGGGCTCCCCGGCCTGTCCCTGGCCTGGGGCCCCTGGGAGCGGGTGAGCGGGATGACGGCGGAGCTCGGCGGCGCCGAACGGCGGCGCATCGACCGGCGCGGCGCCCGCGGCCTCTCCGACGAGGAGGCCATGGCCCTGCTGGACACGGTGTGCGCCGCGGACGCCGCCCCGCCGGGAGACGGGAGCCCCGTCGTCCTGGCCCACCTCGACCTCACCGTGCGCGGCGACGGCCCGGTGCACCCGATGCTGCGCTCCCTGGTCCGGCGCAGCCCGACCGCGACGACCGGAACGAAGGGGACGCCGACCGCCGCCGCAGCGCTGCGGCAACGGCTCGACGCCGCCGCCGACGTACAGGAACGCGGGCTGGTCCTGCTCGACATCGTCCTCGCCCAGGCCGCCGAAGTCCTCGGCCACACCGACTCCGGGGCGCTGTCCGCGACGGTGCCCTTCCTCTCCGTCGGATTCGACTCGTTGACCGCGGTCGAGCTCCGCAACCGGCTGGCCGCCGCCACCGGACTGCGGTTGCGGCCCTCCGCCGTCTTCGACAGCGGCACCCCCGCCGCGCTCGCGGCGCGCCTCGCCGCCGAGGCCCGGAGGGAAGACACCCCCCGGCCCGAAACGGCACCCGCAACCGGAACCGCCGCAACCGGAACCGACACCGCCGACACCGACCCGGTGAGCGTGCTGTTCCGCCGGGCCTGCGCACTCGGCCGGATCGACGAGGGCATCGCCCTGCTCAAGCACGCCTCCGCCCTGCGCCCGGCCTTCCCCAGCGGCGGCGACCTCGCGGCCGCCGGCACCGGCCCGCGGCTGCTGCGCCTGAACGAGCGCGCCGACGCCCCCGTACTCGTCTGCTTCGGCTCCATCGTCGCCCTCGGCGGTGCCCACCAGTACGCCCGCTTCGCCGCCCGCTTCCGGGACCGCTACGCCGTCGCCGCCCTGGACGCCCCCGGATTCAGCCCCGAGGAGGAACTGCCCGCCGACATGTCGGCCCTGCTGGACTTCCAGGCGACGACACTGCTCCGGGAACTGCCCGGACGGACGCTCGTCCTGGCCGGCTCCTCCTCCGGCGGCACGCTCGCCCACGGAGTGGCCGCCGCGCTGGAGCAGCGCGGCGAGGGCCCGGCGGCCGTGGTGCTGCTGGACACCTACCTCTCCGACAACGAAGGCATCACCCAGTTCAACGACGTCCTGCTGGGCGGCATGTTCGACCGCGAGGACCAGGCGGCCCCGATGGACGGGACCAGGCTGACCGCGATGGGCGGCTACTTCCGTCTGCTCGACGACTGGAAACCCCCGGCGGTCCGCGCCCCGCTGCTGCTGGTCCGCGCCTCCACCCCGCTCGGCCGCCCGTCCGCCGAAGCCGGTGACTGGCGCTCGTCCTGGGCCGGTGCCGACACCGTCGTCGACGTTCCCGGAGACCACTTCTCGATCATGGAACAGCATGTCGCGACCACCGGCGACGCCGTCGCCGACTGGCTCGGCGCCACCCTCCGCACCCCCGAAGACCTGTGACACCGAAGGAGAGCCCGTTGACCACAGCCCCGTACGACGATTCCCCCCCGCGACACGCCCTCACCGTGCTGGGAGCCGGGGTGATGGGCGTCGGCATCACCGTCCTCGCCCTCGGACACGGCCTGCCGGTCCACCTGGTCGACATCGACCGGGAACGGCTCGACCGGGCCACGGACCTGATCGACGGCGACCTCCGGCTGGCCGAGCTGATGGGCGCCCTGCCCGCCGGGACGCCCCTCGGCGCCCTGGCCACCGGCACCTCGCTCAAGGCCGTCGCCGGAGCCACCGCCGTCGTCGAGGCGGTCACCGAGAACGCCGCGATCAAGGCCGCCGTCCTGTCCGAGGTCTCCGGACTGGTCCGGCCCGGAACCCTGCTGATCACCAACACCTCCTCGATCCCCGTCGACGAACTGGCCGGGGCCGTGGAGCGGCCGGAGGATCTGGTCGGCACCCACTTCATGAACCCGCCCTACCTGATCGGCACCGCCGAAGTGGTCCGCGGCGCCAAGACCGGGGACCCGGCGATGGCCTCCGTGGCGGCCCTGCTCACGGCGCTGCGGCGGCGGGCGGTGGTCGTCCGGGACGCACCCGGCTTCGTGACCAGCCGCATCCTGCACCCGATGATCAACGACGCGGCCCGGGTCGTGGAGGAGGGCACGGCGACCGCGGAGGACGTCGACGCCCTGATGCAGGGCTGCCTGGGACACCCCACCGGCCCGCTGCGCACCGCGGACCTGATCGGCATCGACAACCTCGTCGACTCCCTCACCGTGCTCCACGAACGCACCGGCGACGACGGCTGCCGCCCCGCCGAACTGCTGCTCCGGCTGGTCCGCGAGGGCCGGCTGGGCCGCAAGTCCGGGCGCGGCTTCTACGACTACACCTGATCACCCCGACAAGGAGACGGCCATGACCACAGCGAACACGCCCGACACCCACGACCTGGAGAAGGAACTGCTGGGATTCCTGGAGGAACGCACCGGAACCGCCTGGGACGCCGACACCGACCTGTTCGGCGCCGGCGGCCTGTCGTCCCTGTTCGCCATGCAGGTGGTGGTGCACCTGGAGAAGACCTACGCCATCGCCGTCCGCGGCGCGGACCTGCGGCTGGACAACTTCCGCACCGTACGGCGGATGGCGGAGCTGGTGGACCGGCTCCGGGTGCCCGCCGCCGGGGGCCGGCGTGGGTGAGGACCTGAACAGCGCCATGACCTCCGTCACCCTGCGGGTCGGCGACCAGGCGGGGGAGTGGGACCGGACCGGCCTCATCCCGCTGGACCTGCTCCGCGAACTGGGCGCCGAGGGCCGACTGTGCGCCGAGGTCCCGGAGCAGTACGGCGGCTGGGGGCTCAGCAGCATGCGCAGCGGCGCGTACACCGCCCACGTGGGCGGCCTCTGCAGCTCGCTGCGCAGCGTGATGACCTCCCAGGGCATGGCGGCATGGACCATCCAGCGCCTCGGCACCGCCGAGCAGGCGGCCGCCCACCTCCCCCGGCTGACCGGCGGCGGACTGGCGGCGGTCGGCTTCAGCGAGCCCGGCGCCGGCAGTGACCTCGCGGCGATGACGACGACCGTCCGCCGCGACGGCGACGCGGTCGTCGTCGACGGACACAAGAAGTGGGTGACCGCCGCCCACTACGCCGACCTGCTGGTCGTCGTCGGCCGCTACGAGGACGGCGCGGTGGCCGTCGTGGTGCCCGCCGACACGCCCGGCGTCCGGATCGAGCGGATCGCCGACCCGCTCGGCTGCCGCGCGGCCGGACACGCGGACGTCCACCTCGACGGGGTGCGGCTGCCGGCCGACAGCGTCCTGGGCGGTCACGGACTGCCGCCCGCCCTGCTGGTGACGACCGCGCTGGCCTACGGGCGGATGTCCGTCGCCTGGGGGTGCGTGGGCATCCTGCGGGCCTGTCTGGCGGCGGCCACCGCGCACGCCTCAGGGCGGGAGCAGTTCGGCAGGCCGCTCGCAGAGCACCAGCTCGTCGCCGGGCACCTCGCCGACCTCTACACGGCCGAGCAGGTGGCCGCGCGGGTCTGCGAGCACGCCAGCCGCTGCTGGGACGAAGGGGCGCCGGACCAGGTGGTGGCGACCGTACTGGCCAAGCACGTCAGCGCGACGCAGGCCGCCCGGGGCGCGGCGACGGCCGTCCAGGTCCTGGCCTCGGCCGGGTCCCGGGACGGGCACGCGGTGGCCCGGGCGTACCGGGACGCCAAGTTGATGGAGATCATCGAGGGCAGCAACGAGCTGTGCCGGCTGATGCTGGCACAGCACGCCCTCTCCGCTCCGGGGGCACGGTGAGCGGGCCCACGGCCGACGAGACGAGGAAGGACGGCATGGCCGAGATTGTCAAGTGCCTGGTCTGGGACCTGGACGACACCCTCTGGCAGGGCACCCTGCTGGAGGACGGCGAGGTGCACCTGCCGGACGAGGTGCGCAAGGTGGTGATCGAACTCGACTCCCGCGGCATCCTCCAGTCCGTCGCCAGCCGTAACGACCACGAGCACGCCTGGGCCCGGCTGGAGGCGTTCGGCGTGGCCGAGTACTTCGTCCTGCCGGAGATCGGGTGGGGCGCCAAGTCCGAGTCGGTGCGCCGGATCGCCGACCGGCTGAACTTCGCGCTCACGACCGTCGCCTTCGTCGACGACCGGCCCGCCGAACGCGCCGAAGTGGCCTTCCACCTGCCCGACGTACGGTGCTACCCGGCCGAGCAGGTCCTCGCACTCCCCGAACTCGCCGAGTTCACCCCTGCGGTCAGCACCGTCGACTCCCGGCGCCGCCGCCAGATGTACCAGGCGGGCTTCCGCCGCGAGGCCGAGCGGGCGGCCGCCCCCGGCCCCGACGAGGAGTTCCTGCGCTCCCTGGACCTGCGGATGCGCATCGGCCGGGCCACCGGCGAGGAGCTGTCCCGGGTCGAGGAACTCACCCTGCGCACCAGCCAGATGAACGCGACCGGGGTCCACTACCCGGACGCGGTGCTGCGAGGCCTGATCACCGACCCCCGGCACGAGGTCCTGGTGGTCACCCTCACCGACCGGTTCGGCCCGCACGGCGCGGTCGGCGTCCTGCTGCTCGAACGGCACCCGGGCCTGTGGCACCTCAAGCTGCTCGCCACCTCCTGCCGGGTCGTCGCCTACGGCGCCGGCGCGACCCTGCTGAACTGGCTGGCCGACGCCGCCGCCCGGTCCGGAGTCCACCTGGTCGCGGACTTCCGGGCGACCGAACGCAACCGGATGATGGAGATCGCCTACCGGTTCGCGGGCTTCGAGGGCCTGGACGAAGCCCCGTGCCCGTGTGCCGCCGTCCTCGCGCCGGCTCCGGAGGACACCGGACTCCAGCGCCTCCACCTGGTCCCCGGCCCGCGCGTGGTGTCCACCGTCATCAGCGTGGACGCACCCGACCTGAACGTGCCGGAAGGGGGCCCGGGAACGTCGTGACCGCGGCGGCGGCGGTCGGCGCTCCCGGGCTCCGGCCCGCCGCCCTCAGCGCTTGCGGACGAGTGTGATCCCGTCGGCCATCACCAGCAGCGACAGCTCCACCCGGGGGTCCTTGTGCAGCAGCCGGTTCAAAGCCCGGACCCCGGCGGTCTCCGGGTCCACGGCGGCCGGATCGGCGACCCGGCCGAAGAAGAGGGTGTTGTCGACCACGATCAGACCGCCGGTGCGCAGCAGCGCCAGCGAAGTCTCGTAGTAGCGGACGTAGTTGCTCTTGTCCGCGTCGATGAACACCAGGTCGAAGCTCTCCGGCCCGCGCTCCGCCAGCAGCGCGTCCAGGGTCGCGGTGGCATCGCCGATCCGCAGGTCGATCCGCGAGTCGACCCCGTCCCGCTTCCAGAAGTCGGCGCCGATGGCCGGCCACCGGTCGTCGATGTCGCAGGACACCAGCACCCCGTCGGCCGGGAGCGCGCGGGCCATGCACAGGGTGCTGTAGCCGGTGAAGGTGCCGATCTCCAGCACCGCCCGGGCCCCCGTCAACCCGACCAGCAGGGAGAGCAGTTGGCCCTCCTCCGCCATCACCTGCATGGCGGTCCCGCCGGGGAGGTCCGCGGTGGCCTCCCGCAGTTCCCTGAGTAGATCGTCGTCACGGAGGGAGACCTCCCGGACGTAGGCGAGCAGGTCGTGGGTGGCTTCTGTCTGGTGGGCCATGGCGCGGGGGTCCTCTCGAAGGAGATCGGGTCGAAGGAGGTCGGGTCGAAAAGCATCGGGGGAAGGGGAACAGGGCCGCCGGGTGCCCGTCGCCGGGCCGCCGGGACGGTCACCCGGCGCGCATGTACGGGTGATCGTGCTGCCGTACGGCGACCGCCTGCGCCCGCTCGCGGGCGTACGCCCGCAACAGCGCGTCCAGCCGGTAGCGGCCCCCCGCCGGCGCACCCAGCAGATTCGCCTCCACCAGGGCGTCCAAGGCCTCCTCGGCCTGCGCCTCGGAGCAGCCGAACATCACCGCGACCCAACTGCTGGAGACCGAACGCGATTCGGCGGCCCCCAGCGCGGTGAACACCTCGGCCGGGTCGACCCCGGCCGGAGCCGCCCGCCGGAGCCCGGCGTGGTCGGCGTCGAGGCAGGGCCGGACACCGAGGTCGCCCGCGCACAGTTCGTCCAGCAGCCGCGGGGCGTCCGTGAGCCGCCGGGCGAAGTGCCCGATGGTCCAGTGCGGGCGCTCCAGCAGCCGGGTCCCCGCGATCCGGATCGCCAGCGGCAGGCCCGCGCAGACCGTCAGCACCGAACGGGCCGACCGCGGTTCGGCACCGACCCTGGCCGGGCCGACGATGCTGCCCAGCAGCTCCAGCGACCCGGCCTCGTCCAGTGGGCCGAGGACAAGCGGGGACGCCCCCTCCAGATCGGCCAGCCGCCGTCGGCTGGTCACCAGCAGCCTGCTGCCCCCGCTACCCGGTATCAGCGGCCGCACCTGCGCGGTGCTGGAGGCGTTGTCGAGTACCACCAGCAGACGGCGGCCCGCGGTGAGCGAGCGGTAGAGGCTCTCCTGTTCCGACTCCTCCTCGGGTATCTCGTCCCGGGGCACACCGAGGTCCGCCAGGAACCGCGGCAGCACCGCCCGGGCGGTCAGCGGCCGCGCGGCTCCGCCGAGATCCGCGTAGAGCTGGCCGTGCACCGAGGAACCGCGCACGGCGTGCGCCGCTTGCAGGGCCAGCGCGCTCTTGCCGACACCGCCCCGGCCGGTCACCACCGCCGTCGCCACCATGCCCGCGGGCATCGTGCCGGTCGTGAGGAAGTGCTGCAGCCGCGCCAGTGCACCGGAGCGGGCCGACAACGGCAGCGGCACCGAGGGCAGCTGCGCCGGGCTCGGCCAGCAGGATCTTTCCCAGGCGGCGGCCGGCGCCGGCGCGACGGCCGCCTCCGGGGCCTTCGCGGGCTGCTCCAGCGGGTCGGGCGTGCGGGGCCGGTCGTGGGCCGAGAGGATGTGCCGGTGGACCTCGCGCAGATCGGTGCTCGGCTCGGCGCCGAGCTGCTCGACGAGCAGCGCCCGGGTGCGCTGGTAGAGGTCCAGGGCCTCCGACTGCCGTCCCGAGCGGCCCAGCGCCAGCATCAGCTTGCCCACCAGGGCCTCGCGTAAGGGGTGCTTCCGCACCAGCCGTACCAGCTCCGGCACGATCTCGGCGTGCCGCAGCAGCGCCAGCTCCGCGTCGAACCGCATCTCCATGGTCTGCAGGCGAAGCTCCTGGAGGTAGCGGCCCTCCACATCGCGCAGCGTCTGCGACGGGATGTCCGCCAGCGGCTCCTCGCGCCACAGGGCGAGCGCCTCGGCCAGCTCGGCGGAGGAACCTTCCAGGTCTCCGCGCTCGGCCAGCTCCGCCGCGCGCCGGCGATGGGCCGTGAACTGCCCGAGATCGCTCTCGTGCTCGCCGAGTTCGAGGAGGTAGCCGGGCGCCCGGGTGACGATCCGGGCGGAGGCGTGCTCGCCCAGCGACTGCCGCAGGCGCATCACATAGGTGCGGACGGTCGCGGCGGCACTCGGCGGCGGGGCGCCGTCCCAGACGTACTCGGCGATCCGGTCGACGGAGATCACCCGGTTGGCGTTGAGGAGGAGGGCTGTCATGACCACGCGTTGCCTCGGCGCCGACACGTGCACCTCACGCGCGTTCAACCGGACGGAAAGCGGGCCCAGTAACAGGAAGTTCAAGGGGGGAGTCCTCTTCATCGCACGACCGGTGGGCAAGACTGCCTCCAGCGTCTTGGGTGACCATGAACGGGTCAACGCGGTCCTGTCGTATCTAGAGGTATTCCTAGAGCACAGGTCTTGCGCGCATGCCGGGTTTACGCTGCGCGGCACCGTCACGGTGGTCAGGACCAGGCCGCCCACCACGGCCCACCGGCCGGAGTCCGTCACCGCTACTCACCGGACGGGAAGACCTCACGCAGCAGCGGATCCGGCTTGCCCCACCGCCGCCACTCGCGCGGATACCCGAGGGACACCTCCTGATGCCGCACCCCGTCCGCGTGGACGGTCCGCGGACTGACGGCGTACAACCTTGCCATGAGGTGCCCTCGCCTCCTCGCCCGGATCCGCGGTGCGGGGTCCGGCCGGACCGTTGCTGCCGAGTCGGAGCCAAGTAAATCCCACAGGATTGCTCGGCGCTGCAACGTTCTTACCATTCGCCGAAGAAACGGCCGGTTTTGAACCCGGGCATGAGTGCCGGATGCGCTCCGATGCGTACTTGCTGACATTCCCGGAGGCATGGCAGGCTGTCATATGTGGCGCCCGTGACCCGCCGACCGTCGCCGATCGGGGATCCCCGGATTAGTACGTACCAGCCGGCCCACCGGTGCGGCGGGTGTCCGACGTGATCACCACACCCCGCCCGCCGGCACCGCGCGGATTTCGCGAAAGGAATGAAAGGCCGACATGATCCCCCTCTCTTTGGACAGCGACCTGTGGTGCCGTCGCTTCCATCCCTCGCCGACGGCCACGCGCCGACTGGTCTGCTTTCCGCACGCCGGCGGCTCGGCGAGTTTCTACTTCCCGGTATCCGCCGCACTGAGCGGTCCGGTGGACGTCCTGGCCGTGCAGTACCCCGGCAGGCAGGACCGCCGGGAGGAACCCGGTGTCCAGGACCTGCACCGGCTGGCCGACGAAGTGTCCGAAGCGCTGCGCCGCTGGGACGACCTCCCCCTGACCTTCTTCGGGCACAGCTTGGGCGCGCTCGTCGCCTTCGAGGTGGCCCGGCGGATCGAGCGCGCGGGCGGTCGGATCGACCACCTCTTCGTCTCCGGCCGCAAGGGGCCGTCCGCGGACCGGCCCGGGCCCTCCCACCCACTCGACGACGCGGGCATCGTGGCCGAGGTCAGGGCCATGAGCGGCACCGACGCCCGGCTCCTGGAGGACGAGGAACTGCTGGCGATGGTGATGCCCGTGCTGCGCGGCGACTACCGGGCCCTGGGGGCCTACCGGACCGACCGTGACGCCGCGGTCACCTGCCCGGTCACCGCCGTGGTGGGGGATCAGGACGCCTGGACACCGGTCCCCGAGGCCGGGCACTGGCGCGACCGCACGACGGCCGCGTTCGACCTCAAGGTCTTCCCCGGCGGGCACTTCTACCTCAGCAGCCGGGCGGACGAGGTGACCGGCATGCTCCGCGACCACCTCGCCGGTACGCCGCGCGCCTGAGACCGCCGACGACAGGGAAGGGGGACCGAGGAGTGACACCGTCAGCGACCTCCGAGGAGATCAAGCCCGCGCAGCGGCCGCCGCGGTCCGGGCCCGCCGGCGGCGCCCGTCCGGCAGTCGGGGGCCCTTCCGGCGGCGCGGGCGTCCGTCGGCTGACCGCCGTGGACGCCCGCATCCTGGAAGGCGTCGCGGTCGGCACCCCGACCGTCCGGCTGGCGGCATCGCTTTATCTGAGCCCGCAGGGCATCGAGTACCGCATCGGGCTGATGATGCGCCATTTCCAGGCCGCGAACCGGCCGGCTCTGGTCTCCCGGGCGCACTCCCTCGGTGTGCTGAGCGTCGGAGCATGGCCACCCCGCGTCCTCCCGGAATTCCTCGAGTCCTAGCAGAGCGCGGCGCGCACCGCTCCCTGATCTCCCCCGTGAGTTCTCTCCCGGAGGGCGGGCCGAAAAATCCTTTCCGAAAGCGGAGAATTCACTCCGCCGGTATGCTGTCGGATATTCTCCCAGACCCGGATATCGTATCGATATCGCGCCACGAGACGGGTTCCCGGGTGTCCGGTCGAACGCCGGATTCTGCGGCATTCTGGTGTCAGGCCCACTTCTGCTGCACTACGCTCGGGCCGTACCGGCACCCCTCCATTCGCTCCGATTCACAGGAGCTGTCATGAGTCCGGGGTACCTGTTCGTCGGCGGCGTCGGGACCGAGCCGCATGGCCGGGAGCTCTACCGGACCTACGAGGTCGTGTACCGCGCCGAGCGGGACCAGCCGTGCGCATTCGGCCTCAAGCGCGGCCGGCCGCTCCTCACCCACCAGCCCGGTACCGACCCGTACGTCGAGATGCAGCCGGTTCTTGGCGGCCTTGCCCTCGGGAACGCGCTGGAAGTACAACCGCGGCCCCACGCCTGACGGATCGACGCAGGCGAACCACGCGTCCCGCCGGTCGGCCGGCTGCGCGCTCCTGTAGTCCTCCCACGTGGCGAACCCCTCCGGTGGCGGCGGCACGACGTACCCCAGCACCTCGCACCAGAAACGGGCGAGGCGCTCGGGTTCCGCACAGTCGAAGGTGACCTGGAACTGCTTGGTCGATGACATCGGCCCACCATGGTGGCGCGCACCGCCCGCCGGGACCCCTGGGCGGCCGTTGATCGTTCCGCTTCTCGTCGGGGACGCCGGGCCCTGTGGTGGGATCAGGTCGTGCGCTTCAGGTAGGCCTCGATCTCGTCGGCGGCGCGGGTGGCACCGCCCGCTTCCCGGGTGAGGCGCTGCGCCTCGGTGCCCCGCTCCCGCACGGCCGCGTCGGCGGCCACCTCGGTGATCGCGGCCCGCAGCCGGCTCACGTCGGCCTCCGCCGGCAGCAGTACCCGGCCGAGGCCCAGCTCGGCCACCCGCGCGGTGTTGGCCGCGACGTCCGGCCAGGACGGCACTCCGAGTATCGGGCAGCCGGCGTCCAGGGACTCCAGCACGCCGCCCATGCCGCCGTGGGTGATCACCAGCCGGGCGTGCCGGAGCACCGCCAGGTGCGAGACCCAGCGGTGGACCTCGACGTTGTCCGGCAGCGGACCGAGGTCGGCCGGGTCCATCCCCCCGCCGACCGAGATGACGGCGTGCCAGGGCAGCTCGGCGAAGGCGTCCACGCACAGCCGGAAGAACTCCGGATGCCTGTTGTGCACGGTCCCCATCGAGACCAGCGCCACCGGCAGGCCGCTCGCCGGGGGCCGCCACTCCCCCAGGAAGGAGCGGTCCGTGAGGCACGGCCCGACGAAGGCGAAGCGCTCGTCGAAGCTCTCGCCGTGCGGCTGGAAGAACCGCGGCACGTGGACGAGGTTGAGGCGCTCGGTGCGCATCATGAACTCGTGCGCCGGCTCGTCGATGCCGTGCGAGGCCAGCAACTCGGCCATCCGGACGCCGAATTCGACCATCACCTCCTCGGTGAGCGGGACCGCGCCGTCCGCCTCCATCATCTGCTGCACGAAGGAGTAGGTGTCGTTGGAGGCGAAGAACGGCGTCGACTGGACGGCCGGGAGCCCCCAGGTGTGGGCCAGTATCCGACCGGCCTGGAAGGCCACGGCGTCGTAGACCACCGCGTCGGGCCTGGCGTCGCCGAACCACTCCTGGACCGCGCGCAGGACGGCGATGTTCTCGTCCAGGAAGATCAGCGGGGTGCGCCCGTTCTCGGGACCGCCCACGCTGTCCAGCGGCTGGGTGGAGTCGTAGCGCAGGTGTTCGGCGCCGACCTCGGCCAGGGCCTGGGCGAAGTCGTCGACGGCCGCGTAGGTGACCCGGTGCCCGCGGCGTACCAGTTCACCGACGACCGCCAGAGTGGGGAAGACATGGCCGTGGGCCGGGATGTTGACCATCAGGATGTGGCTCACTGCTACTCCGTCGGTATCGGGAAGAGGGACGAGGGAAGAGGGAAGCGAGAAGCGCGATTCGGGAAGGGAGAAGGGGCGCGCCAGGCCGCGCGGCTCAGCTGGGGTCCTGGTCCGGGCCGGGCTCGGGCTGCAGCTCGGACTGCTGCTCGGCGGCCCGCCGGGCGTCCGCGATCTCCTCGGCGCTCAGCTGCCGGCGCGGGATCCAGGCGGGGAGGGTGCCCTCCTCGTTGCGGCCTTTGTCGAGGATCGCCAGGTTGTGGTAGAAGTGCGCGCCGGCCAGCGTCCGGTCGGTCCCGCTCGGGCGGTGCGCGGTCGGCGGCTCGTGCTCCTCGTGGTTGAGGCCGTCGAGCAGCTGCTTGAGGAAGCCCATGCTGGTGGTCGGGTCGCCGAGCCGCTCCGAACTGCCGCCGTAGCTCGGCCAGTAGGAGGTCTGCAGGTCCTCGATCACATAGAGCCCGCCCGGGACCACGTGCGGGAAGAGCGCGCCGAAGGCGGCGATGACGTCCGGGCAGTAGTGGCTGCCGTCGTCGATGACGATGTCGATCGGCCCGATCCGCTCGGCCAGTGCGGTGAGGAAGGCCGGGTCCGCCTGGTCGCCCTGGACGGTGTGGATCCGCTGCTCGCGCAGCGCCGTCTTGTCGTAGACGTCGACCCCGTAGACGAGGCCCCGCCGGAAGAAGCGCTTCCACATCCGCAGCGAGCCACCGCCCGCCGCCGGGTCGGCGTAGCCGCCGATCCCCAGCTCCAGGATGGTGAGCGGCCGGTCCCGCAGCGGGGCGAAGTGCCGGGCGTAGTGCTCGGTGTAGTAGTGCAGCCCCCACTTGTCCGAACCGTGGCGCAGCGACAACTCGGCCAGGTCGAGCGGCTGTTCCACCAAGCCGCGGAGCAGCTGCTGGACGACCGGGAAGGCCGCCAGCACGGGCATCAGCCGGGCCGGGTCCTCGATGCCGTGCCAGGTGACCCTGGGCGTGCGGTGGCCTGCGGTGTGCCGGGCGCCGAAGACGGCGCGGGCCAGGTCGAGCAGGTCCAGCTCGACGGTGGCGCTGGGCTCGTCGGCCGGCCCGGTGCGGTGCTCGGCCTTGGGGCCGGTCAGCAGGTGGTGCCGGAGCACCTGGCCGTCGAAGGCGAGCTCGAACTGCACCACCACCGCCGCGGCGGCGAGTTGCTCGCTCAGGTCGGCCCGGCTGACCAGTTCGTCCACCAGGTCGGCGGCCGTCTGCTCGGCGCCCGCCGTCCTGATCACCGCCGCAAGCTGCTCCTCGGGCCCGTCCGCCGCCAGGATCAGGGTGCGGATCCGGCGCAGGTCGGTCTCGTGCGGGTCCGAGTCGTGGTCCGACGGGCTGTTCACGTGCCGGCCGTTCTCGTGCTGTCCGGTGAGGGTGGTCATGCGTGAGCCTTTCCACGAGGGAGTCGAGAGGACGGGGAACAGATCGGGGCTTCTTCCAGGCCGGGGTGACGCCGTCGGTCATCGCCGGCGGCGGGATCTCCACCCGACCGGGGAAGAGGGCGTTGTCCACCACGATCGGACCGCCGGGCACCGAGTTCACGGCGGGACACCGTTGCCACTCTCAGCTACTGGATCGACACGTCGTGAATCTAGGTGCGCATCCCTCCCGCCACAAGCACTACCTGGGGCCGCGGGGCGCCGAGTGCGGGAAACGAGCCAGAATCGGGGCACCGCTGTTCCGCATGTTTGAACCCGTCACCCCGGTGTCGTTCGTGGCAGCGGCGGAGTCGGTGATCGTCGGGTGACCGGGCCCCGGCCCCGGATCCACCGGCCCCCGCGGCCGGCCCCGGGCGGGACCGTCCCGCCCGGCCGGGTCGGCCCGCAAGGACACGAGGGGCAGTTCCACCCCCATGACCAGTGACCGAGCCGCCCGGGTCCGGCCCGGCCCCGAGGCCGGAGCGCCGCAGGTTCGGCTCCCGGGTCCGCACCGTGGATCGTGGCCGAGTACGACGCCGCCGGGAACGAGAAGGGCGCGCTCCCGCGGTGCGGCCTTCGCGTCACGTCCTCGCCCGCTCGGCGGAGTCCAGGATCACGCGAAGGCCGCAAGGCCGTCCCGGAGGATTCCCGGGCATCAGGCCGAGGTGGCCAGGTCGGCGAGCAGGTCCTGTTCCGCGGTGTCGTGGACGGACTCGTCGACCAGGCCGGTGACGAAGTCCTCGAACACGACACCACCTTCGCCGAAGACGCCTCGGAGATCCACACCGGTCACGGCCCGGAGAACATGGCGACGACGGCTACCGGGGGGTGACGCCGAGTGCGAGGTGCAGCCGCTCGGGGCGGGCGGAAGCGCGAAGCCGTTCGGCCGGTATCCGGTCGCGGCGCTCCTGCCAGGCCAGCAGCCGGGCCCGGTCCTGCTCGTCCGCGGCCTCGTCCCCGGCGCCGCCGGGCACGCTCTCGCGCAGCAGTACCCGGGCCGGACGGTCCTCGTCGGCGGGCAGTACGTCGAGGACCAGGAAGTGGGTGCCGGGCGGGAACACCACCTCGGGATCCCCGTCCTCGGCGATCACGGATGTGCGCCGCCCGGTCGCCGACCACAGCAGGAACTCGACGTCCGTGCCCGGCACCACCTCGGCCTGCGCCGTCCCCACCACGGGCGCCGGCTCCACCAGCAGCGCACCGCGCGTGTACTGCGCCAGCACCGACGCGGACACGTCGGCGCCCAGCAGCACCGCGCCCCGGTGGTTGGGCAGGCGCCGCAGCCCCGATCCCAGGCAGGCCAGGTAGCCGGCCAACGGCCCCTCGCCGCCGGCGGTTCGCCGGGCCGCCTCGACCAACTCGGCTCGGTGCACCGGGATCCCGGTGTCGGTGTGGTGCAGGTACACCGCCGCGAGATCGTCCCTCAGGTCGTCCCGGGACTGCGCGCGCAGCGCCGGCATCCGCAGCGCGGCCTGCTCGGCGCGGCTGGCGTAACGGTGGAAGTCCGCGCCCAGCAGCGCTCGGAAGGCGGCCCGCTCGGCGGCCGTGGACACCCGGCCGGCGGCGCCGGCGCCGGTCGGTGGGACGAGGAGGCGGGGTGCGGCGGCGGAGTCGGGGGAGCCGGAGGCGGTGGTGCTCTCGGTCGTGGTGGCGGTGGCCGGGGCGATCGGCTCGCTGTCGCCCTCGGCGGGGGCCTGGGCGAGGAGCGGGTCCTGCGGGGTGGTCGGCTCGGGTGGGGTGAGCTGCTCGTCGCCGTGGTCGGGGGTGTCGGTGCTCTCCGTGGTGACGGTCGCCGCAGTGGCGGGGGTGAGCGGCTCGGGCGGCTCGGTGTGGCTCTCGGCGGGAGCCGGGGTGGTGGGGGCCTCCGGCGTGAGGGGTTCGGGGGCCGCGGGTGCGGCCGTGGGGGCCCGGTGGATGCTGGGGGTGCCGGGCAGGAGCAGGTGCGGGGCCGGGGCACCCGGTTCGGTGAGGGCGGACGCCAGGTCCTCCAGGACGGCGAGCACCTCGGCGGGCGCCGGCCGGTCGGCCGAGCCCGCGATCAGCGTCGGCCGGGCGGGGTCGGGGTCGAGCAGCCGGGGGCCGCGGTCGTCGGGCGTCCGATCGGGCCGCAGCCACAGCCCGGCGGGGACGGCCTCCAGGCGCCAGCCCGCGACCGGGGCCTGATGGAGCGCCGGCCCGGAGACGGCGAAGGCCGCGGGGAGGGGACGCCACGCGGAGGCGATCACCCGTCCCAGTTCGATACTGGCGGTCAGTTCGGTCAGCCACGGCTCCCAGGCCGGGGCCCCGTCGGCGCCCAGGACGCGGGAGGACCAGCCGCTCGCGGTGTGCGTCGGCAGGCCGACGGCGGCCCGTACGTCGTGACCGAGGGCCACGGCGAGCGCCCCGGCCAGGGCGACGAGCTGCGCGGTGTCGGCCCAGGGCGCGCTGACCAGCAGCTCGGCGGGGTCGGCACCGGGCAGGACGGGCCGGGCGGAGGCGGTGGCGGAGGCGGCGGCAGTGGTGATCGCGGCGATGTCGGCGGCCGGCGGCAGGGGTGCGTCCGGGCGGCCCACCACCAGCACCGCGGTGCCGGGCGCCGCGGCGGCCCGCAGCAGGGGGGACGGCACGGCGGCCGGGCCGGGCCCGCCGTGGAACCAGAAGCCGTGCGGCAGCACGGTCATCAGCGGGTCGGCCGCGCCCTCCGACGCGGGTTCGGCCACTGGTTCGGCCGCCGGTTGGGCCGCCGCTGCGGCCACGGGTCCGGCCGGTGCCGCGGGGGAGGGTGCCGGGCCTGCCGCCGCCGGTGCCGCCGCTGCGGTGGCTGTCGTGCCTGCCCGCCCGCGTGCCGCGCCCGCGTCCGGGCGGGGCAGGGGCCACACGGGCCCGAGTCGGCGGGTGCGTCCGTCCGGGGTGAACAGCCACCAGGAGGACGGTTCGGTGTCGGTGGCGCCCGTGGTCAGCAGGGTGCCGTCGGGGCGCAGGGTGACGAGTCCGTCCGGGGCGACGATGCTGGTGGCGGCGATCTCGGCGATCCGTTGCGCGGGCCGGGGTCCGGACGCGGGTGCCGCCGCGAGGGCGGAGGCGGCCAGGACGAGGGTGGCGGCGTTGCGGTCGGCGGCGGTGCGGGCCAGGTCGGCGAGGCGGCCGAGCAGGACGGGTTGGGCGTCGGGGGCCGCGGCCAGCACGGTGACGGTGCCGGGCACGGCTTCCAGCGCGGTCAGCGCGTCGGTGAGCGTGGCCGGCAGCGCCGCCGCCCCGGTGCCGTTCCCGTTTCCGGGCGCGATGACGAAGTGCGCTCCCACCTCGTGCAGCGCTGCCGCGCCCGCGCCCGCGGCCACGGCGGCCGGCGCCGCAGCGGTGTCGGTGTGCCGGCGGGGCAGCCAGCGCCGCGCCCCCGAGGCCCGTTCGACGGCACTCACTGCTTCGACTCCCCGTCCCCGTCCGCACTGCCGTTCCCACCGCTGCCGGCCACACCGCCGTCGCCGTCGTCGACGAGCGCGGTCTGCACCTGCACGGTCCGGCGTCGGGTGATGTGCAGGGCGCGGCCCGGGGGCAGCGCGAGCGGCTTGGTGTTGCCGAACAGGAAGCCCTCGCTGGGCGGGCAGGACAGCAGCAGCGCGGGGGTGTTGACCTCTTCGAGCTTGCGCAGCAGCTGGTCGGAGGAGGCCCGTCCGACGCCGTTGGCGCTGCGGGCCACGATCAGGTGCAGGCCCAGTTCGGTGCCTTGCGCCAGGTGTTCCAGCAGCGGCGCGAACGGGTGGGCGTGCATGCCGCCGGGGGAGCCGGAGACCAGTTCGTAGTCGTCGACCAGGATGAACAGTTCGGGGCCCTCCCACCAGTCCCGCAGCCGCAGCCGCTCGGGGGCGATGTCCGCGCCGGGCAGCCGGTTGGCCATCGCCCGGGCCGCGCCGTCGACGATCTGGCGCAGCACGTCCACGGCGACGGCGTGTCCGAGCCGGTACTCGGGCGGTACCGCGCCCTGGAGGACCCGCCGGTAGTCGACCAGCATGATCCGTGCCTCGTCGGGCCGGTAGGCGCGGGTGATCCCGGCGGCCACCAGTTTCAGCAGGTTGGTCTTGCCGGCCTCGCTGTCGCCGACGACGACCAGGTGCGGGGACTCCTCGAAGTCGTGCCACAGGGTGTCCATGGAGACGTCCCGCAGGCCCAGCGGCACCCGCAGCCGACCCTCGGGGGCGGGCAACGCGGCGGCGGGCAGGTGCAGCGGAAGCATCCGGACCTCCGGTGCGCGCGGGCCGCTCCAGTGCTCGGCGACGGCGTCGACCAGGTCGGCGACGCCCTCGCCCAGGTCCTCGGTGCTGCCGTGGCCGTCCAGGCGGGGGAGCGCGGTGAGGAAGTGCAGTTCCTCGCCGGTCAGTCCGCGGCCGGGGATCTTGGGCACGGTCGCCGCGATCCGCATGCCGATCGCGGAGTCGACCGGGTCGCCCAGCCGCAGCTCGAACCGGGTGCCGAGCAGGTCGCGCAGCGCGCCGGTGACCTCGCCCCACCGGGTGGTGCCGACCACCAGGTGGATGCCGTAGTTCAGGCCGCGCTGGGCGATCAGGGTCAGGGCCGGTGCCAGGTCGGGGAACTCCTGGCGCACCGTGTTCCAGCCGTCGACGACCAGGAACACGTCACCGTGGCTCTCGCCGGGCAGCGCCCCCTGGGCCAGGGCGCGCCGGAACGCCGCCACCGAGTCGATGCCCTGTTCGGCGAAGCTCTGCTCGCGCCGGGCCAGGATGGCGTTCACCTCCGCGACCGTGCGCACCACCCGTTCCGGGTCGTGCCGGCCGGTCACCGCGCCCACGTGCGGCAGGGCGCGCAGCGAGGAGAGCGTGCCGCCGCCGAAGTCCAGGCAGTAGAACTGCACCTCGCGCGGGGTGTGGGTGAGCGCCAGTGCCGCCACCAGGGTGCGCAGCAGGGTGGACTTGCCGCTCTGCGGCCCGCCCGCCACGCCCACGTGGCCGCCCGCTCCCGACAGGTCCGCGACCAGCAGGTCGCGGACCTGCTGGAAGGGCTTGTCGACGACGCCCACCGGCACCCGCAGCGCGCCGCGGCCCGGGTCGTCCTCGGCGGTCAGCCCGCACCCGGGCACCGGTGCCAGCGGCGCCAGCAGCTGGTCCAGGGTCGGCGGCACGCCCAGCGGGGGCAGCCACACCGGGTGGGCCGGCGGACCGGCGTCCACCAGCTTCTCCGCGGCGATTTCCAGCAGGCTGCGGCCGGACGCCGCCTCCTGCTCCCGCACCTCCTCCGGCACGACGACGGGCTGACGCGGCGCCACGTACTCCGTGCCGTACACCGCGACCTGCCCGGCCGCGGCCTGGCGGCGCGCCTCGACCGGGCGCGGCGCGCGGTAGGGCCCGGAGACGTACGCGGCCTTGAACCGGGTCAGCGTGGCGATGTCGCTGCGCAGGAACCCGTTGCCCGGCTGTGAGGGCAGGTGGTAGGCGTCCGGGACGCCCAGTACGCCCCGGCTCTCCATCGCCGAGAAGGTCCGCAGACCGATCCGGTAGGACAGGTGCGACTCCAGCGCGTGCATCCGCCCCTCGTCCAGGCGCTGCGAGGCCAGCAGCAGGTGCACCCCCAGCGACCGCCCCAGCCGGCCGATCATGATGAACAGGTCCATGAAGTCCCGGTGCGCGGCCAGCAGTTCGGAGAACTCGTCGACCACGACGAACAGCGTCGCCAGCGGCTCCAGCGCCGCCCCGCCGGCCCGGGCCCGCTCGTAGTCCAGCAGCGAACTGTAGTTGCCCGCCGCCCGCAGCAGTTCCTGACGGCGCACCAGCTCCCCGTGCAGCGCGTCCCGCATCCGGTCGACCAGCGCCGCCTCGTCGGCCAGGTTGGTGATCACCGCCGAGGTGTGCGGCAGCTGCTCCAGGCCCAGGAACGTCGCCCCGCCCTTGAAGTCCACCAGCACGAAGTTCAGCACCTCGGAGGAGTGCGTCAGCGCCAGCGCCAGCACCAGCGTGCGCAGCAGCTCCGACTTGCCCGACCCGGTCGCCCCGATCAGCATCCCGTGCGGCCCCATGCCGCCCTGCGCCGACTCCTTGATGTCCAGCTCCACCGGCGTGCCGTCGGCGGCGATGCCCAGCGGCACCCGCAGCCGGTCGGCGACGCCGCGCGCCCAGCCCGCCGCCACGTCGTGCCCGTGCAGGTCACGGACGCCCAGCAGCGACGCCAGGTCGAAGTCCCCGGCGAGCGGCTCGCCGCCCTCCGACCCGTCCCCGATCCGGTACGGCGCCATCAGCGCCGCCAGCCGCCGCGCCGCCGGCAGCGACAGCGCGTCCGCCCGACCCAGGTCGGTCTCCTCGTCCCGGTGGTTGCGGTCCGCGCCGACCATCGCCAGCCGGCCCTCCTCGATCCGCAGCCGCAGCCGGTGCCGCAGCGGCTTCCACTCCAGCGCCTCACCCAGGTCCAGCAGCACGGTGTTGCGCCACCCGGCGAGCGCCGCGCGGCTGCCCGCACCCACCGGCACGCCGTCCAGCACGACCACCGTGAACGGCTCGTCCCGGCCCGGCTGCGCCTCGGGCTCCCAGGGCCCGCGCCCCGCGAACTCCGCCCCCAGCACCTGCTCCAGCTCCGCCACCGAACCGGCCGTCAGCCGGACCGGCCCCAGCGCGTCGGTGTCCTGCGGGTGCAGCGCGTGCGGCAGCCACTTCACCCACTCCCACCGCCCGCGCCGCCCCGGCTCGCACACCACCGCGATCCGCAGCTCCTGCGGCGCGTGGAACAGTGCCAGCTGCGCCAGCATCGCCCGCGTCAGCGCCCGCGCCGCCTCCCGGTCGTCCGCGCGCACCAGCACCTGGGCGTAGCCGCGCACGTACACCGCGATCGGCTGGTCGGCGACCGTGCCGTACGCGTGGATGAACCGGCGCAGCGCGTGCGCGCACAGCGGCTCCAGGTCCTCCACCGGCTTGGTCGCCAGCGGCGCCAGCCGCACCGCCAGCCGCTGGTGGCCCACCCCGACCCGCACGTCCCCGAAGTCCGGGTGCGCGCTGCGCCGCTCCCACAGCCGCGAGGTGCGCACCAGCGAGGCCAGCGCCCCCGGCGCCGGGTGCCGCCAGGCCAGCGCCTCCTGCTGGCGCACGATGTGCCCGCGCACCTGACGGCGCATCTGCGCGAGGTAGCGCAGGTAGTCGCGCCGCTCGGCGCGCAGCTCCCGCTTGCGGTCGCTGGACCCGCGCAGCAGCGACGTCACCAGCATGCCCACCGCCGAGAGGCCCATCATGCCCATCGCGACGTACGTCATGATCCCGCCGCCCTCACCCGGGCGCAGGAACACGAACACCATCGACAGCGAGCTCAGCGCCATCGGCGCCATCGTGATCATGCTCGACATGCCGCTCTGCGACTGCGGCAGGACCGGCGGCTCCTGCAGCTGGATCTCGCCGTCGGGCATCGCCGGCCCGGGGCGCCGCGGCGCACGCTCGACCACTACCACACTCAACGAAAGCGCTCCTCGCACCCGGGAAGGACGGCCGCGAAGTGCCCCGCCGCGCGGGCGCCGTCCTCCTGGGGCGACGGACGGCGACCCCTCCCGGGTTCAACCCCCCTGCCGAGGGCGCCCGCCACGTCCGCGCCGGGCCCGTCCGCCCGGCCCGTCCGGCCCGTCCGGCTCGGATTGAACCCCGCACCCGTCCCGGCCCGTCCCCCGGGAAGGAGACCACCCCGCGGACGGCACGGCGACCGTCGCACGCAAGCACGAGGAGAACCTTGAACGGGAGCACCACCGGAACCACGGCCACCGGACTGTGCCGACTGAGGTTCCACGCACCCGACGCGGTGTTCGAACTCGTCGTCCCCGCCGACGTCCCGCTCGCCGACCTGCTGCCCGCCGTCCTCGACCACGCCGGCGACGACCTCGACGAGCAGGGCACCGAACACGACGGCTGGATCCTCCAACGCCTGGGCCACGCCCCCCTGGACGAGGAACTGGGCGCCGACGCCCTCGGCCTGCGCGACGGCGAGGACCTCCACCTGCGCCCCCGCCGCGACCCGCTCCCCGAGGTCCACTACGACGACCTCCCCGACGGCCTCGCCACCGGCATGCGCGAACGCGCCGACACCTGGCGCCCCGCCCTCACCCACCACACCGCCCTCGCCCTGGCCGTCACCGTCCTGGCCGGCGGCCTGGCCCTCCTGCTGCTGTCCGGCCCGCCCCACCTGCGCGCGGGCGCCGCCGCCGTCACCGCGCTGTTCCTGCTCCTGGGCGCCCTCAGCGCATCCCGCGCCGTCGGCGACGCCGGCGCCGGCACCGCCCTGGGCGCCGCCGCCGTGCCCTACCTCGCCGTGGCCGGCGCCCTCCTCACCAGCGCCACCGGACCCTCCGCCACCGGCGCCCGGCTGCTCGCCGGCGGCTGCGCCGGCGCCGGAGCCGCCGTCCTGGCCATGGCCGCCGTCGGCTGCGCCGCCCCGCTCTTCCTCGGCCTGGTCCTGTTCGCCCTGCACGTCACCGCCGCCGGCGCCCTGCTGCTGGCCGGGCTCACCGCGCCCGCCACCGCCGCCGCCCTGGCCGTCGCCCCCGTCGCCACCGCCGCGTTCCTGCCCGGCCTGTGCTTCCGGCTGTCCGGACTGCGCCTGCCGGCCCTGCCCCGCAACGCCGAGGAACTCCAGGAAGGCATCGAGGCCGTCCCCGCCGCCACCGTCCGCTCCCGCAGCACCGTCGCCGACGGCTTCCTGACGGCCTTCCACCTCGCCCTCGCCCCCGTCCTCGCCCTGGCCCTGACCGCCCTCACCCGCCAGGACGGCTGGGTCCCCACCACCCTGACCTGCACCCTGTCCCTGCTGCTCGCGCTGCACGCCCGCGGCATCGGCTCCGTGCCCCAGCGCCTGGCCGTCCTCGTCCCCGCCGTCCTGGGCCCGGCCCTGCTCACCGCCCGCCTCGCCACCGAGCTGACCCCCGCCGCCCGCACCGGCCTGCTCGCCGCGCTGCTGGCCACCGCCGCCCTGCTGGCCGCCGCCTCCTGGACCGTCCCCGGCCGGCGCCTGCTGCCCTACTGGGGCCGCGCCGCCGACCTCCTGCACACCCTCGCGGCCGTCGCCGTCCTCCCGCTCGCCCTCGCCGCGGCGGGCACCTTCCAGGCGCTGCGCGCCCTCGCCGGCTGACCCCGCGCCACCCGCGCCACCTGCCGGCCCACCAGCCGTATCCGCCGTACCGGCCCGCCGTCCGTACCCGCCGTACCCGCCGAGCCCCGCCACCGAGGAGAACCGCCACCATGCAGTCGAAGCGCGACCAGGTGCAGGCCCACCTGTTCGTGATGGGCCGCCTCGCCACCGGCATGCTCCGCGGCGAACCCGACGCCCCCGACGTCCCCACCGGGCGCACCTCCCGTGGCATCGTCACCGGCCTGGTCGTCGCCGCCCTCGCCGCCCTGATCGCCGCCGTCTACGGCGTCCTCGTCCCCGGCGGCGCCACCGGCTGGAAGAAGCCCGGCACCCTCGTCCTGGTCAAGGAGAGCGGCGCCCGCTACCTCTACCTCGACGGCGCCCTCCACCCCGTGCTCAACGAGGCCACCGCCCGGCTGCTCGCCGGCGACCAGCTCACCGTCGACCAGGTCAGCGTCCACTCCCTGGCCGACACCCCGCGCGGCACCCCCCTGGGCATCCCCGGCGCCCCCGACGGCCTGCCCCAGCCCGAGCGCCTGGCCACCGCTCCCTGGCTGGCCTGCGCCAGTTGGCAACCCGACCCCTCCGGCACCCGCCGCCCCCGCCTGGCCCTGGCCGTCGACCCCACCACCCGCGGCACCGCCCTGACCGACCGCCAGGCCCTCCTGGTCGCCGCCCCCGACGGCACCCAGTACCTGCTGTGGCACGGGCGCCGACTGCGCCTGGACACCCGCAACGGTGCCCGGCAGGCCCTCGGCCAGGCCGCCGTCACCCCCCAGCCCGTCACCCAGGCCTTCCTCGACGCCGTGCCCGCCGGCCCCGACCTCGCCGCCCCCGACCTCGACCAGCGCGGCACCCCCGGCCCCGACCTCGCCACCCGGCCCACCCGCCTCGGACAGCTCTTCACCGGCCCCGGCGGCGACCCCTACCTGCTCACCCCCGCCGGACTCACCCCGCTCACCGAGATGGCCCTGCGCCTGCTCCTCGCCGACCCGCGCACCCAGCAGAGCGCCTACCAGGGCAGCGCCGCCACCCCCGCCGCGATCGGCGCCGCCGACCTCGCCGCCCACACCGCACCCGCCGCCCCGGGCACGACCGCCCTGCCCACCACCGTGCCCGAACTGCTCACCGCCCCCCAGGGCCGCGACCTGTGCACCGAGCTGCGCCCCGGCGACCCCGCCCCCACCACCACCCTGACCCTCGTCGACGACACCGCCGTCCAGGGCCCCGCCCCCACCGCCCAGCCAGGCCTGGAGGCCGCCTGCACCCCCGCCGACACCATCGCCGTACGCCCCGGCGGCGGCGCCCTGGTACGCGCCCTGTCCACCGCCGGCACCGGCACCACCCTCTACCTGGTCACCGACAACGGTGCCAAGTACCCGCTCGCCTCCCCGGCCGTCGCCAAACAGCTCGGCTACGGCGACGTGGCCCCCGCGGGCGTGCCCGCCGCCCTGCTGGCCCTGCTGCCCACCGGCCCCAGCCTGGACCCCGCCGCCCTCACCGGCCCCACCGCCGGACCCGCCACCGGCACCGCCGCCGCCACCGGGACCGCCGCCACCGCAGCGCCGGGCCCGGCCTGCGCCCGGTGAACCAACGCTCTCCACACCCCCGTTGACCTGAAATGAAACCCGGAAACCGAAACCGGGCCTAGGAAAGGAACCACCGTGGTGAACAACCTGAGGGTGAACGACCACGCCGTCCAGGGCACCCACGCCTCCCTGGAGGAGCAGATCGAGGCGATGATGCGGGCCGCCGCGCGGATCCACGACATCAACAGCGAGGTCCAGCAGCACTTCCAGGCCGCGTGCAGCACGAAGTACACGGAGAACCTCAACGCCTGGGAGGGCAAGTACGCGAGCCTCCAGAGCGCCTACCGGACCTTCCAGGAGGCCTTCGCCGCCGGGCACCGGCAGGTCGGCAACGCCCACGACGAGGCGGCGGGGGTCGGTGGCGGCTGGGGCGGCGGGCACTCCGACGCCGTCTACAAGGGCCTCAACCCCTGACCCGCTCCGCCTGCCCGGCCGTTCCACCACCACCACGACCCACAGCGAGGACCCCCATGGCGAACATCCTGCTCAACCACGCCAACATCGACCAGGCCGCCGACGACATGGAGATGGCCAGCCGGGCCATGGCAGAGGCCATGACCAACTGCATGACGGCCATCAAGAACAACCAGGAACACCTCAGCGGCAGTCTCGCCCAGGCCGCCGACGCCTTCAACGCGGTGCTGTCCGCCAACAACGCGGACATGAACACCGAGATCGCCGCCGGCGTCGAGGCCCTGCGCACCATGCACGGCCTGCTGCGCGACGCCGACAAGCGCGCCGCGGCGGGCATCGGCTGATGGCCACGCCCACGGAGCCGGACTACAACCACACCCTCAGCGTCAAGCACGACGACCTCAAGTACTTCGCGGACACCGAACTCGGCGCCTTCCTCAAGGACTTGGCGGGCAACCCCGGCTACCGGGCGATGCTGTCCTTCGCCGGCGAGGGAGGCGGCGACTACTCCACCCTGCTGCTGGGGCACGGCTCGCCGGCGGCGCTGTCCATCGCGACCAAGATCCAGACCGACTTCAAGAGCCTCGCCGGGGGCATCTCCACGGACCTCAAGACCATGGGCACCCAGATGACCGAGGCCCAGCTGAGGATCCGGCTCGCGCTGACCCTCATGGAGACCGCCCACGAGGAGGCCATGACGGCCGCCGACATGATGGCGATCCTCGGCAAGGTGTCGGCCGCCACCGCCCCCAAGGCCAGCACGTCGTCCTAGGCCGCTCCGGCCCCCGCCCCTGGCCCGACCGCACCTACCGCCCGACACCTTTTGGAGACACGAACCCCCATGGCCGATCTGAACTGGGAGAGCGTGCTCGGCTTCTTCGCCTCCGAGGCCCAGCGCAGCTCCAAGATCGTCACCAGGGACCAGGTCGCGGGGCCCTCGAAGGACAAGCCCTGGCTGCGCCCGATCGACAAGATGGTCTTCGACACCAGCAAGTTCTACAACGGCACGACGGACAAGGGCGCGGTCTCGGGGATGGGCAGCCCCGACGTCTGGTGGGCGTGGAACTACATGCACGACACGGTCCCGCACAGCATCCGGATCACGGTGAGCGTCAACTACACGGACTGGGGCAACGACGCGGACAAGCCGCTGTCCCAGTTCATCCACCAGCACGAGGCGATCTTCGCGCCGCTGGGCTCGGGCGGCCCGGGCAACGACACCGTCAAGCCCGAGAGCCTGCGGTACGCGGCGGACGGCATCTCCCAGGTGCGGGCGTGGCTGAACCTGTGGCAGCCGCGAGTGCAGCACTGGGCGGAGCTGGTCAACGGGCCGGACAGCAACTGGCAGGGCAACGCGGCCGGGGAGTTCAAGGTGCTGCTCAAGCAGTACGCGCTGGAGCTGGAGACCGTCCGGGTCCAGCTGGAGAACAGCCCCTACGAGGCCGACCTCAGGTCGGTGGCCGACCTGCTCCCCGCCACCGTCGACAAGCTCCACTCCGTTCACCAGCGCTGGTGGGACAGCGGGAAGCTGTGGCCCTCCCATGCCATCTACGAGGCCCTGTCGACCGCGCTGGCGGGCGTCGTGCCGCAACTCGACTCCACCGCGCATGCCATCAGCTCGATCAGCACCCCCCTCGGCGACCCCCGGGAGCAGGGCTTCTACGACCAGCTGGAGCTCAGGGCCAAGTCCATCTGGCTGGACAACGTCAAGAAGTACCTGGACGAGAGGTCCTACGCCTACCAGTCGGAGGACCCCAACACGGCCGCGGTGACCGTGCGCAAGGTGGGCGACCCGATGCTCGTCCTGCAGGACGCCTACAACCGGCTGGACGCCGACTTCGGCTTCGGCTACCGCAACGCGACCCTGGACCTGCCCACCGGCCCGCCCACCGGCGCCGGGGACGGCGGCAAGGACGGGGGCAAGGACGGCGGCAACGGCAAGGTCGACCTGGGCGGCGGCTCCGGCGGCGGCAAGGACGGGGGCGCGGACGGCGGCAAGGGCAAGGTCGACCTGGGCGGCGGCTCCGGCGGCGGTGCCGGCGCCGGAGCCGGGGGTGGCACGGGCGGTGGCTCCAAGACCCACCTGCCTCCGCCGCCACCCGTCATCGGCCCCGGCGGCGGCGGTTCCGGAATCGGCGACGGCGCCGGCACGCCGATCCTCGACAAGGACCACAAGCCGGTCCTCGGCGCGGACAAGAAGCCGGTGCTGCTGCCCCCGGGCGGCTACATCGGCAAGGACGGCCAGGTGTACGACGCCAACGGCCAGAAGGTGATCGGCAAGGACGGCAAGCCCGTCGTGGTCCCGCCGGGCTCGGACGTGCCGCCGGGCACGGGCGGCGGCATCTACGGGACCAACGCCAAGGTGCCCAAGGGCTCCAGGGTCCGCGAGGACGGGACGGTGATCGGCCCCGACGGCAAGGAGGTCCTGGACCGCGACGGGAACCCGGTGGTGCTGCCCAAGGGCGGCTCCATCGCCGGGGACGGCACCCTGCTGGACTCCACCGGCCGCCCGATCTCCGACGTCTCCCAGCGCTACACCGACCGCCAGCACGCGATCGACGCGATCATGGGCGGCGGCAGCGGGGGAGGGGGCGGGATCGGTTCGGGCGGCGGCACCCGGCTGCCGGCCACCGGCTCCGACTGGAAGCTGGACCTGGGCAGTTCCTTCGGCGGCCACGACCTGGAGTCGGGGGCCGGCGGGCTGGGCCCGTACACCGGCCTGCTGGGCGGCGGGGGAACGGGCGGCCTCGGCGCGGGCGGCCTCGGCCCCGGCGGTGGCCAGCTGCCCAAGCTGGTCAGCTCCGGCGGCGGGGTGAGTGCGCGGGCGATCGAGAACAGCGGCGGGCTGACCCCGGGCGGCAAGGCGGCGGCCGCCGCCGCGGCCGAGTCCGCCGCCGCCGAGAAGGCGGCGCTGCAGAAGGCCTCCGCGATGTCCGCCGAGGAGGCCGCGATGCGGGGCCGCTCGATGGCGACCAGCGGCGGCGGGATGCCGATGGGCCCGATGGGCGGCGGAGGCATGGGCGGCGGCCAGGGGGAGAAGGACCGTCAGCGCACCACCTGGCTGGCGGAGGACGAAGAGGTGTGGGGCACCGACACCGGCGCGGTCAGCGGAGTCATCGGCCGCTGAACCGGGCGCCCCGCCCGGGCGCCCCGCCCGGGCGCCCGGCCAGGGCGCCGAACCGGGTGGTGGGCACACGTGAGCCCACCGACGAACAAGGAACAGGAACGAGCATGTCGTACTCCTTCGAAGACCAACTCAACCAGGCCATGGCCTCGTTGGCGGAGCAGCAGGAGAAGCTGGCCGAGTCCACCCGCCGGATGCAGGCGATGACCGCCGCCGCGACCAGCAAGGACCGGATGGTCACCGCGAAGGTCGGCCCGCAGGGCGAGCTGCTCGCGCTGAACTTCCACACCACCGCCTACCAGTCCATGGCCCCGGCCGAGTTGAGTGCCGTGCTCAAGGACGTCCTCAACGAGGCCAGGGCCCGGATGGGCGACCAGCTCACCGCCGAGATGCGCGGCTTCGAGGGCGTCGGCGAGACGCTGCGGATGAACTTCACCGGCGAGCGCGGGGACGAGGAGGAACTCTTCGGAGGCGGCGGCGCACTGGATCTGGACGCGCTGCTCGCCCCGCTCACCGCGATGCGCCCCGGCGCCGACCGGACCGCCAAGTCCCACAAGCAGGAGGAGTTCAATGGCTAAGACGCTGCGCAAGGACGAAGGCCTCAAGGAGGCGTTCACCAACTTCGACGACGTGGCCGCACTGGTCGAGAAGATCAACAAGGAGATGGAGGACATCAACACGAAGAACGTCAAGGCCGGCGGCGGCGACGACATCGGCAAGCAGTACCACGAGAAGATCGACAAGCCGACCTCGGACCTCTACGGGCTGACGACTCAGATCCGCAACAAGCTCAAGGCGATGTCCGCGCACGGCCAGGACACCGCCGACCTCTTCGACGCCACCGACGAGAACAACCTGAGCCTGGCGTGAGCCTCCGCCCGTAAGCCCCCGCCGCCTTCGGGCCCACCGGCCCGCCCCCGCAACGCCCGTACCGTCAGCCCCGCCGCCGGAGGCCCGCGCCGTGTCCCACTCCTCGATCCACGTCTCCCCGGGCCTGGCGCAGTTCTTCCACATCATCAGCGGCATGCCCTGGCCGGAGTCCGACGAGGGGCTGCTGCGCGACGTCCGGGATGACTACCAGGCGCTGGCCGACGACCTGCCGAAGCTGAGCGGGTACATCCTCGACGCGGTGCAGGGCTGCGACAAGCGGCTGGAGGGCGAGGCCGCCAAGGCGTTCCGCCAGGAGTGGGGCAAGTTCGTCAACACGGACGAGTCCAACGACCCGCTGCGCAAGGCCGGTGAACTCTGCACCCAGCTGGCCGACCTGGCGGGCAAGGTCGCGAACACCGTCGAGTACACCAAGTGGATGGCGATCGGCCAGCTCATCCAGCTGCTCTTCGAGATCGCCCTGGCCATCGCCTGGTCCGTGTTCACCGGCGGTGCCTCGCTGGCGGCGGTGGAGCTCAAGAAGATCCTGACCCGGGAGTTCCTGCTCTGGCTCGTCAAGAAGCTCCTCACGCTGATCGTCATGCACACCTTCGGCGGAGTCGTCGGCGGCCTGATGCTGGACGCGATCATCCAGGGCATCCAGTTCGAGCGCGGCGACCGCCACGAGTGGGACAAGGACCTCACCAAGCAGGCGGCGATCTTCGGCGCGCTCAGCGGCGCCATCGGTGGCCCGCTCAGCCTGCTGGGCATGGGCCTGGGCAAGCTGCTCGGCCCGCGCCTGAGCAAGCTGTTCGTGGAGAGCGCCCTCAACGACGTCATCAAGGGACTGGCCGGGGGAGTGGGCAAGGACCTCGCGGAGGGCGTGGCTGGTGGCGCGCTCAAGGGGATCGGGAAGGACCTCGGGGAGGGCGTGGCGGCGGGCGCGCTCAAGGGGATCGGGAAGGACCTCGGGGAGGGCGTGGCGGGCGGCGCCCTCAAGGGCGCGGGCAAGGAGGCCGGCGAGGGCTTCGGCAAGCTGCTCGGCAACGAGGCGGCCGAACGGTTCGCCAACGGCATCGCCAAGCTCTTGAAGGAGAACTCCCAGTACCTCGCCAAGGGCTTCAAGGGCGGGCGCAAGGTCGGCATGGCGACGGGCGAGAAGTTCGTGCGTGAGCTCGGCGAGCTCTTCGAGAAGGAACTCGGCAAGGAGCTCGGCGAACAGCTCGCCCGGCAGATGGGCGAGCAGATCGGCAAGCAGTTCGTCCAGCACTCCCTCAAGACGGTGGCCAAGGAGAGCAGCCGGGAAGCGCTCAAGGAGGCGCTGGAGAACATTGCCAAGGACGGCGGCAAGGTCGGCCTGACGCCCGAACTCAAGCTGCTGGTCGAGAAGATGCCCGAACTCGCCGGCGGCATCAACAAGATGGACAAGATGTTCCACCTCGGGGCCGTCCTGGGCAGCCAGTTCGAGTCGGGCATCAACCAGTACCTCACCGAGGGCATCTACAACACGATCTACAACGGCGAGTGGTCAGCCGGCGGGATGAGCTTCGTCGGCGGTTTCATGATGGCCGGCATGCGGCACATGATCATGGGCCTCGCCTCGCCGTTGACCCTGCGCTACGCCGACTTCGTCCGAGGCCTGGAGAGCTCGCGGATCACCGACGAGAACGGCGGGTTCTACAGCAAGACCCACCCGATCACCTTCCTGTCGGTGATCAGCAACATGGGCGGCCACGCGGCACCCTTCCCGGTGCCCCGCCCCGGCCACATCGACCAGATCGGCGGCACCCGGCTGTCCGGGGGCGACGGCGCCTCGATCAAGTCCGACGGCGCCTCGATCAAGACCGAGGGCCCGGGCTCGTTCGCCGGCTCCACCCTGCCGGGCTCCGGCAGCCACCACCGGGAGGAGAACGGCGACGGCGTCCTCGCCGACCCCGAGGGCAAGAGCAGCTTCCACTCCTCGGTCGACGGCGGCTGGGACCCCAAGGCCCCGGTCCGGCCCGTCGAGACCCAGTCCCGCGGCGACGAGCGCACCGCCGCCACCGAGACGCCCAAGCCCCCGGCCGCGCCGGGCGGCCGGGACGCCGTCGTCCCGCCGCCCGTGCCCAGGAAGACGGACGGCGGGGCGGAGAACACCACCACCACCGCGCCCGGCGGCGGCCGGAGGAACGCGGACGGCGACACCAGGCCGGTCAACGGCGGCGAGCGCGGCAGCACCGCGACGGCCTCCGCCGATGCCAACGGCCAAGGCGCGGTCAAGTCTCAGCCCCAGCCGCAGGCGCAGGTGCAGCCCAAGCCGGACCCGTCGCGCCGCACCACCGTCGTCGACGAGCACGGCGAGCCGCCCCTGCAGGAGTCCACGACCACGCGCGTCGGCGGTCCCCGGGACGGTACGCAGCCGGATGAGAACACCTCTCACCGCAGCCCGGCCGCCTCCCCGCCGCCACCGCCGATCCGCACCAGCGCCAGCGGCCCCGGCGACGGCGCCGCGCCGGTCACCCCCAACCGTCCCGACCCGAACCACATCGACCCCAGCCGTCCCGACCCCAACCGTCCCGACCCGAACCGTCCCGACCCCGACCACAGCGCCCCGAGGACCCCGCAGGGGCTGGGACCCGACCCGCTGCCCCCGCTGCCGCCCACCACCCCGCCACGCGACCCGAAGCCCGACGGCCCGCGCCCCGACCCGAACACCCCCGACCCGCACACCCCCGACACCGCGCCCACCACCACCGCCTCCGGCCACCTCTACCACCAGGTCGACGCCCCCGAGCACGCCAAGGCGCCCGCCGGCGACGAACGACGCACCGCCTGGCGGGACAAGCAGCAGTCCCTCGCCGAGGACCACGACGCCCGGCTCGCCGAGGCCGAGCAGCGGGAGGCGACCCGCCTGGCGATCGAGGAGCGCCTGACGGAGGGCGCCGGCCGCCTGCCCCGTGAGCTGCGTGCCCTGGTGACGCCCGATTCGCCGGTGTGGCGCCGGGCCGCGGAGTCCATGCGCGAGTCCATCGAGGCCCGCCCGCACGAGCGGGAGGAGATCCTCGCCGGCGCCGCGGACCGCCTGGAGCTGGCCGGTGCCCGCGAACTCGCGCTCACCTTCGCCGTCGGCCGGTTCGACCGGCTGCTGGCCGACCGCGGTCTGGGCCCGGAGAGATCCGGTGACCACACCCTGGCCGAGATCCGCCGGGAGGCCTCGGAGAAGTTCCGGGCCGACGCGGAGCAGGACGTCGCCCAGCTGTTCACCGCCCGCACCGACCTCACCCCCGAGCGCAACGCCCTGGCCGCCCGGGCCCTGGAGCGCCGCCTGAGCGAGGCCGGCCGGGACCTGGACGTGCGTCAGGCGCGTGCCCGGGTGCTCGAAAAGGTCGACCGGGTGGTCGACGACGCCCATGCCCAGTGGTCGGCGGACGGGCTCTCCGAGGGTGACCGCGCCCTGCTGGACGCGGCCGGCCTGGCGGGGGACGTCCGGCTCTCGCCGCAGGCCCGGGACCAGCTGGCCGAGACCCTGCGGGAGCGGCTGGCGGACCTGCACGGCGGCGACGAGGACGCCTTCCCGCGGATCGAGGAGGAGGGCGGCGAGAGCCTCGCCCCCGTCGACCCGACCCGCCTGGGCCGGGCCCGGCTGGAGGCGGACTTCCAGGAGGCCCTGGACCGCCACCAGGCAGGGCTCTCCCACGACTTCACCGTCCAGGCAGTCCGCGAGGCGGTCCTCAAGCGCGCCACCGGCGCGGTGGACGACGCGGCCGCGGGGTGGAAGGACACCGCCGCCGAGCAGTTCGGCCCCGAGGCGCTGCGCGAACTCGGCCTGGCCGATGGGCCGTCCCCGCGCGCGGTGGTCGCCGCCCGCGCCGACCTCGCCGCCCGCACCGACCGCCTGGTCGCCGAGCACACCGCCGCCGACCGCGACCCGGCCCACCTCAAGGCGGAGCTGGACAAGCTCACCTCCCGGGCCGAGGCCAACCGCCTGCTGGCCCTGCACGGCGCCCGGGAGGAGGCGCTGCGCGCCGCCGAGGACAGTGCCCGCGCCCACGTCCCGCACGACCTGGGCGGCCCCGAGGGAGCCGCCCGCCACGAGGGCGACGCGGCCGCCTCTGTCGAGACGGCCCTGGGCCCGGTGCGCGGCAACCGCTCCGAACCGCCGGCCACCAGCGCCGCCCGCCGGGTGCGCGAGGGCTACACCGAGCGTGTGCGCGCCGCCTTCGAGGAGACCTTCCGCTCCCTGCTGCGCGACCCGGCCGCCGACCACCGCACCGACCTGCCCGAACGGCTGGCGCACTGGCGCGGCGAGCGCGAGCGGCTGGCCGAGGGCCTGGCGGACCACGTCGCCTTCGAACGCGCCGTGCTGCCCGCCCGCGAGCGCGCCGCCGCCGGGTACGACCGCCTCGCCGAGGACCGCCGGGTCCCGGAGGCGGAGATCGGCAAGCTCAAGACCGAGTACGGCGGCGACTTCTTCGACGCCTACCGGGACCACTGGGCGCCCGAGGACCTCAACAGCGAGCACTGGCGCGACCACGAGGCCACCCACGAGAACGTCTTCGGCCGCCGGCCGGTGGAGGAGCGGCCCGAGGCCGAGAACGAGCCGTCTGACGTGCCGTCTCGCGAGCCCGCGTCCGAGCCGACCCCCGTGTCCGAGCCGACCCCCGTACCCGAGGAGAAGCCCGCCCCCGACACCCCGTCCGGCCCGCTCACCCGCCCCACCGACACCACCCCGGACACCGCCCCCAAGACACCTGCCGCCGCACCGCCCACCGCACCCCCCGTCCTGCCGCCCGCCGTACCGCACGCGGCCGTACCGCCGGCAGAACCGCGCCCGCTGCTGCCCGCCTCCTCCTGGGCCGACATCCGCTCGCTCGCACCGTCCGCCCGGATGGACACCGTCCGCTTCGACGCCCGCGTGCGCGGCCAGGACAACCCGGGCGCGATCGCCGGCCCCAAGGTGCGCGAGCAGTACGAGAACCGGGAACAGCGGCCCGGCGGCCTGCCCCGCGCCCAGCGCAGTCTCGGCGACCTGCACGGCGCCGACACCGGGATCAAGTACGACGTACGGCGCTTCGAAGCCCAACCGGGCCACTGGGTCACCGAGTTCACCCTCAACCTGCACCTGACCGGACCGGACGGCCGCCCCCTGCCCCAGGCCGCCGCCACCCGCATGCTCGACCGCGCCCGCGCCGTGGTCGCCGACCGGTTCAACGAACAGCACCGCCTGCCCGGCGGCGACCAGGTCCACCTGCGCCTGGAGAGCACCCCGAAGGCCGCCGGCGCGCACCAGAACGTCACCGTCCTGCCCGGCACCGGACGCAGCGACCAACTCCACTGGTACGACGGCAGCGCCCCCGGCGTGCTGCTGCACGAACTGCTGCACTTCCTCGGTCTGCCCGACGAGTACGTCGAACCGGCCGCGAAGCCCGGCGACGCCTTCGCGCTGCGCCGCCGCGACCGCTGGGCCGGCGAGAACGGCGTGATGGGCACCGCCGCCCACCGCGACGACTTCACCGTCCTGCCCCGCCACCTCCAGCGCATCGAGGACGTCCTGCACTCGGGCCCGGTCCTGCGGGACCTGACCCACGGTCAGTACCTCACCCACCAGGAGGGCACGGTCGAGGCCCCGGCCCACGCGGCCCCGGCGAACGGTACCCCCGATGTCGCCGCGAGCCCCGTGCGCCGGTTGCCGAACGTCCCGGCCCCGGTGCACCAGTCACCGGTGAACGTCCTGTTCGGCGGGAGACTGCACCACGTCGTCGACGTGCCGGGCGACGGTGACCGCCTGTTGCCCGCCGTCGTCGCCGGAGGCGGCCGACTGGCGACCTGGGAACACGGCGAACTCACCGTCGAAAGAATGCGGGAGCTGGCACCGGAGTGGGACACCACGTCCTACCAGGATGCGCCGAGGGTCATCGCCGAGCGCCTCGGCATCCGCCTCGTGGTGCACGAGGGACAAACCCCCCACACGTTCAACTCCGGTGTCACCGACCGTGAAGTGCACGTCTACCGCGACCCGAGGCCCGGCCAGGGGCAGGTGGCACAGTACGCGCAGCTGATCCCCGACGTTCGGCGAACGGAGCTGACGGAAACCGACCGGCCCGTCGACCGGCAGGCGGTGGCGGAACTGAAGGGCCTGGTCGAGCCGGGCACCACCGTCGTCACCCTGGCGGCAGGGCAGCCGGTCTTCCGGGTGACCGACGCCCCGACGATGCGGGGATACCTGTTGCAGGGCATCCGTGCCATCACGAACAAGGACAACTGGGCCGAGCTGGGCCCGGGGCTCTACACGGGTCACGACTTCGCCCACGCGACCCTCTACAGCGACTCCCTCCGCGGCCTGCCGGTGGTCATGGAGCTCGTCCTCGGTCGAACGGCGACAGGCCTTCACGTGAAGAAGCTCACCGGGGAGGGGGCGGACTGGACGAACCAGCAGCTCACGGCGACGTCGAGGACGTACGACTTCCTCACCGACGGGACGCAGTTCAAGTTCCACCCCGACTTCTTCAAGGGTCTTCTCCAGGCGGAAGGACCGCCCCAGGGCAGCAGCAACCTGCGCGTGGTCGGCCTGAAGGTGAAGGAGGGACCGGACGTCTGGAGGCACTACACGGACGGCGAGTTCAACCGGGAGTTCGAGGACTACCTGGTCAGCAAGCATCGGGAGACGGCGGCCCAGCTCCCGCGCCGCCAGGACGTGCCCGGCCCCGGCCGCACACCGGATCCGGTCCCGACGAACGAGGCCCTGGACTCCGCCCCGCACGCCTCGTCCGAGGACCTCAGGAGCATCCGCTACCTGGAGCAGGCCGAGGCCTTCGAGCGGGAGCTGGCCACCCACCTGCTCCAGCGCGAGGACGTCCAGCGTGAGGTCAGGAAGGTCGTGGACCTGGCCTGGGGGATGACCACCGGCGACAAGGACAAGGCCAAGTTCGGGTCCAAGACCGCGGGCACCACCGGCATGGTCGGCACCGATCGGCACATGCTGCAGGATGTCGTCGACCGCGGCAACCTCCGTGAGCGTATGGCCCTGCTCTACAACGGCTACACCTCCGACCACTTCGCCAAGCTCGTACGGCAGCGGAAGCTGCCGCGACCGGAGCAGCTGACGCAGGAACGAGCGGACCGCCACGACCTCGGCGCCGAGGTCGTCACCCCGCTGATCGCGGAGATCAAGAAGGTCTACGGGGAGTTCCTCAAGCCGACCGCCGAGCGGGCGGAGCAGCCGGTGCCCTTCGGGCCGTTCCGCACCGACGAGCCGTACGGGGCCCTCATCAACCGGATCGGGGACGGCTACGTCGAGTTCCAAGGCCGGCAGCTCTACGACTACAACCGCACGCAGGTCGTCGAGACCGCGCAGAAAGCCGCGGAGCGCCTGGCCAAGACCATGCTCGAAACCGACCACAACCCCCTCGACGTCAACCCGCCGCTGGGCCGCGGTGAGTGGTACAGCGCCGTGGGCAAGGACGGTCGGCTGGGCTGGCATCCCGGTGCCAAGTCCTACCACTACAAGCTCGATTCCGCGCTCCAGCAGGACGCCCACGACACCGGGGGACTGGTCGCCACCGGGACCTCCGGCACGGCCTTCGGGATGCTCCAAGCCGTCAAGGAGCTCGTCAGGACCCCGGCGGGGCGCAAGGAGCTCGCCAGGACGGGTGCCGAGCCGGTCGACTTCGAGCTGCTCAGGCTGGGGTTGCTCGGCTGGATGCTGGAGTCGGGCGACCACACCTTCCACGAGATCATGGCCGGCTCCAGGCTGTTCGCCGACAGCCTCACCCCCGAGGAACGCGCGGACCCCGACCTCACCGGCACGGACCTCACCTACCGCGACACCCACCACCGCTACCGCTTCCTCTCCCCGCTGACCGAGCGGGAGCTGCGCGAGGAGGTGGCACCGGGCGGGGTCTTCCCGGACGAGCACCTGGTGGGCCACTGGTCCGTCGACGACCCGGACGTCACCGGCCTCGCCCCCGACGACCGGAGCCAGGTGACCTCCCACGGCGCCGACGCCGACGACACCACCGGTGACGGCGGCCTCCGGGACTCCGCCGCCGCGCCGCTGCCGCCCACCGATCAGCTCGCGGTGGACCTGGCCCGCCGGCACCTCGACGCGGCGAACCAGAACCCGGACCTGTACGAGTTCATGGGGTGGATCAAGGCCGGTGCGTTCACCAGCAAGCGCGACGACGAGGGCATGATCAGGATCCGGGAGGGGGAGCGCTACGAGACCCTGCTGACCGACGTGCAGCGGTTCCTCGATCACGCGAAGGCGTTGAACCAGGCGGGGACGCATCCGGCCGGGCAGTCCCTGCGCCTGTACCGGGCGGTGCGGATGGATCCGCAGGGGCGGGAGCGGGACGCGTTCACCGAGTTGCTGCCGGCGTCGACGTCGTTCAGTCGGGAGTTCGTCGAGGGCTGGATGTCCAACGGCGGCGGCGCGGACAACTACGCGCTGTTCCAGATCAAGGTGCCGTTGGAGCACCCGATGCTGGCGTTGTCGTTCCCGCCGGGCCACGTCCGGGAGGAAGGTGATCCGGAGCCGGTGAACGAGTCGCAGTCGGAGGTGACGCTCGGCCCCTCCTGGCTGACGGTGACCGGCCGCGACGACGACGGCGGCTTCCACGTCATCCGGGTCGACGCCTCGCCGATGACGGTCGACGACATCCGCGCCGAGGTCGCCAACTGGTCCAGCGGCATCTCGATGGCGGACGCCTTCCGGGGCTTCACCGACTTCTACAGCCCGGACTCCCTGCGCGCCGCGTACCCCTTCGACTTCAATCCCCAGCACCGCATCACGGAGTCGCGGTCCGAGGACGGCCGCACCAAGACCGTCCGGATCGAGCACTCCCACGAACAACTGTCCGGCCAGTTCGCCGAAGCGGTGATCCGTCACGAGGACGACGGGTCCGTGTCGATCCGCTGGCGCTCCAGCGACGACGACCGGCCGCGCGAGCCGATGGTCTACAACGCCGACAACATCGGCGACGTCAGCGGCGGCCTGCGCTCCGGGACGCTGACCGAGAACCCCAGCTTCGAGTCCCTCGACCTCCCCGGGGAGTGGTACAGCCCCGACTACGACTGGCAGGAGCCCGAGGCGCCGACCACGGAGAACGCCGACCACCGCCTGGCGGACCTCGGCGGCGACGACGACCTCCACCAGGCAGCCGCCGCGCCGCTCCTCCCGCGGCACGAGGGGTCGCGGCACGAGGAGCCGCAGCAGGAAGGTACCGAGCACGGGGACGCCTCCCTCGTCCCGTCGCCGCCGCCGGACCCGCCGGCCACCGACCGCTCCGGCGCGCTGCGCGAGGCCCTCGTCCACCACGACGCCTCGGGCGCCCACCGGCTGGACGACCCGGACGCCGACCCGCAGGCCCGGGAGCAGATGGCCGCGACCCTGAACCGCTTCCCGGTCGACGAGCGCTTCCTCACCGTGGCGATGCACACCGGCGCCGACGGCGTGCCGCGCTGGCGGGGCAAGGCCCTCAGCGAGGACGAGGGCGCCGACCTGCTCGTCTCGCTGTACGACCGGGGGGCCTGGGACGGGATCAAGCCCGTGCTGCTGGTGGCCTGTTCGTCGGCCCGCGACGGCGACCGGTCGTTCGCGGCGGGCATGCTGCGGCGCCTGCGTCTGCGCCTGCCCGAGCTGGACCCGGAGGTCTACGCCCCCAAGGGCGTGGCCTGGTTCGCCCCCCCGGTCCTGGCGCCGTTCCGCAGCGACCCGCACGGCCCCGGCTCGCTGGTGGTCGGGCGGCAGCTCGGCTTCGACACCTCGGGGCGTCCCGTGCTGGTGGACGGTGGCAACTGGGCCCGTCTGAAGGCTCCCAGGGACGCGGCCCCCGACGCCCCGATCGTGATCCACGACCTCGGCGCCCACCTGCCGGTGGACGCCAGCCGGCCGCCGCGCTCCACGTCGGCCCCCGAGGGCTACACCGTGGTCCGCAGCGGTCCCGCCCCGCACGAGCGGGAACCGGTGCCGCAGGAGGACGCGCTGGCGTTCGCCGGGCCGGACAAGCGCAAGAGCGCGGCCGACACCCAGGCCCTGGACCCGGACGTGGGCCCGAGTTCGAGCAAGCGCCACCGGCAGAACGATCCCGGCTCGTCGGACGAGGAGATGTCCTCCGGAGACGAGGACGGCGGCGACCACTCCGAGTCGGACGGTGACACGGGCAGCCGGTCCGAACCGGAGGACGAGGAGATGCCTTCCGGCGACGAGGAGGGCAGTGACCACTCCGAGTCGGACAGCGAGTCCGAGTCGGAGGGCTACCGCGGTTTCCTGGAGGCCGTGAAGGCCCGCGACGACGAGCTGGCGGAGGAGTGGCGGGAGGCCGACGCGGACGGAGACGTGGACCGGCTCGACGCGATCGACGCGGAGCGGGCCGTGCTGGCCGCCGTCCAGAACGTCGGCACCGTCCACTCGGTGCGGGCGGCCGACGCCCTGCTCAGGATGGTGGCCGGTACGTCGATGACCCGGTCCCAGTACCTCGAACTGCGCGTCCGTCGAGCCGAACTGGCCGCTTCGACCACCGACGCGCCCACCACCGCGGAGTTCCGGCAGCTCCGCACCGCGGTGCTGAACCACTACCGCCCCGACGATCCGGGCCGCGTCGACGGCTGCGAGTTCCGGGCCCACGCGCTGTCCGAACTCATCGACCTGGCCGCCCCGCAGACCGGCCGCCGGCACCTGGCCAAGATCTGGGCCTCCGCCGTGGACCGGGAGCGCGGGTACGTCCACGCGCAGCACCGGTGGAACCACCACGTCGCCGTGGTGGTCCACACCGCGGAGGGGGAGCGGGTGATCGACCCGCTGCTCTTCCCCGACCGCGCGGTCACCCCGGACGAGTGGCGGGACGTGCTCGCCGTGCCGGGGCAGCCGGCGCCGCACGTCCAGCAGGCGCCGTGGGAGTTCTTCGGCGGCCCCGACCGCGCGGGCCGGATCGCGGCGGAGTCGGCCGTCCTGATCGACGACTCGACCAGGGAGCAGATCGACGAGCGCAAGAACCCGGACCTGACCGCGATCGACGGCCAGTTCTCCTTCGGCGAGCGCGACGCCACGAACCCCGTCACGCCCCGCCCCGGCCCGTACGGCGACCCGCGTGACTCCGCCGGGGTGTTCGGCAGCCGCCCGATCGTCCAGGCCCGGCGCACGTACACCGTCACCGACTACACGGTGACCTCACCCCACGCGGAGAACCTGACCGGCACTCCCACCGAACTCCTGGCCCGGGCCCCGTTCGCGGACCGGGAGGAGGGGAAGATCGCTCCGGCCCACCCGGACCTCGCCCCGCAGGACGTCAGGCCCGACGACGCCGCCCTCTTCCCCAACCGCCTGCCGGTACGCCCGGTCACGGTCGAGCACAAGCCCGAGCTGACGGTCTCCGCCGACGGCACGCTCGCGGCGAAGAACGAGACCACGTTCCGGGAGTTCTACGCCACCCAGGAAGTAGTGGACCGCGCCAACGCGGCGCTGCGCGAGAGCGGCGGCAACGTCACCCTCTCCCTCCACCGCGACACCTTCATCCAGTTCGAGCACGGCGGTGGGACGGTCCGCCTGTTCAAGGTCGGCCCGGAGTTCAGCAAGGACCCCACCGACATCTGCCGCGACTTCGCGGCGGACGTCCTGGGCGGCAACTTCACGCACCTGGTCCTGCACGACCAGCTCCCGCCGGACGCGGGCGGCACCGGCCGCACCGTCACCGCCCGGATCAACACCCTCAACAGCCTGGAGGTCTCCGGGGTCGCGCGGCTGGCCGAGGGCATCGCCGACGCGGCGCAGCAGGGCCGCCCCGGGGGGCTGGGGCTGGACCGGGCACGCTCCTTGGTCGACCAGGACGCCCGCAGGGGCCCCCACGAGTGGCCCGCCCCGGGCGAGGCGTACGGCGGCGTCCTCCAGGCCAAGAAGCAGGACGGCGGGTCGCTGAACCGCGTCACCCGCAGCCTGGGCCTCAACGAGAACGCCTACGCCAGGCCCGGCGAGGGCTACGTCATCCAGTCGCTGCCTGCCCACGACTCCAGCGGCTCCCGCGCCTACGACAAGGACCACTCCGGCCTCAACGAGCACGGCAGGGGCTTCGGCTACCACTTCGCGGCCGTGGTCGTCGAAAGCCTGGACGGCAGCGCCCAGGTGGCGCTGCAGAACGCCAACCGGCGCGAGGGCACCAGCGAGCTCATGCGCAAGGCCGTCGACGAGAACCTGGACGTCCACGGTCCGCACCTGGAGACCCTGATCGCCGCCCTGCGGTCGCCGGCGGACGCGGCGGGGCCCGGCACCGTCGAGCACAGACGGCACCAGCTGGCCCTGGCCATGAAGGAGATCCGGGACGCCCGCGAGGTTCAGGAGACCACGAGCTCGACCTCCTCCCAGGCCCAGGACGCGTCCAAGCGGGAGAAGCGCGGCCTGGCCGACGCGGCCCGTCTGATGATCGGGATCGCCAACGAAGCCCACGGCCGCTCGGGCGACGCCTGGTTCTTCACCCTGCACGACCGGGAGGAGGAGAGCTTCTACACGGCGCGCACCGGTGACGGCGGCTACAGCAACCCGCTCGCCGTCGTCGTCAAGTCCAACCACCACGACGACGCCCGCGACTTCCCGGTGTCGGCCGTCCGCCCGCTGAACGACGTGACCCGCACCTGGATGGACGCCGTCGCCGACCACGTCGCCAAGGTCGCCCTGTGGCGAGTGGAGCAGGGCATGTCACTGCCCGGTGTCTCCCTGGCCAGCATCGTGCACCAGGGCGACTCCCTGGAGGGTCTGGACGGCACGGCGAACACCCTGCTGGCGGCCTTCCACGGAGCGCTGACGGCCAAGCTGGACGAACACGCCCCGGCCGCCCCGTCCGGACGCGAGAAGCTCAGGTCGGACCACCTCCGCGTGGTGCGCGACTTCCAGCTGCGCGCCGCCGAGAGCCGGACCACGGACGGCGGCTGGACCGAGGGCGACGTCCTGGTGAGGCTGAGCACCTCCATGGAGTCCGATCTGCTCGGGGCGGTGAGCGTGGAGGTCGTCCACCTGGTCGAGCTGGCGCGCGAGACCAGGCCCGGGCCCGTCGCCCCCGCGCCGGCGACGGCTCCGGTGACGGCGGCGGAGGCGGCGCGGATGCGCGACGTCGTCCACGTCGTCCACGACCTGTTCCCCTCGGGCCGGCTGCCCTCGGCCGAGAACCTGACCGTCGGCCGCCGCCTCGTCGCCCTCGCGCGGGCGGAGTCCGCGGACCCCACCCGGCGGTTCACCGCCGCCGACCTGGACCCCTTGGTACGCAGGGTGCGCGGCCTGCCCGAGCACGCGCCGGTCAGGAACGCGGATCGGCGCGAACTGCTACGGCTGGCCGTGGCGGCGGCGCAGGAGGGCCGGCCCGTCACGGAGGAGACGCTGAGGTCCCTCAGTCGTCAGCTGCCCCCGCAGGTCCCCTCCCGCTCGATCTCCCGCTCCGCGTCCCGGGCCACGTTCCGGGCCGACTCCCGGGCCACGTTCCGTGCCGACTCCCGGGCCACGTTCCGGGAGGACTCCCAGGACGGTTCCCGGGGCACCGCGCAGCCGGTGTACCAACCGAACCAGAGCTTCGGCGGCCCCACGCCCCGGCGCGGTACCACGGTGCGCCGCCAGCCGACCGGACAGCCTCCGGCCGGGACGAACTCCGCGGCGGCGGTCTACGCCGCCCTGATGACGGCGGAGCCCCGGCAGCAGGACGGGGACGAGGAGGGCGACGGCTGAACGCCGTCCCGGCCGGGGGCCGTTGAGCGGGAGAGGGCGTCCGGCCGGGACGCCCGGACGAGAGCGGCAGCGGGAGCAGGACGTGGAGCAGCAGCAAGGACGGGCGGCGGAGCCGGAGTTCCGGCTGGCGGCGGTCTTCGACCTGGTCGACCCGGTGAGCGGGCCGGGCTTCTCGCCGGACCGCCCGCTGGTGCGTGACTCCGCGCAGCGGGCCGCTCTGCTGGGGTACCTGAGGTCCGGTGCGGAGGTGCTGGTGACGCCGATGCTGATGGACGACGTCTTCGACGGCTCCCGCCGGGGCGCCGTCCCGATGGGATACCGCACCGACGGCGAGTGGATCTGGACCGACACCGTCGCCTACTACCTGGCGGAGTACGACCTCGCGCCGGAGCCCGGGCTGCTCGCCCACCTGCGCGAGCGCACCGGGGCGCTCCCGCCGTCGCAACCGCGGCCGTCGGCGGAGACCGTACGGCGGGCGGCGGAGTTCGTGCTGGAGCCGCCGCGCCGGGCCGAGCCGGCCTGGCGCCTGGAAACCGGCTGAACCCGGGGCCGCGCGCCGTCCGTCGGTCTGGAGGAGGGGCGGTTCTCGCCGCGCGGTCGTACGGCCGCGCGGCGCCGCCCCGGTCGGGCGTCGTCGAAGGCCGGGGAGCGTTGGTGGGCAGGGAACGTAGTGCGCGGGGCAGCGGGGCCTTGGGCGGGGGCATTCAGCTGCCCGCGGTGGCCTGGGAGGTGCCGGAGCCGGCCGTCGAGGCCCGGGAACCGGGCGCCGCAGCCGCCGTGACCGGCGCAGCCGCGGTCGCGGGAGCCGGGGTCGTGGGAGCGGCCGGGGTGGGCGCCGCCGGGGCGGTGCCCGCGGTCGAGGAGAGCGGTGCAACGGCGGTGGAGGCCGCCGGGCAGGCCCGGCCCGGGGTCAGTGCCGCGTCCGCGCCGGCCGCCGCGGCCGAGGAGGAGGGCGCCCAACGGCGCATCCCCAAGCCGATGGTGGCCGCCGCGGTGATCGCCGGCCTGGTGCTGGTCGGGGTGCCGCTGGGCATCGCGGGCTTCGGCGGGGACGGCCCCGGCACCCCCGGCGCCGACGGGCCGCCGCCCGCCGGCTTCTCCCAGCCGGACGGCGGCGGCAACGGCTACGTCCCCGGCGCCGACGCGCCCGGCAACCCGCCCGGCGACCAGCCGCTGCAGCCCGGCCAGCCCGGGGAAGGCGGCCAGCCCGGCCAGCCGGCCGGTGCCCAGCCGGGCGAGGGCGCCGTGGTGCCGGCTGCCGCGGCCGCCGGAGCCGTGCTGCCCGGCATCGGCGCCGACCAGGGCTCCGGCCCGGGCGCCTCGACCACCAGTCACGCCGTCGGCGGCGCGCCCGCCGCATCCCAGGGCGGCGGCCAGGGTGGCGGGCAGAACACCGGACAGGGCAGCGGCCAGGGCGCGGGACAGGGCGCGGGCCAGGGCGCCGGGCAGGGCGGCGGCGCACCGCAGACCCAGCCCCAGCAGCCGGCCCCGCCCCCGGCCAAGCCGAGCCAGCCCGCCCCGCCCCCCGCGCCCACCTACCACGCCGTCGCCGGCCCGGGCTGCGGCGGATCCACCTCCATGCAGCGCAACGGCTGGTTCGACGACGGTCAGAAGGGCTGGCGCAACAACTCCGGCGGCTACAGCGGCGACGGCTGCGGGGGCGGCTTCGTCTCCATGCCGATGTCCGGCGCCGCCAACAAGGACGACAGCAGCAACTCGGTGGTGTGGACCTTCGACACCGGCTCGCTCAGCACCGGCAGCTGCCGCCTGTCGGTCTACGTCCCGAACAACGGCGACATCAAGGCCGTCGGCGGCGCCCCCACCTACTACACCGTCCAGGGCCAGTCCTTCACCGTCAACCAGGTCTCCTCCCGGGGCCAGTGGGTCTCGGCGGGCACCTACCCGCTCAGCGGCGGCCGGATCGCCGTGGTGATGCACAGCCGAGGCCAGGACTGGGTGGGCGACAGCACCAAGACCTACGCCCACCACGCCGCCTCCGCCGTCCGCGCCGACTGCACCGGCTGACCCGGCCCCGCGGCACAGCAGCATCACCGACACCCGCACCACCGGCACCACAGCCACGAACGACGGAGGAGAACGGCCCATGACCCGCCATGTGCTGACGGTCGGCGCGCAGCCCGGCGAGGGCGGCTACCGCACGATCGGCGCCGCCCTGGAGGCGGCCCGCAGCGGAGCGGTGATCAGCGTCCGCCCGGGCCGCTACGACGAGAACCTGGTGATCACCAAGATGGTGACCATCACCGCCGAGGAGGCCCGCGGCAGCGTGCGCCTCTCCCCGCGCCGCGGCGCCGTCGTCCAGGTCGTCGCCGAGGCCGTTCAGCTCACCGGCCTGGTCCTGCAGGGCCAGGACGAGGAGCTGCCCACCGTCGACGTCCCGCGTGGCCAGGCCGCCCTCCAGGACTGCGAGGTCGCCGGCAACTCCTGGACCGCCGTGCTCACCCGTGGCCAGGGCTCCCTGGCCATGCGTGGCTGCCGGGTCGTCAACCCCGCCGGCGCCGGCATCGTCGAGACCTCCACCGGCACCAGCGTCATCGAGGACTGCGTCATCGAACACCTCGGCAGCTCCGCCGTGGTGATCGGCGAGAACGCCAACCCCGTCGTGCGCAACTGCGTCCTGCGCGACGCGCGCGGCAACGGCGTGTGCGCCAACGGCGAGGGCCGCGGCTCCATCGAGGACTGCGAGATCTCCGCCACCGACAAGCCCGGCATCGCCCTGGAGGAGCACAGCACAACCCGGGTGCTGCGCACCACCGTGCGCGACGTCGCCATCGGCGTCTACCTCAGCTCCGCCGCCCAGGTCCTGCTGGAGGACTGCACCCTGGAGAGCACCCGGGGCCACGGGCTGGTCCTGGCCGGCGGCACCGACCCCCTGGTGCGCCGCTGCCGCACCACCCGCACCAAGGGCCACGGCATCCACGTCACCACCCGCTCCCGGGGCCGTTTCGAGGAGTGCGCGGTCGCCGACGCCCAGGGCACCGGCATCCTCGTCGACGAGTCCGCCAGCCCGGTCCTGACCCGTACCACCGTCACCGACGGCGCCGGCGACGCCGTCGAACTCACCGGCGAGAGCGCCGCCGAGTTCGACCGCCTGGAGGTGCGCGGCGCCGCCGGCACCGGCGTCCTGGTACGCGACGGCGCCAACCCGCTGCTGCGCCGCGTGGACGTCGCCGAGGTCGGCGGCCACGGTGTGGAGGTGCTGCGCGAGGGCCGCGGCCGCCTGGAGTCCTGCGTGCTGGGCACGGGCGGGCGGGCCGCCCTGCGGGTCGCCGACGGCGGCAACACCCAGATCGGCGGCACCACCGTGCGCGGCGCCGCCACCGGCGCCGGGGCGGCGGTCAACGGCGTCGAGATCGGCCCCGGCGGCGTCGCCTCGCTGCGCGACTGCGACATCGCCGACTGCGGCGGCGACGGCCTGCTGGTCGAGGACGGCGGCGAGGTCACCGCCGCCCGCACCCGCGTCCACGGCAACCGCCGCCACGGCGTCCTGCTCGCCCCCGGCGCCCGGGCCGCGCTGACCGGCTGCGAACTCACCGAGAACGCCCACGACGGACTGCGCGTGGACTCCGAGGAACCGGTGCGTGTCACCGGCTGCACCGTCACCGGCAACCGCGGCTCCGGACTGCGCCAGACCAGGCCCAGCACCCGCCTGGCCGTCCAGGACCTGACCAGCCGCGACAACGCCCACGCCGACAGCCACGGCAGCGCCGCCGCCCACCCCGGCGCGGCCGCCACCCCCGGCACCCGCCCCGCCGCCACCCCGCCCGCCTCCGACGACCCGGACCCCACCGGGGCGCAGCCCGCCGTCACCCAGGCGCCGCCACCCGAGCCCGAGGGCCCGCAGGCCGCCCTGCAGGCCCTGGTGGGCCTGGAGGGCGTCAAGGAACAGGTCGCCACCCTGGTCAACCTCAACAAGCTGGCCCGGCGGCGCGAACTCGCCGGGATGCCCGCCCTCCCGATGGGCCGGCACCTGATCTTCGCCGGGCCGCCCGGCACCGGGAAGACCACCGTCGCCCGCCTCTACGGCGGCATCCTGGCCGAACTCGGGGTGCTGCGCAGCGGACACCTGACCGAGGTGGCCCGCGCCGACCTGGTCGCCTCCATCGTCGGCGGCACCGCCATCAAGACCACCGAGGTGTTCAACGAGGCTCTCGGCGGCGTGCTGTTCGTCGACGAGGCGTACACCCTGTCCGCCGGATCCGGCGGCACCGGTCCGGACTTCGGCCGGGAGGCGATCGACACCCTGGTCAAGCTGATGGAGGACCACCGCGACGACATCGTGGTGATCGTCGCCGGCTACTCCGAGGAGATGCGCGAGTTCCTCTCCTCCAACCCGGGCCTGGCCTCCCGGTTCAGCCGTACCGTGGAGTTCCGCAACTACTCGCCGCAGGAACTGGTCACCATCGTCGAACGGGCCGCCGCCGCCCACGGCTTCGAACTCGCCGAGGCCACCGTCGAGGTGCTCGCGACGCACTTCACCCGTATGCCCAAGGGCGCCGACTTCGGCAACGGCCGCGCGGCCCGCAAGGTCTTCGAGGAGATGGTCGACCGCCAGGCCTCCCGGCTCGCCGCCCTGGCCGAGGTCACCGACGCCGACCTGCCGCTGCTGCTGCCCGAGGACCTCGGCGCCGAAGCCGTCCGCGCCAACGGCCCCGGCCCCGGTACGGACGGCCGCGGCGAACTCCTGGAGCGGCTGCGCGCGATGGTGGGCTTGAGCGCCGCCAAGGAACAGGTCGAGAACCTGGTCAACCTGATCACCCAGGCCCGCCGCCGCGAGGAGGCCGGCCTGCCCGCCGCCCGGATCAGCCACCACCTCGTCTTCGCCGGTCCGCCCGGCACCGGCAAGACCACCGTCGCCCGCCTCTACGGCGCCCTGCTCGCCGAACTCGGCGTCCTGCCCACCGGCCAGCTCGTCGAGACCGCCCGCGCCGACCTGGTCGGGCGCTACATCGGCCACACCGCTCAGCTCACCAAGGAAGCCTTCGAACGCGCCCGCGGCGGCGTGCTGTTCGTCGACGAGGCCTACACCCTCACTCCGCGCGGCGGCGCCGCCTCCGGGGACTTCGGCCAGGAAGCCGTCGACACCCTGATGAAGCTGATGGAGGACCACCGCGACGAGGTGGTGGTGATCGTCGCCGGCTACCAGGAGGAGATGCGGTCCTTCCTCGCCTCCAACCCCGGCCTCGCCTCGCGCTTCCCCCAGCAGATCGCCTTCGACCACTACAGCGCCGACGAACTCGTCACCATCGTCAGCCGCCAGGCCGAGGAGGCCGGCTACCTCTGCGCCCCCGAGACCCTCACCGCGCTGGCGCGGCTGTGCGAGGCCGTCCCCCGGGACCGCAACTTCGGCAACGGTCGCTTCGCCCGGCAGACCCTGGAGGCGATGATGACCCGTCAGGCCGGGCGCCTGGCCCGCCTGGAGGTCGGCGACGTGTCCGAACTGAGCCTGCTGCTGCCCCAGGACGTCCCCGCCCTGCTCCAGGGGAGCGCGGTGTGAACGCCCGCCGGACCGCTGCCCTCGCCGCCGCCCTGTGCACCCTCGGCACCGGGGCCCTGCCCGCTTCGGCGGCGGGCGGCGACCCGTCGGCGCTTCCCGTCATCGGCCAGAGCCGCCCGGCCACCCGCGCCGGCGACTGCCTCAAAGCCTCCGACAAGGGCACCGACCGCACCCCCTGGGCCCAGGCCTTCCTGCGCCCCGAAGCCGCCTGGCCGCTCAGCCGCGGCGCCGGGGTGACCGTCGCCGTCGTCGGCTCCGGCGTCGACCCCGCCTCCGGGGTCCTGGGCGAACGCCTGCTGCCCGGCCCGCGCGAGTACGGCACCGGCGACTCCACCCGCGACTGCGTCGGCCACGGGACCTTCCTCGCCGGACTGATCGCCGCCCGCCACCAGGACGGCACCGGCTTCGCCGGCCTCGCCCCCGAAGCGCGGATCCTCGCCGTCGCCGTCACCGACGACACCGGCAACACCACCCCCGCCCTGCTCGCCAAGGGCATCCGCGACGCCGCCGACGCCGGCGCCCGGATCATCGCCTCCGCCCTGCCCCTGCCCGCGGGCGACAGCACCCTCGACGACGCGCTGCGCCAGGCCGAGACCAAGGGCGTGCTGGTCGTCGCCCCCGCCACCCCCGACCAGGGCGGCGCCACCCTGCCCTCCGCCCCGCCCCAGGTCCTCACCGTCGCCGCCCTGGCCCCGGGCGGCGGCGCGGCGGCGACGGGGACGGCCTCGGGGACGGGGGCAGGGACGGCCTCGGGCACCAGCGTCGGCATCGGCCCCGGCGGTGGTGCCGGCCCGGGAGCCGCCGGTGCCCGGGTCGACCTCACCGCCCCGGGCGAGGCCATGATGAGCACCGGCCCCGCCGGCAAGGGCTACTTCACCGGCAGCGGCCCCAGCTTCGCCACCGCCGTCGTCGCCGGCACCGCTGCCCTGCTCCTCGGCCACCGGCCCGACCTCGACCCGGCCCACCTGCGCGAGCGCCTCGAAGCCACCGCCTACCATCCCGGCACCGCCCTGCCCGACCCCCGTCTGGGCTACGGCACCGTCGACCCCCTCGCCGCCCTCACCGCCACCCCGCCCGCCACCGCCGCCACCCTCCCCGCCCCGCAGGCCACCCTCCTGGTACCCCCGCCCCCCGACCCCGCCCCCGGCGAGGCGGCCACCGTGGCCGTCGCCGTCCTGACCACCGTCACCCTCACCCTCGGCCTCGCCCTGCTGTGCACCGCCGCCCGGCGCCGCGCCTGGCGCCCGGGCCGCTGGCAGGTCTGACGGGGCGCAGCGGGCGTCCGTCCCAGGCCCCGGGCAGGAACAGGCCTCAGGACAACGGGCAGGAAGCGGCGTCGGAGACCGCGTGGACGCCGACGCCGATCCGGCAGTCGCCGACCTTGCCCGGCGTGCCCGAGTCACCTGCCGCCGATGAACCGTTTCCCGCGCGTGCACGAGCTGTTGGGCGGGCGGCGTACGACCAGCCGGTGCTCCGCCGACTGATGCCGGTGACCAGCCACTTCGACCTCTGGTTCGCCACCGGTGCCACGGGGCAGCGGAGTGCGACACGGGTCGGGCCCATGATCTGGCCGCACGACGAGGGGCGCTACGGGGTACGGGACCGGGGCGAGTTGCTCGCGCGCTTCGAGACGCCGGAGGAGGCCGTCGCCTTCGTGCTGGACGTCCTGCCGGAGGGGATCGGGCCGACGCGTTGAAGCGTCGTCCGAGCGGTACCGGCGGCCACACGAGGCGCCTGCGCTCTTGATCTCCAGGACACCGCCCCGGGCCGGATCCGGCTCGTACCGCCGTGCCGCCGGGGTCCGGGCCGCCTCGGGGTTGCGGCCGTGCGCGGTCAGGCGCCGGCCGGGCGGATGCCCTCGGCGACGAGGGCGGCGAGGTCGAGGTAGGCGCGGCGGGTGCGCTGGTGGAGCCTGGTGGGGTCGAACGTGCCGCCGAGGGCGAGGTGTTCGTCGAAGGGCAGCACGAGGGCGGCGCGGGAGCGCTGTCCGAAGTGGGCGACCAGGTCGTCCGCGTTGATCGCCCGGCTCTTGGCCCGTACGCCGGAGATCAGGGTGACGCTGCGCCGCGCCAGCTCCTGGTAGCCGTTGGCGCACAGCCAGTCCAGGGTGGTGTCGGCGCCGCTGGCGCCGTCGACGCTGGTGGTGGCGGTGATGACGAGCTGGTCGGCGAGGTCGAGCACCGCGCCCATGGAGCCGTGCAGCAGGCCGGTGCCGCAGTCGGCGAGGACGATCGGGTACTGGCGGCTGAGCAGCTCGACCAGCCGCCGGTAGTCCTCGCCGTCGAAGGCGTCGGCGACGGTGGGGTCGGCGTCGTTGGCCAGGACCTCCAGCCCGCTGGGGGTCAGCGAGGTGAAGCGGCGGATGTCCATGTAGCCGGTGATCGAGGGCGCGGCCGCGAGCAGGTCCTGGACGGTCGCCGGGCTCTCGCGGCGGATGCGCCGGCTCAGGGTGCCGGTGTCCGGGTTGGCGTCGACGGCGACGACCTTGTCGGACCGGGTCTCGGCGAGGACGGAGCCGAGCCCGAGCGTCGCGGAGGTCTTGCCGACGCCGCCCTTGAGGCCGATGACCGCGATCCGGAAGGAGCGGTGCAGCGGGGTGCGGATGACGGCCGCCAGCCGTTCCCGCTCGCGCTGCTCGCCTCGGCCCAGGCCCAGCCCGGCGGCCAGCAGCCGGGGGCGCCGGCCGGTGGCAACGGGCGGCAGCGAGGCGGCAACGGGCGGTGCCGTGGGCGCACCGGGGGCCGGCGTGGCGACGACGGGCAGCGGCAGCGGCACGGGTGCCGGTAGCGGCGGGGCGTACGGCGGGGGAGGCGGCGCCAGGAGGGCGGGCGCGGCGGACGCGGGCCTGGCCTGCGGGGGGATGAGCACCGTGCCCAGGGAGTCCAGGGGCCGTCGCCAGTCGGGCTCGGCGGGCGGGGCCGGGGGAAGGAGCCCGTAGTCGGGGGAGAGGTCCCGTTCCGGGCCGTGCCCCAGCCGCCGCACCTGCTCGATGACCATGTGGTCCGCCGCCACGTTCCGCCTCCTGTCGCCACGCCGGCACCCCGCCGGTGCCGTACGTGATCCCCCACCTGGCACAACGGCCCGGGAGGGCGGCACCGTTCACCGCCGGACGCGGCGGGGCGGTCAGGGCAGCGGGAGTCCGTTCGCGGTCGCGACCAGGGCGGGCAGGTCGCGCATGTCGTCGAAGGTGCGGGTGCCGGGACCGGTCAGCCAGTGGGCGGGGGTGAGGCCGCCGTGGAAGCCGAGCGAGCGCATGCCGGCCGCGCGGGCGGCGGCGATTCCGTACTTGCTGTCCTCGACCACCAGGCAGGCCTCGGGTGCGACGCCCATGGTGGCGGCGGCGTGCAGGAACAGGTCCGGCGCGGGCTTGCCGTGCGCGACGTCCTCCGCGCCGAAGATCCGCCCCTCGAAACGCGCCGGCAACCCGGTCTGCCCCAGGGTGCGGCGCAGCCGCTCGTGGCTGCTGGAGGAGGCGACGCAGTCACGTATCCCCGCTTCCGCCAGCACCTCCAGTGCCCGCACGACGCCGTCCACGGGGACCAGTTCGGTGGCGAACGCCTCGTCGTACAGGTGCTGGAACGCCTGCTCCCAGCCGGGCTCCAGCGGTACGCTCGCGTGCGCCTGGACCTCGGCGCTCATGTAGGCGTGGCTGCGTCCGACGAAGCGCTCCACGATCTCGGCCTCGGACAGCGGCCAGCCGACCGCGGCGGTCACCCGGGCGTCGATCTTCACCGCCAGGCGCTCGCTGTCGAGGAGGACGCCGTCGCAGTCGAAGATCACCAGCTCGATGGATATGGGCATGGCGGTCACCCTAGGGCCCGTCTTGCCGATCATTCCCGGGTCCGCGGCGTTGGGGCACGCACCTCGCCGCGTTGTCGTCGGTCGCCAACGGCCCCCAGCCTCCGGCCGGGAGGTGCCCCCACCGCAGTGGCTCCGCCCCCAGCCTTCGGCCGGGGAGCCGCGGCCTGATCCGAGCTGATCGACAAGACGGGCCCCAGGCCATCGATGATCATCAAGGCGTTTGCTTGCGCCGCCGTCGCCGCTACCGGGAGGCCTGCACGGCCAGGCCGATGCTGTCGATGTGAAGGTCCACGACGACCTCGTCGCCTTCCTCCCGGCCGCGTTCGGAGATCGCCAGGCCGATCAGCGCCAGTTCCCCGGCGTCGCCCCGCAGGGCGTACTGCTCGTGGGTCTCCTCGCCGACGTCCCCCAGCTCGTCGCGGTCCCAGGCCGCGACCGCGGCGCGCGCCAGGTCCTTGGGCAGGCGCACCGTGAGTGTGGGGTACTGGGTGTCCAGGCGCGCCCCGATGGCCGCCAGCACCTTCGAGTCCGCGCGGTACCGGTCGTACTGGTCCTGATCGTCCATGCCGTGAGGGTACTGACGGTCCCTCGTACTGTCGCCCGCTTTCCCGGCGGTCGGCCGCCTGCGAGCGGGGCCCGCGCCGGCCCGACTCCGGTCCGGGGCGTCAGTGGTCCTCGGTGAGCAGGAAGGGCAGTGAGCCAGTGGCGCATCGCGGCCCGGGTGGGGCCGGACTGGCTGACCGTCGACGTGGCGGGCGTGGTATATGGGTTGCGGTGCTGGGGGAGTCGGGTGAGGCGGATCGTACCGCTGTGCAGATCGAGGTCGTTCCTGCGCAGGGCGCAGAGTTCGCCGGCGCGGCAGCCGGTGTCCAGTACGGTGCCGGTGATCGCGAGGATCCGGATGCGGGACTCGGACCGGCCGGGGTGGGCTGAGTGTTCCAGGTGGCGCACCGACAGCCACGTTCACCGGATCCGCGAGGAGATCAGCCGCATCGACGAGGAACTCGCCGCAGACCTGACGCCCCTGCCCATCCGCCAACGACTCCGGCAGCGACGAGCCGAACTCGAACAGATCGCGGTCGATCACCACGTCACTGCCACCCGACCATTCCCGGCACCGGAGAGCCAGCCGTGACCGAGACCCAGGCGTCAGCCCGGCCCGCCGTCTTCGACACGGCGGATATCGCCGCTGTCGTCGACATTGTGGCCGCCCACAGCACCGCCAGCGCGGGATCGCTCAACCCGGAAGACACGCAGGAGATCCAGCAGATCGCACAGGTGATGGTCCGCCTCCTGATCGGCCTCCCGCTGCACTCCGGCGGCCAGTTGACGGTTAAGTCCCTGGCCGTCGAGGCCGGGCTGAGACGCAACAAGCTCACCCACAAGCACACCGGCCTGAAGGACCTGTTCTATGCGCTGGTCAAGGCCCAGGACCGCCGCCCGAAGATCGCGGACCGGCTGCAGGAGGAGAACACCGCCCTCAAGCGGAAACTCAAGAGGGCCCATTCCGCCCGGGACCAGCTCTCCGAACTCGTCGGCCAGTACGCCAGAATCATCCACGTCCTGGAAGTCGAGAACCACCAGTTGCGCGAACAGCAGCAGCCCGGGGGCGTCGTGCTGCCGTTCCACAACCGGGAGTAAGGCACACGGCCAGGAACGACTCCCGCCCGCTCGTTGGCCTCCAACGAGCGGGCGGGAGATGGAACCCGGACCTACGAGGCGTCCTCGGCGTCCGTGGCGCCGCCGCCGCACATCGCCTGCCGGTACAGGGCCGTGAGCGCGCCGTCGATGGGGTGGGGCTGGAGCCGGCCGGAGGCGTCCGGCTTGTTCCACCGCTGGAGGTTGATCGCGACGGACATCTGGCGCCTGCCGTCGGCCCGGATCAGGGAGATCGTCCCGGCGCCCCAGGCCGAGCCGTCCTTGCCCCAGAAGGTGCCACAGCCGACGTCGACCTTGACCAGGCCGAGGCCGAACTGGATCGTGGAGCCGTCCAGGTCCACGACCGGGCCGGTGCGCTGCATTTCCGTCAGGGACGACGGGCTGACGATCCTGCCGTCGAGCACTTGGGCGAAGAAGCGGTCGAGGTCGGCCATGGTCGACACCAGTCCGGCCGACACGCCCACCCAGGAGCCGTCGTAGACGCTGTAGTCGCGCGGCGGGTCGATCTTCCCGAAGAAGGACTCGTACATCCGCGGGTGCGGTCCCTCGATGTACGGCGTGGTCGGGAACCCGGTGTGGCGCAGGCCGGCGCGTTCGATGACGTTGCGAGTGATGTACTCCTGGGCCGGGACGCCGCTCACATGCTCCAGGAGCTCCCCGAGCAGAAGGTAGTTGGTGTTGGAGTACACGCCCTTGGCAGCGCCGGGTTCGGTGGCGGGCGGCGCGTCGAGCCCGAGCCTGATCAGCTCGGCCGGTTCGAAGTGCCGGAACCGGTTGTCGTCGATGCTCTGCGGCGACATCTCCGGCACGTGCGGGTGCTTCACCATGGACGGGAACGCGTAGGGGATGTAGTCGGCGATGCCGCTGGTGTGGTTGAGCAGCATCCGCACCGTGATCTTCCGGCCGCGGTCGCCCGGTACGAGCTGCGGCAGGTAGTCGCCGATCGGCGCGTCCAGCCGGATCCGGCCCTGCTCGACCTGCTGCATGATCGCGGCGGCGGTGAAGGTCTTGGTGACGCTGCCGACGCGCTGGCGCATGCCGGGCCGGACGGGCCGGCCGGTGTCGAGGTCCGCGACGCCGGAGGCGCCGCGCCAGGTCCCGTCCGCGTCGCGGACCTCCGCGAACACCCCCGGAACGCCCGCCTGGTGGACCGCGTCCAGGGCAGCCTGGAGCTTCTCGGTGTCGAGACCGGTCGACTGGGCGGCGCCTGCCTCGGGTGCGTGCGCCGCTGCCACGGTGCCCGCGCAGATACAGAGCGCGGCCGCGCTCGCGGCCAGGGCGAGTCGGGTCTTCATGACGTTCTCCCTCTCGTGGGTTGAAGGTGTTGAAGGTCGGGACGGGACGCCCGGCTCAACCGGCCAGGGCGCGGCGCAGGGCGGCGCCGAGTTCGGCGTTCTGCCGCTGGGAGATCTCGGCGGACACGATCGCCTGCGAGCCGTGGAAGGTGCCCGGCCACTGGTGCAGTTCGACGGACACGCCCGCCTGCAGCAGCCGGAGCGCGTAGCCGAGATTCTCGTCGCGGTTGGGGCACAGTTCGGCGGTGGCGATGTAGGCCGGCGGCAGACCGGACAGGTCCTCGGCCCGGGCCGGGGCCGCGTGGCCGGCCGGCCGCCCAGGTAGTGCCGCCAGGACGCGGCGGACTTGTTGCGGTTGAACCAGGGCGTGTCGGTGAAGTTCCGGGCCGACCAGGTCTCCTGCCGGTTGTCGAGCCCGGGCTGGTTGAGCAGTTGGAAACGGATCGCCGGCCCCCGCTCGTCCCGCGCCCGCAGCGTCACGGCGGCCGCGAGCCCGCCCCCGGCGCTGTGGCCGCCGACGGCGATCCGCTCCGGGTCGATGCCGAGGGCGGCCGCATGCTCGGCCGTCCAGCGCAGGACGGCGTAGGCGTCGTCCAGAGCGGCCGGGAACGGGTGCTCGGGGGCCAGCCGGTAGCCCACCGAGATCACCGTCACGCCGGAGCCGTTCGCGATCAGGGTGGCCCAGGGATGCTCGGTGTCCAGATCGCCCATGACGAACCCGCCGCCGTGCAGCCAGATTAGGGCGGCCTGGCCGCGCTTCACCGGGTGGGCCCGGCGCGGCCGGTAGATCCGTACCGGCACGGCCGGGTCGGCGGGAACCGTACGGTCCTCGACGTCCAGGTCCGTGGTGTCTGGTGCCGGTACTGCGGCGGCCAGTTCGGAGAACCTGCCGCGGGCGGAGACCGGGTCGGCCAGGTCGGTTCGGGGGAACAGCGGGATGAACGCCTCGAGTTCGGGATCCATGACGACCATCCTGGCGGCCGCCTCCGCGCGGGTCAGCCGCCAACTGTCGCGCGTCCCGTGCCGATCGTGCGCCGATCGGCGCACCTGCCACCGTAACGGTCCTTCTATCCTGCTGGCATGGAGGCACTGGCCGTACGGCTGTCGGGGCTCGATCCGTACGTCGACGGGGCGATCCGCATCGTCACGTTCTACGACACGCTGATGCGCCGCCGGGTCGACCTGCCCGCGCTCGCGCGGGCCTCGGCGGGCCTGGCCGAGTGCGTCGCCGGGATCCGGCTGCACGGCACGGGCGAGAGCACCCGCGTCTCACCCCACGGGACGGAGGCGTCCGGCCCGCCGGCACCCGCGTCCAGTGCCGTGCCGATCACCCTCGACGAGGAGGAGGTCGGCACGGTGTGGCTGGAACGCCCCGGCCCGCCGGGCTCGTTGGACGACGTCCTCCTCGACCGGCTCGCCATCGCCGCCGCGGCGGCCGTCGAACGGTACGGCCCGGCCCGCACCACCATGGCCGACCCGGCGCTGGTCGAGCTCGCCATCAGCGCCGACAGCGACGAGGCCGCCAGAGCACGGGCGCTGCGGCTGCTGGGCTTCGCCCCTGGGCCGCTCAGCGTGGTTGCTGTGCGCTCACCGCTGTCGCTCGACCGAATTGGGCTGCTGATTTGCCCGGCACACCCGGTGAAGGCGGCACCGCTCGCCGACGTGGGCGTCATCCTGGCCACCACCGTGGAGTTGGCCGGGCTGCCTGCCGGAGTCCGCGCGGGCCTCGGCATGCCTGGGAGCCCCGACCGGTCCTGGCGGCAGGCCAGAACTGCTCTGCGCTTCACCACGGGGCGCGAACCAGCCGTCCAATACAGCGACTTGGGTGCACTGGCGCTGCTCGCAGAGGTGCCGCCGGAGAGCTTGCGCGACAACGCCGACATCGCCGCCATCGCCCGGATCGCCGACAGCCCGGAGAGCCTGGACACCCTGGACACCTACTGCGCCAGCGGCTCCCTGCGCCGCGCCGCAGAGCTGCTCCACCTGCACCACAGCAGCGTCGCCCGCAGACTCGACCAGATCGCCAAGACCCTGGGAATTGATCTCACCGACCCCACCGGCCTGACCCGGGCCAAGCTCGCCCTCACCGCCTGGCGGCTCCTCGGCGACTGACCCTGGAGACACCCGCGCCCGCTCGTTGGGGGCCAACCAGCAGAAGGGGAGGGGAGGTTTAAGCCCTGCCTCCGTGAACATCATGCCAAGCACAACACGCTCGAACTTGCCACAGAAAACGAGCGGCTGGAGCCGGAGATCACCCGCAAGGACTTCGACGCGATGATCGCCAACCTGACTTGGACCCACCACCCCGACACCGACGCCGCCCGGGTGGCCCTTGGCTTCGACGGCACCTTCGCCGGCATCTACCTGGACTAACGAGCTCTGACGCAGCACAGGTGGCGCTGAGGAGGACGCTCTGTGCCAAGGACCGGGCGCCCAACCGTCGGACATACAGGGTGGCGACGGCTTCGATTTAGAGAACCCGCACGGTGGTTACTCAAGCTGCGCGTGAGCAACTGCGGGCGACCTCCTGGACCACTTCGCGGTTGCGGGCTGCGCCCCGACGCCGCGGCCGGTGGCGGCCGGTGGCGGCCGGTGGCGGCCGGCGGCGGATCGATGGGGTAGCGGCGGTCGAGTTCGGCGGCGACGCGCGCGGCCTCTCGGGGTCGACGTAGCACAGGACTCATCCGAGCCAATCGTCGGCGACGCCCGACTCGTCCGACAGCAGCCGGCCGCCGGGCATGAGCTCGGCGAGCAACTGCCAGCGACCCCCCTCGTCCTCGTCGGCGAAGGCGGCCCGCAGGCCCTTCGCCAAGTCGGTAAGCATTGACCGCACTTCATGCCCGGACGTGCCGGCGTCGATCTCGGCGAGTCGCGGTGCACTGGTCAGATAGCCGCCGATGGCCTGCGAGTGGTGGCGCTCGTCCTACGCGGGCGGGTGATCGGACACCACCTCGACCGTGTCACCGGTCGGCAGCAGCTCGACCCGCACGTACGCGTCAGCCTCGACCCGGTAGAGGTTGGCCGTGGCCCGCAGGTGCAACCGCGCCGTCAGATCCCGCCGCAGGGCCGCGAGGTCCTCCTGCCGGGCCGCAGTAACCGACGCTACCCGGGCACCCCCGGCGAACGCCACCCCCTCCTCCGCTGCGATCTTCGACACGGCCGAACTGCTGCGCCCGATCCCGGCAGCGATCGCGTTGCGGGACAAGCCGTCGGTGCGCAGGCGGCGGACGCGATCACGGTCGTCATCGCTGATGGGGGCGTGCATGCCTCACCCCCCGAACCATATAAATTATTACTTTTGAATCGAAGATCGTCTCTTGATTTGGGGATCGTAAGCATGGGCATCGGGCTGAATTTAAACTTACCAGAAGGAATTTTCCGCGATCTGCCTTTGATTACAAAGCTCCAGGCGCTGCTGTCTGATCTGAATCTAGGGGTGGGTTCCTCTGATGATCTTGGAACCTCGATTGGCACCCACTTTGGGTGTCTTCCGGACCTTGGCTCACTGCCAGACTGGTGGGGGAGCGGCGCCGCCCATCACTCGATAGCGAGAGAAGGGTGCTCTGTGGGAGAGATTCAGCGGCGGCGGGGTAGCGCGCCGTCCGGGGGAGGTTGGACGCCGGCTGAGGTGATCGAGTTGACTCGATCGGCTCTGGCGGCCGGCGTGATGGTCGTCATCCTCGTGAGGCATCCGCAGCTCGATGCAGCGGCAATGACTCTGCTGGGTACCGGCTTTGCCGCGATTGCGGTTCCGGTGCGGCGGGGCGGGCGACGGTAGGAGTGACTGCGGCCCGCCATCGGGGGGAGGGTGGCGGGCTGCGGGCCTGTGGCGTTTCCGGGTGCACTGGAAGCGCCTCCAACTCTAGTAGGGCTTGGTCAGGTCGGCGCGACGGTGGCGTGTCCTGGGGAGTAGGTGGCGCGTTGTTGAGGTGTGACACCTGGGGAGATGGCCGAGGTCCGGGAGGACCTGGAGGCGTTCACGGCGGAGTTGTTCGAAGCGTTCACGCGTGCTGACCAGCGGCGTTGGGGGCAGGCGTATGTGCGTGGGCTGCTCCTGGACGGCAAGCGGAAGTCGGTGGAGCCGATGGCCGCACGGCTCGGAGAGGACGGAAACCGGCAGGCTCTCGCGCACTTCGTCACGACGAGCCCCTGGGATCCGGCGCATGTCCGGGCCCGCTTGTCCTGGAGGATGCAGGAGGCCATCGATCCGACCGCGCTGATCATCGGCGACACGGGGTTCCTCAAGGACGGCGACGCGTCGGCGTGTGTGTCGCGGCAGTACACCGGAACCGCGGGCAAGGTCACCAACTGCCAGGTGGGCGTCTCGCTCCACCTGGCCCGTGACCACGCCTCGGCACCGGTCAACTGGCGATTGTTCCTCCCCTCGTCCTGGGACCCCGAATCGGCGAAGGCGGACCCGGACAAGGTCGCCCGCCGCGACCGGTGCGGCATCCCCGCAGGTCTGGGCCACGTGGAGAAGTGGCAGCTGGCCCTGGACATGATCGACGAGACCCGGTGCTGGGGTGTCCACGTCCCGCTCGCCATCGCCGACGCCGGATACGGCGATGCCGCGGCCTTCCGCCTCGGCCTCCAGCAACGCGGCCTGCACTACGTGTTGGGGATCTCCACCACGCCGACCGCGCACCCCGCCGAAGCCCGGCCCGTCACGCCCGCCTACAGCGGCACCGGCCGGCCGCCGGTGGCGAAGTACCCGGACAAGGCCCGCAGCGTGAAGGACCTGGTCATCGCTGCCGGGCCAAAAGCGGCCAGGCCGGTGTCGTGGTGGGAGGGGTCGCGCCCCGGCAGGACGAAGACCGGCTTCAAGCGGATGTACTCGCGCTTCGTGGCGCTGCGGATCCGCCCTGCCGGACGCGAGATCCGCGATGCCACCGAGGGAGTGGAACTGGCCGAGTGCTGGCTGCTGGCCGAATGGCCCGCCAAGGAAGCCGAGCCGGTCCAGTTCTGGCTCTCGAACCTGCCCGCCGACACCGCGCTGACCACCCTGGTCCGACTGGCCAAGCTCCGCTGGCGGATCGAGCACGACTACCGGGAGATGAAACAGGCCCTCGGCCTGGCCCACTTCGAGGGCCGCACGTTCACCGGCTGGCACCACCACGTCACGCTCGTCTCCCTCGCCCACGCTTTCTGCACCCTGCGCAGACTGGCCACCGCCCCAAAAGACGTGGGGCCGGCCTGAGCCTCTACCAAGTCGTCCGCGAGCTCCAGCTCCTCCTGGCGACCTGGGTCGGCGCCTGCCCCACCTGCCACCGCGACATACCCACGCGAAAACAGACCTGACCAAGCCCTACTAGGGGGACGGCCAGCGCCGCGACCGACAGCGCACCGCCGAACCGGGCCCACAGCAGCTCCGAGGGGGGCTGCGGCCGCCGGCGCACCGGCGGCACAGGAATCGAGTGAGGGTCTTCAGGGTGTGCGCACCAGTGCCCCGACCGCGGTCGCCGCGGTCTGTTCGATGAGCGCGATGCCGGCCTCCCGCGTGGGTTGATCGTCGGTGAGTACGACGACGAGCAGCGTGTGTCCCGCACGTTCGACGATGCCCATGCTGTTGACGACCCACAGCTGGGATGCCCCGTCAGGAAGCCAGCCGTTCTTGAGCACGGGCAGGTCACCGGGCGTTCCTGCCGCGCCGACGCCCCAGTTCTGCCCGGCGGTCACGGCGCGCATGAGGGCCCGCACGTACGACCGGGACGCGGCGTTCAAGGGGGAGTCCTGCGTGAACATGGCCTTCAGGAGGGAGATTTGGTCGCGGGCGGTGGTCCGGGTCAGTCCCCAGGGCCCCTTCTGACCAGCGTGTGCCGGGGTGAGGCCGAGTCGGGCGTTGGCCACGTCCAGGCCCTGGCGTCTGCCGATGTCGATCCAGAGTTTCTGCGCCGCGTCGTTGTCGCTGAAGCGGATCATGTCGGAGGCCAGCTGTCGCTGAGCAGGGCTGAGCTGGCCTCCGCGGTCCTGCGCCTGCAGCAGCAGGGCGGCCAGGATGTCGACTTTGATGATGCTCGCGGAGGTGAAGGCCTCGGTGGTCGAACCGTAGGCGGCCGAGCGGCCCGAGGTGAGGTCCTCGACGGCGAGGGCGTACCGGCCGTGGTGCGCCCCGAGCCCGTCGAGCGCGAGGCGCACGGCCTGCTCCGGCGTTGTCGTACTCACGACGGCGAGTTCTGGCCCGGAAAGCGTGCCTGGCGCTGAAGCGGTCGACGTCGACAGCGGGTCGGGAGGGGTGCCCTCGGTCGCTCCCGAGGCCGGGATCAGGACGCGAGCCACCAGGGCGGCGCCCACCAGCACGGGTATGACGAAGGCTGTTCGATGCTTCATATGGGCACTCGCTTTCCGATGTCCGGGCATGCGGATATCACCTGGGGCCCTGTCAGGGCGTGGAAGGGTTGCCGGACACGCCGCCGTGCGCGCCGGGTCCGGTGTCGTCCGCCTCAGCGGAGGCTGGTGCGGCTCACCCGCCGCAGGAGCCGGCGATCTTCGCGTTCTCGTCGATCTCGATCGGGAAGGTGTGCGGGCCGCCGAGGTTCACGGTCCATCCGTGGGTGAGGGTCGCGGACGAGGGGTCGTCGGCGAGCCAGAAAGGGGGGCTGGTGAAGGAGCAGATGCCGGCGGTCGGGCCTTGCTCGGAGCGAAGGGTTTCGGTCACGAACTGTTTCCCGAGCTTCGCCATCGCCATGGAGTCACCGGACTTGGCGGCCGCCACCAGCCCGCCGTAGAAGCCGGAAACCGTGGGGTCGTCCCCCTTGGTGTCCCCGGGGGTCGTTACGCAGGTCAGGTCGGTCACCTTCCCCGTGGCCCTGTCGAAGCTCAGGGAGGGAGTCCGGTCGAGCCGCTCGGTCCCCTGGTACAGCAGGACCTCACCCGACACCAGCACGCCGTCGACCAAGGCGCCGCAGGTCACACCGCGGGAGTCAGTGCCCCAGATCCGTTGGTACGTGGACTTGTCGGCGAACAGCGCTGCCACCTCTGCCGGATCCACCTCGGAGCGGGTGGCCGGATTCTGGTAGCGCAGGGCGGAGAGGAACAGGGCGGCCGTGGTCCGGGCCGGGCCGGCGGGGGAGGCCGGTGCCGATGCCGTGGGCGAGGACGGCTTGGTGGATGCGGGTGAAGGAGGCGTGTCGGTACTCGACGCGGTCGACGCCTGGGCGGGCAGCGAGGCGCGGTCATGATCCGTTTGTGACACGAAGCCGGCGCCCAGGGCCAGGATCACCACGGCCGCCGCCGCACCGGTCCGCAGGCGCCGGCGGCGCCGCCGTACCGACCCGATGAGGTCATCGACGTCGTAGCTGCCCGGCGGTTCCTGCCGTGAACGGTCGAGCATGGCTGCGGCCAGCTCCTCCTCCAGATCGTAGTCCTTCATACCGCCCCTCCCGAACGTGTGTGCAGTACCTGTGCGTCGACGGTCGACCGGAGTTTCGACAGGCCCCGGGCCGCCTGAGACCGGACCGAGCTTGCCGAGATGTTCATCAAGTGGCCGATCTCCGTGTCGTCGAGATCCTCGAAGTACCGCAGCACCAGTACGGTGCGCATGCCGATCGGCAGGGACTGCAGCTCGCGCATCAGCTGGTCGCGGACCACGAGGCCCTTGTACGGATCGACGTACCCGGCCCCGATGCCGTCGTCCAGGGGCACTTCCGCACGTCCGCGCAGCTTGCGCCAGCGGTCGTTGGCGAGATTCACCAGGATCCGGCGTGCGTAGGCCTCCGGTGAGTCGGCGGAGCGAACCCGGCGCCAGTGTCGACAGACCTGTTCCAGCGTGGACTGCACCAGATCGTCGGCCACATGACGCTCGCCGGTGAGCAGCAGCGCGGTCCTGAAGAGGGCCGACGACCGCGCATGCACGAATGCCGTGAAGGCAGGGACGTCAGCGGTTCGCATGGTCACCCGGCGCGCGACTCTTGAGCATCTTCGCCTTTCCCGAAGCCCCCTTGGCTCCCCCGCCCAACCTGACGAAGCCCGGCTCGCGGCTGCTGCACGCGATCTTCGGTCGTGACCCAAGCGTTATCTCGGGTGCGGGGTCTCGCGGGGCCTCGTTGACGGCACGCACGTGGCCGCCTACGTGCCCGCACCGCTGACCGAGCGGTGGGCGCGCCGGGACGGGCTGGTGGTGCACACCGCGAACGGGCCGTCCGGCGCACGCAGTCGGAGCAGGGTGTGGTCCAGGTGGTCGCGGTGCCACGTGGAGGGGCCCGCGTGGCCGGCCTCGGCGGTGGTGAGCTGTTGCCAGGCCGGCCACAAGGTGTGGAGGCGGGCGACGGCGTCCGGGTGCTCGTGCCACTTCGCGCACCACGGGCGGGTGGAGCCGATCTCCCGGCCGTGGACGGGCAGCAGGATGTGGGTGACCCAGAAGGGGAGCTCGGCCAGTTCGGTGGCGTACTGGGCGCCGCCCACGGTGTGGTGCTCGTGCGGCCGGTTGGTGAACTCCCCGAACAGCCTTGCCCGTTCGGGGAGTTCACGCCTTCGCTCAGTGCCGACGCGAGTACGGTGTGAGTGTGGCCGCCGGGGGGCGGCGGTAAGGGAGGGGCGACATGGGGCAGTTGGCGCGGGTGCCGTTGGAAGGCGGGGGTTCGATTCTCGTCGAGGCGGTGGATGGGGCGGCCGGGCCGGTGAAGGCGGGCCAGGTCGGTGACGCGGTCCGGGATCTTCCGGCGAGTCTGGGTCGGCGCTGGAGCCGGTGACCGACATGGCGCGCACGGTGCTGCGGCGGTTGCGGGATGCGGGGCCGGCCGAGGTGGAGGTGGAGTTCGGGGTCGATCTCGCCACGGAGGCCGGGGTGGTGATCACCAAGACCTCGGCCAACTGCCATCTGACGGTGCGCATGGTGTGGCGCAGGGACGAGGCCGATGCTCCCGCAGACGACGCTCCCGTGGCCAACGACGAGCCGACGGCCTGATCGGATGGCCGTAGAGCCGGTGGTGCGGGGCGGAGCGGCCGGTGGCGTGCCGGCGGCCGTCGCGCAGGTCCGCGACGGGGCCGGGCTGGTGGTGGGTGCGGGCTTCCTGGTCGCCGAGGACCTGGTAGTGACGTGCGCGCACGTCCTGGCGGACGGCGGCTACGGACCCGGTGCGGCGGTGACGCTGGTCTTCCCGCGCGCGCCCGGTGCCCCGACGGTCACCGGCCGGGTGCTGGAGGCCGCGTGGCGCGAGCCGTACGAGCAGGACGTCGCGCTGGTGCGGCTGGAGCGCGCGGCGGGGGTGGCGCCGTTGTCGATGGGGTCGGCGGCGGGCTGCCGCGGGCACCGGGTGCGCTCGTTCGGGTTCCCCGTGCAGGCTCCGCCGGGCGGGCACTTCGGGTTCGCCACGGCGGGCGATCTGCTGCCGGCCGCCGACAGCGCGGGTGAGCTGCTGCAACTGACCGACGCCAACGACCTGACGCAGGGGTTCAGCGGCGGGCCGGTGCTGGACGAGGTCACCGGCCTGGTGGTGGGGATGCTCACCGCGATCACCGCGCCGGACGGCCACGACCGGGGCCTGGGCATCGCCTACGTCACCCCGACCGCGGTGCTGCGGGAGGCGTGGCCCGCCCTCGGAGAGGGCGATGTGTCGCCCTACCGCGCGCTGGAACCCTTCACCGCCGAGCACGCCCGCTGGTTCCGGGGCCGCGAAGAGGCGGTGCGCCAGGTTCTGGCGGTCCTGGCGGGCGGGCGGCGGGTGGTGCTGCTCCTCGGCCCGTCCGGTTCGGGGAAGTCCTCCCTGGTCCAGGCGGGGGTGCTGCCGGCGCTGGCCGCGGGGCGGCTGCCGGGCAGTGACCGCTGGCTGCCCGTGGTCGTGCGGCCGGGCTCGGACCTGCCGGCCGCCCTCGCGCGGGCGGGCCTGCCCGGGGCCGCGGCCGAAGGCGTCGGGGCGGACGTCACCGGCGGGGCGGACGCTTTCGGCGGCGTGGCCGATGCAGCCGCTGAACCCCGTGTCGTGCTGATCGTCGATCAGTTCGAGGAACTCCTCGCCTCCTCCGCCGGGCCCCAGGACCTCCAGGCGCTCGCCCGGATCGCCGCCGTGATCCGCTCCGACGCGGCTGTCAGCGTGGTCCTCGTGATGCGCGACGACTTCTACTCCCGCCTGTCCGCGCTTGCCCCGGAACTGCTGGACGCCGCGCTGCAGGCGAGGGGCGTCCTCAACATCCCCGCCACCCTCACCGCCGCGGACCTGGACGCGATCGTCACCGGCCCCGCCCGCGACCTGGACACGCAGTTCGACCCGGGCCTCGCGGAGCGGATCATCGCCGACGTCCTGGCCCTGCACCCCCGCACCGCCGGCACCTCCGAGGCCCCCGTCACCGTCCTGCCACTGCTCGAAGTCGCCCTCACCCGGCTGTGGGAACGCCGCCTGGAGCACGACGGCCGCCTCACCCACGACGCCTACCGCCGCATCGGCGCCGTCACCGGCGCCCTCGCCGACTGGTGCGACACCGCCCTGCGCGAACTCACCACCCAGCAGCGGCACATCGCCCGCAGGATACTGACAGCCCTGGTACGGCCCGCCGACGAGTCCCTGAAGCTTGGTCTGGATCTTCAGTACCCGCAGCTCCGCCCCGAACAGGGCGGACTCCAGCTCGTCGGTGTTCACCGGCGACAACCTCCTGACATTCCAGCGTCCTCGCTGCTGACTTGCTGGCCCCCTTCCCCATGTGGCCGGCTTTCCCGGCCTCCGAGTACTACGGAGCCTCCGCCCTGCCCGACGGCCGTCAGCCGGCGCTGGGCCTGCCCTCGGCCGGGCTGGAGGCCCGGCGCGGAGGGCGACCACGGACAGTTCCCACGTTCACCACGGAGTCGATCGACGGGTGAGGTGCCCAGCTCTACCCCGGCAGCATCGCCACACCTACGCCGCAGACATTCGGCGTGGCCTCCCCACCGATAAGTCGAGTCGGCTTCGGAGTCGACCGCCAGCGTGCCGACGGTCGTGCACTGCGTCCGGCCCAGATCCGCCAGGTTGGAGCCGGTGTCGTAATTACGGGGCGTCAAGCACTGGTTCCTCGCGTACACCTTCCCATCTCGCTAGCCGGACCCAAACCGTCTGGCAGTGCCAGTCCGTCCCGACGTTGTCAGGGCTGCTTACCGCCCGCCTCGGCATCCCCCGAGACGAACTGCCCCCAGCTTCAGTCGGATTGCTGCGACAACCCGACGGTGATGGTCTCTCACCTCACTCGACTCCATAGCGCCTCGTGGCGCACCGACACGCTACGACAAGCGTGCCTACGTCTTCCACGGCACCGTCACCGTGGCGGCGATCCAACTGTGGCTGCGCTCCTGACCGAGTCTCAGTACGGGGACTCGGCCAGGAGCAGCGTGTTGAGGGTGGCGTAGTCGAATCCGCCCTCCAGCGTGGTCGTCGTACCTTGCTCCAGCAGTTCGCGGGCGGCCCGGCGGGCCAGGCCGTACGCTGCCTCGGCGATGGAGGATCCCGCGCTGATGCGGGCGGCTCCCGCCTTGGCGAGCTCGGACACCGGGAGTGCACCGGGGCCGGCCAGGACGTTCACCGGAAGGGGTTGAGAGCTCACGAGTGTTCTGACTGTTCTGGCGTCCGGTGCGCCGAGGACGAAGATGCCGTCCGCGCCGGCTGTCGCATAGGCACGGGCGCGGGTGAGGGTTTCGTCCAGCCAGGCTGTGCGGTCACCGGGCGGCAAGCGGTGCGTGTCGATGCGGGCGTTGATGAACAGCGGGATGCCGGTCTCGTCCGCGGCCCGGCGGGCGGCTGAGATCCGTTCGACTTGCTCGGCGACCGGACGCAGGGTGTCCTCCAGGTTGATGCCCACGGCTCCAGCCGCGAGGACGCCTCGGACGGTCTCGGCCACGCCGGGCGCATCGGTTGCGTAGCCGCGTTCGATGTCGGCGGTGACCGGTACGTCAACAGTGGCCGTGATCCGCGCGATCGCGCCAAGCGCCTGGTCGCGGGTCATGTGCTCGCCGTCGCCGTGCCCGAGTGACCAGGCGACCCCAGCACTTGTGGTCGCGATCGCAGCAGCACCCGCGTCCGCCACTACACGGGCGGAAGCACCGTCCCACGCATTGGGCAGGACCATCGGCGTACCTGGTACATGCAGGGAACGGAACAGCTGCGCCACATCAAGAAGTGTTGCCATGAGCAACATTGCACCATGAAGGTCAGATGGACGATCGCGACCCACACTCTGTTGACGTCATGATCCGCCGGACAGGGCCTAGCGGGCTGAATGTCCGCGCCACGGCGAATGCAGGCGCCGTCGGCGGTTCCGTGTCTGAGGCCTTTACAGTCCCGCCTCGCGCGCGGATGGGGAACCGGTCGGTGGTCACGATGATCCCGGTGGAGGCCGTCGCATTCACCATCAAACCTGGAGAGGACGACATCTGCGACCTGGCTGCCCATCAGTCGCGGTGGTACTCCGCCCTGCTTGTTGCCCCTGGACAGTCTCACGCCGAACCGCGCGCCCGCTCAGAGGCTGACTACGGACCAGCCGTCGCGCGCCAGGGCTTCGAGGTGCGGATTCGCGCGGCTCTCGTGGACGGCGAGCGCGAGGAGGTGCTTGGCGCGCGTGGCCGCTACGAAGGTGGTCATCGCGGCGTGCCGGCCCGTGGCATTGAGTTCGCCGACGGGAGTCTCTCCGGTGATCACGGGGAGCAGGCTGCCGAGATCGTGGCTCCTCCCATGCTTGGTGGCGCATTCGAGGACGAGGGTCGCGCAGTGCGTCTCCCCCTTCGCGCTCGCGACGGTAGCTGTGAGCATCGGGGGCAGGGATTCTTCCGAGGCTGGTGGCAGTGGCGCGTGGGACAGCCAGAAGGTATAGGTGGCCATGTCCACCGGGACGGGTGAGCCGACGCGCAGCGGCCGCAGGTACGTCGCGCGCAGACGCTCGCGGGCTTCGCCGTCGAGCACGGTGTCGCCAGCACGCACCCTGACGGACATGCGGTGGGGCACATCCGGGTCGAACGGTTCTGCCCGCAGAGTCACGGTCAGTCGGGGCGCCTCTCCTGGAAGCGAGGTCAGGAACTCGCCGAAGGAGCCGAGCTCCTGATTTTCGAGGCCTTCGAACGTACAGCTGATCTGCAGGTAGTCGGCTCTGCTGGCGGCACCGTAGTGGAGGTCGTCCGCTGTGATGCGGGTGAAGTCGGCGCTCGACGTCAGGCAAAGCCGGATCGCGTCGACCACGGCGCTCTTGCCACTGTCGTTCTCTCCGACCAGAACTGTGAGGCCGGGCTGAAGAGCGAGGTCCAGAGCCGTAGCGGCGGCGGGGCTGCTCCCATGAGCCACGCCCGCGGCCCGATACCGGTAAAGGATCCGGGTGCGCGCTCAGAAGAGCGCGTCCTGGCGCGGGGCGGTGAGAGCGGCAATCGTGGGGTTGAACACGCCAAGGAGCATGAACGTCCTCGGGCGGGCGGCGATGTTACCGACGAAGAAGTGCGTGGCCCGATCGGGCGTGACCATTCTGGTGGCCGCCGCCGCGCTCATGGGACAGGTCCGCACTGCCATCCACGCCACCGTCGGCGCCCCGCCGGAACAGGTCCTCGCCCGCACCAACCGCGTCCTGGCCGACCTGGAGAGCGACCTGCTCGTCTCCTGCCTGTACGTGCACCTCGACCTGGCGCGCCACCGGGCCGTACTGGCCAGCGCCAGCCACCCCCGCCCCTCCTGTACCAGCCCGGCCTCCCGCCCCGGGCCGTCCGCCTCGACCCCGGCCCCCTGCTCGGCATCCAGACCAGCACCGGCTACCCCACCACCATTCAGCCCCTCGCCCCGGCCACCACCCTCGCCCTCTACACCGACGGGCTCCTCGAAACCCCCGACACCGACCCCGAACAGGCCGCCGACGACCTCGCCCACTACCTCGCCGCACACGGCCACCAAGCTCTGGACGGCCTCCTCGACACACTCCTGCAGTACGCACGCCCCGCCGCCCTCTATACCGACGACATCGCCCTCCTCCTCCTGCGCGTCGCCCCCGAGCAGTTGGAGAACGGAGTCACTGGGACGCAGCGACCGGTTTATGGACAGGGCGGAGGACTTGGCGGACCAGGCCAACGGCGCTCTGGGCACCGGGACCCGAAGTCCGAGGACATGGAGCAGAAGACGCCGGGAGGAGCCGGACCGCGCGATGAAGCAGAGCCAGGAGACGTCCGAGATTGACCTCGACGACGACCAGAACTGACACAGTGCCGCAGATCGGCCCCTGGCGGTCACAGGACCGCCAGGGGCTTCTCCGGGCGGGGCCCGAACAGTCACGGGGATCGGAACGCTGGAACCGGTGGAGGGCGGTTTCTAGTGGTCGTTGCAACACGTGGCGGTTGTTTAGGCCGCGAGGAGTTTAGCTAGACGCTCGGCTGGGGTTTCCCAGCCGAGCGTTTTGCGTGGGCGGCGATTGATCTGGTCGGCGACGGCGGCCAGGTGCTCGGGGGTGTGGACCGACAGGTCGGTGCCCTTGGGGAAGTACTGCCGCAGCAGGCCGTTCGTGTTCTCGTTGGAGCCGCAGCCCGTAATCAGCTGACCTTGGACAGGTGACCTTGACCGATTGACAGGTGAGTTTGACTGCTGGGCTGAAGAAGACGGCTCGTTCGGGGGATCGGTGTCAGCGGCGCCTGAGAGCGTACTGATCATGAAACGATCCGACGATCTCCTGGCAGGACTGGACGACATCGGCTGGGCGGCCTTGGGGCATGCCTACGGCAGCGCCGAGGACGTACCCGGCCAACTCCGTGCGGTGTGCGGGCCCGACGAGGAGGCCCGGGAGAGCGCCTTCCGCAGCCTGTTCAGCAACATCTTCCACCAGGGCAGCCGGTACTCGGCCTCTCCGTACGCCGTGCCGTTCCTCGCCCGGATCGCCGTCGCAGGCCCGGCCGGCACCCGAGCCGACGCCCTGCTACTGCTGACCCGTCTGGCCGTCGACTGGCACGACGAGTACGACCTCCCGCTCGGCATCGACACCGCCGCGTGGCGCGCCGCGGCCATCAGCCCCGAAGAGAATCTGCGTTGGTACGACGAGCAGATCGGCGCCGAGACCGACGAGGAACGGCTGAAGAACCTGCGCGAGGGACGGGCGTACTGCGTGGCGGGGCACCCCGTCGACGCCCGCGAGGGCGCACTGCGTTCCTACGACGCGGTCCGCGAGCAGCTCCCTGCTCTGCTCGAACTGCTTGGCGACCCGGACACGGAGTGAGCTGCTCTGACTTTCATGGAGTCCCTGATGTCTGGGTTTGTTACGATCCAGGCGTAAGGAGAACCACGAGCAGTGCCAGCACCCCGCAAGT